>JADHSW010000047.1 GCA_016776705.1 Rhodospirillales bacterium
CGTGAGACACAGATTAAATGTTGACCACCCACCTCTTCCAATTTTTGAAGCCAACCTCCAAAGGTATTTATGTCGGGTTTTGATCCCCGATCTTGTACCTCTACAATGGTAATTGTTTCTCTTGGCTTCTGCCCTGAACGAATAACTACATCACATTGTCGGGTCCGCCCACTTCCCGAACTGATAACGGGTAAATTTACATCATGTTCAACAACTGAATCTGGAGCTATAGATTGCTCAATTGCGTGAACTAAATGCTCTAAATCTTTCCCATCATTTTTCATTAGATAATTTCGCCCGGAATTTTTAACAGTGGTTCAAATTCTCTTCGTAAAGTTCCTTCTTCCCACTGATCGAAAAGCCATTCTTCATTTTCATGCATATTATCTAAAGCTGATTCCAGTCTTTTATTTTCTTGTTCGGTAAGATTGCCCTTTTCAATCAACCTCGCCCAAAGTCTGTGGAATCTAAAAGCATCATTACTTTTAACTCGCAATTCGTTGATGAACCCCTGCTGCTCATCAGGAATAAGAAAAAGAAGATGCTCAATTTTTGAATTAAATTTGGGGCTGTCCTAGATAACACATAAAAGGTGTTATCATGGTCAGTATGAGAAAGAGCCGATTAAGTGTCTACAAACAAGATCGTCTTATCGAACATTTTGTGTCTGGATCTACGGCGCGAACTGCAACCTCTCTGGTTGGTGTAAACAAGTCTACAGCCGCCTATTTTTACCACCGTCTTCGCGAGATTATTGTTTTAGAAATTGAACAAGAAAGTCATGAAGTTTTTGATGGTGAAATTGAAGTCGACGAAAGTTATTTTGGGGGCCGCCGCAAGGGAAAACGTGGTCGCGGTGCCGCCGGTAAAACTCCAGTGTTTGGCCTGTTAAAGCGAGGAGGCAGGGTCTACACGAAGATTATACCCGATGCTTCGTCCGCAACCTTGCTCCCTATCATTGAACGAAAAGTCATACCTGATAGCATCGTTTATTCAGATTGTTGGCGGGGCTACAACGTGCTGGATGTATCTGACTTCAAGCACTTCCGGATCAACCACTCCAAACTTTTTGCAGACAAGAAAAATCACATCAACGGCATAGAGAACTTTTGGAACCAGGCGAAGCGTCATATGCGTAAATTCAACGGTGTTCCCAAGGAGCATTTTGGGTTATTTTTGAAGGAATGTGAGTGGCGTTTTAATAACAGTGACCCATCAACTCAATTGTTGCAGTTAAGACAATGGGTTAGGAGCTATTTGAGGTAGTTATCTAGGACAGCCCCTTAATTTTTTTGTCAGACTTGGATGGGCCGGGAGCTTGCACTTGTGAGGTTACCCTTCCGCCCCGTTAACATTCAGCTGTCACTTATTGCCCTGTGTACGGGCTGCCTTTTGATTGCGCCGACTGAAGGCCTTGCCAAGGCCCTGGAAAAAGAACTGGCGGACTTCATCTACCTGCATCCGCTGGTGAAGGCGGGAAAATCTGCGACCCAGTCAGCAGAACAGGGAGTTCGACAATCCAAGGCGGGCTACTTGCCAACCCTGCAGGCATCCGCTGCTGCCGGTCCGGAACACATCGACAACCCGACGACTCGAGCTACGGAAAAGGATTGGTCACGCGTCATGCAGACAGCATCGCTGACCATGACCCAGAATGTCTTTAACGGTTATCTGACCCACTCGACGGTCAGAACAGCCCGACTGAACAAGTCGCTTGCCCACATCACCCTTGAAGGCACATTGCAGAACACCTTGTTTGAAGGGACGTCCGCATATGTTGATGTATTGCGTCAATATCGACTGGTGCAACTTGCGCGTGGCAATGAAGCGACCATTCAGCGCCAGTTGAACCTTGAAGACGAACGTGTGCAACGCGGCTCAGGCATCGCCGTCGACGTGCTGCAGGCAAAATCACGACTGCAAATCGCCAAAGAACGCCGAGTCACCTTTGAAGGCGCCCTTGAAGACGCGGTCAGCCGCTACGCACAGGTTTTCGATCATGCACCTGACATCGAAGCAATGGTTGATCCTGTGCCACCGGTGGAAATGATCCCCAGTGAACTCGTCAAAACGATCGAGATCGCCATTCAGGAAAATCCGGCAATTTCCAACAGCGCCATCACAGTTGAAATGACCCGTGAACGCCGCCGCACCGTATTGTCCGAGTACGCGCCGGTTGTTGATGTTGTGAGTTCAGCCAACGTCGAGAAGCATAATGCCGGGACACTGGGAATGCGGCGCGACTATTCGGTCCAGGTACAGGCAAACTGGAACCTGTTCACCGGTTTTACGACCAGTGAAAGCCTGAGCCAGGTCGCTTACGATTACGGAACCAGTCGTAACAACCACGATCAGACCATCGACAAGGTCATCGAGCAGGTGAGGCTTTCATGGCAAGCGCTGTTGACCGCCCGCTCGCGCCTTGAGCTTTTGGAAAACGCCGTCAATATTGCATCGGAAGTTTTCATCTCGCGAAAAAAATTGCGCGAAGCGGGAAAAGAAACAGTGATCAACGTTCTTGATGCGGAAAATGAAGTTTCGAATGCCCAGATCAACTTCACAGCCGCCTCTTACGATGAGCGGTTGGCTATTTATCAGTTATTACTATCCATGGGACGGCTAAATCCGTCTCATCTGAAACTGGCGATGAACGAATAAAGCGCTATCCATCCACTCTTTGCTGCCAAAGTTCCCTGATCTGATCTGATAGAGTCATCGGATCGAATGGTTTTGCGATCACGCCCAGGGCCCCAAGTTCCTTGAAGCGGGCAACTTCCGCTTCCATTACTTTCGCGGTCATGAAAATCGCTGGCGTCTGTTCAAATCCGGGTATTTTTTGCAAAGCCTTAAAAGTTTCCGGACCATCCATTCCCGGCATCATGACATCGAGTAAAAACAAGTCAGGGATGAATTCCGGCGCTGCCGACAAGGCCTCCTCACCGTCTCCGCACGTTCTGACCGTCAAGCCGCCAACGGCCTCAAGAGCCATTTTTGCAACTTCCTGAATATCGACTTCATCTTCTACATGAAGGATTTTATTTAAGTTTCCGCTCAAAACCCGCTCTCCTTAAAAAATCATACTATAAAATTGGAAGTTTTCCGTGCTCTGTCCAGCTTTAATTTATCGCGTATTTTGCCAACATCATTTCCCTTGGACTGACCCAGGGGAAAATAGGAAGAGATCCACCGCCATATAGCCGGACAACGCCGTGATCCATATCTGGAAATCCGCCCCGGGAATCATCGAAACCCCTTATTTCCAGAACGGTTGATTGTGGGCTTACGCCAACAGGATTATTCCTGCGCCAAACAAATGTTGGATTATCCATCGGCCTTCCTTCAAAGGGTACGACGATCCTGTTAAAGGTCTCAATCGGCGGGCCATACAGTGCATCGAAATAGGACACCACATCCTTCAATCCGGCTTTAAGAAAAAGGGCGTGGGCATGGGTCAGTTTTTTTCCATCATAACGAACAATAGCCTGAGTGCCCCTGTACGTGTCGCTGTGAGTCTCAAAATAAGCCCCCAGGTGTTCTGGCCATGTCATGGACTGAGAACAAAAAAGCACATGTCCATTCTGTTTCCCGATACAGGTTCTTTTTGTTCCTGCAAAAGATGCCCCTATCGCCATGGATTTCCCCATTTTCAAGTCGGCATCCGCAGGCGCAGCCCTAACCACCACTTTTTCGACAACGCTTGGCCGGAGAGACGGCAATGAAAAAACCGCTTCTGTCTTGTCTTTATCTGGTTCAGCAGACGCCGCCGATGAGGGAGGTGAGACAACCATTGATTCCGGAGGGGCTGAATTGGGTATAGAGGAAATTTCTTTTGATGGGTCGGGCTTTTCTTTTCCTGGAAAAAACATCTTGAGTTTAATTGGAATATCTTGAATTTCGACACCTGAACCAGGTAGTTCCCCCTTATCGTCCGCGATAACAGCAGAAATTTTTTCCGGCTTTGTCTCTACCTCTTCCTTGAGAATTTCGGGAGCGGTTTTTTCTGTTTTATCATCTTGTTGTGCCTCAACCGGTTCTTCATCCTGTTTCGTTTGTTCTGGCTCGCTGACAGTTGTCTCCGGTTCCTTCACTATGGGGGCAGGCAAATCTATAACGACTTTTGGCGTTCCTCGCCGGCTGGGTTCATTCAGGCTCTCCCGAACCCATGTCTTTAACGAATAGACTTCATGGGTCAGTATTTTTGGGACCAAGGACAGATACCTACGGGCATAAGACATTAAATCCGCCCCAACATGCGCCTCGTCCTCTGACATTTCTGAAGCACTGCTTTGCGAATTTTCACTCATCACAGCAGACCCCTGCTGCGTTTCCGTCGTCTCATCTGAGCTGGAAAAAGCGAGACTTGAAATGCTCAAAAGGAAAATTGCAATGACCGGCAACATTCTCGAAACAGAAAGGGACAAAGCGGGCAAAATAATAAAGTCTCCTTTCCTATGGTCAGTAAACGGTAAGCTAGGTATTATAGAAAATGGTTTATATCTCACTAAGAATTCCAGGATATAAGGCTTTTCTGCAATGCTGATTTTCGTGATCCCCGGTGTTTCCCCCCCCTGTTTCCATTGATATATTTATGACTTTAAAAAACACCCGCGATCTTTCCAATGAAGAAGTTCCCTCTCAGGAAAGACGGGAAAAGAACCCACGATTTGACGCCAAAAATCTGATTCGAATTTTAGAAGTATCATCGGACATTGTCTGTATCTGCCGTGATGGCGTTATTACAGATGTAAATTCCGTGGCCATTAACCTTTTAGGTGCCGGCGTTGAGGAAGGGATTGTCGGCAAACCCTTCGCTGATTTTCTGGCGAGCGAATATTCCACCGCTATTGATGATTTTATTGATATTCTGGCGCAAGAGGATGATCCCTTCCCGGCCAAACTGATCGCCCTGGACGGCAACGAAATCGGCGTCAATATCAACTTATTCAAGGCCCGCGAGATAAATGGGGAATATGCCGTCATCCTGGCCCGCGATGTCACACATCAGGTGCGTATGTCCGAAGCAATTCACCGAAGCGAGGCCAGATACCGGAAACTGGTGAACAATGCCCTGGACCTGATCTGCACCTGTAACAATGGCAAAATCAACTATATAAACGAAGCGGGCATTGCCATGTTGGGGATTAATAATTCCAGCGAGGTCATCGGCAGGCATATCGCGGATATTTTCCACCCGGATTATTACGAGATATTCACTGAAAATCTGAATTATCTGGTATCCGAGGATACGTTGTTTCCAACCCGCCTTATAAGGTCAGATTCCACGTATCTTGATGTAGAGGTTGATGTTAATATTTTCGATATTTCCGCCTCTAACCTGATGATTGAAGCCAGGGATATCACGGAACATAATCAGGCTGTTGAAGCCCTTTATCAGGCGAACAAAAACCTTGAGAAAAGAGTCGAAGAACGCACCCGTGAACTGACGGAAGAAATCAACCTTCGTAAAGAGGTTGAGGAAAAGCTGCGTCATACCGCCACTCATGATGGACTGACAGGCCTTCCCAACCGCGGTCTTTTTATCGACCGCATTCATTCCGCCCTTGCCAGAGGAAAACGGGAGAACGAAAAATTCGCCCTCTTGTTTATCGATCTTGATGGCTTCAAGGCCATAAATGACACCCTTGGCCACGAGGCCGGAGACAAACTGCTGATTGAGGCGGCAAACAGAATTTCCGCTCATATCCGCGAAACTGATACGGCTGCGCGATTTGGCGGCGATGAATTTGTTATCTTGTTGAGCGATATTTCCGGTCAGGCTTCTGTAAAACTATTTGCCGAAAAAATATCTGAATATCTTTCCGCACCCTATCCGATAGGCACAGCCCAAGGCGAAATTAGCGCCAGTATCGGCATTTCCCTATACCCCGATGACGCCAGCGAGAGTGATCCCCTTCTACAGGCCGCAGACGAGGCAATGTACAGAGTCAAAAAAGAAGGACGAAACGGTTTCCGCTTCGCCTCGGAAGAAGTCCCGGACTGAAAAGGCTATTCCGGGTCCGCGTGTTCCTTGCGGATTACCAGTATTTCATCCAATGCATCATTAAAATGACGAACAAGGTCAGGGTCAAAGTGACTGCCTGAATTTTCGTTTATAAATTCTACAGCCTTTTCCACCGTCCAGCTCTTCTTGTATGGACGCTCGGATGTAAGAGCATCAAACACATCACAGATGCTTGATATCCTTCCTTCGATAGGGATTTCCACATTTTTCAAACCTTGCGGATAGCCTGTCCCGTCCCATTTTTCATGGTGTGTCAAGGCGATGGCATGAGCCATTTTCATGATACCGAACTCATGTACGCCGATAATATCTGCACCTATTTCCGAATGGGTTTTCATGATTTCCCACTCGTCTGGCTCAAGCTTTCCGGGCTTGAGCAGAATGTTGTCTGGAATTCCGATTTTCCCGAGATCATGCATGGGACTGGCGTGCAGGATTTGTCCGGCCGTTTCTTCATCAAGCCCTGCCTGAATAGCAAGACAACGGCAGCTCTTTGACATGCGGATAACATGCATGCCGGTTTCATTATCACGATATTCACCCGCACGACCCAAACGGCGGATCAGTTCCAATCGAGAGTCCTGCAATTGCTGGGTGCGTTCCATGACCTTGGCTTCCAGAACTTCCGCCTGACGGCCCCTTTCATTATATAAAAAGCGCACCTCCAGCATATTGTAGATGCGGTTTATGACTTCGGCCCTGTCAAAGGGCTTGGTAACAAAATCTCTGGCGCCACACTTTAGGGCGCGAAGGCGGGTTTCCATATCCTGCTGGGCAGTCAATACAAGAACGGGCATGTAATCGTCCAGGAACGTGTCTCGCAACTGATCCATAACTTCAAAGCCGTCCATATGCGGCATTTGGATATCGAGCAGAATGACATCGAATTTTTCCCGCTCCTGCATTCCAAGAACCTCGCGCGGATCCGTGGTGCTTGTTACATTGGTGAACCCTTCCACTTCCAACGCCATCTCAAGCAATTTGACGTTGGTTGGATTATCGTCAACGATCAGGATTCCTGCACCCTGGTATTGTTCTTTATTTTTATCCATCCCTTGATGACATCCTTTCTGACTGGCCAGAAAGCCTCATTTTGTTTCATTAATGTTAGCCGGATCAAAGCTGAATAAGCAAAATAAATCCCGGCGATCAAGACCGGGATTTATATTCAACAATCTGATTTGGCACCATCATCGACAGAAGTCAGAGGCGACTACTTTAGTCATGGGTCCTGAGATCGATGATGCGTTTTACCCGACCCATGGAACGTTCAATCTCGTCTACCGGCAGAACTTTCGTGCTGACTGAGAAACCGACTGAAATTTTAATTCGACGCGCCAGATCCGTGGCAATTTCCTGACGGAACGTTTCACCGAAACCACCCGCATCGGGCCTGACTTCAGCCATCACCATCAAATTTTCCATGCGATCATGCTGGGTCACTTCCAACGAGTAATGTGGCGAAAGGCGTTTATCCTGCAAAATCACTTCTTCGATCTGCGAGGGGAAAACGTTACGTCCACGAATGATCAACATATCGTCCGAACGAGCGCCAATCCTTTCGATCCGGCGCATCGTGCGCGAAGTTCCCGGCATTAGCCTGGTCAGGTCTCGCGTACGGAAACGAATAACCGGCAAAGCTTCTTTGGTCAGGGATGTCAAAACCAGTTCACCCTGTTCACCATTGGGCAGAACTTCACCGGTTTCAGGATCGATGATTTCCGGATAGAAGTGATCTTCCCAAATGTGAAGACCATCCTTATCTTCAACACATTCGCAAGCGACGCCTGGGCCCATGACTTCAGAAAGGCCATAAATATCCAGAGCATCAATACCGTAGAGGCTTTCGATTTCATCACGCATGGCGTACGTCCAGGGCTCTGCGCCGTGAATGCCGATCTTGATGGAACTATCACGTGGGTCCATGCCATTTCGCTTCATCATGTCCGCCAAAGACAGCATGTACGACGGCGTCACCATGATAATGTCAGGCTTGAAGTCGTTAATCAGTTGCAGTTGTTTTTCCGCCTGGCCCCCCGACATTGGAATGACGGTGCACCCCAGTTTTTCAGCACCGTAATGCAGCCCCAAAGCGTTTGTGCGAAGGCCATAGCCGAAAGCAATATGGGCGATTTGCCCGGACTTGGCGCCAGCAGCGCGTAGCGAGCGAGCGACAAGATCCGACCAGGATTCGATATCCTTCTTGGTATAACCAACAACGGTCGGATTGCCCGTTGTGCCGCTCGACGCATGAATACGGACCACCTGCTCACGGGGTACGGCGAACATGCCAAAAGGATAATTGTCCCGAACATGCTTTTTACTACTCAGCGGAAGCTTGGAAATATCCGACAGGGTTTTAATGTCATCCGGATGAACACCAGCTTCCTCAAAACTCTTTTTGTAGTGCTCTACGTTGTCGTAAGCATGCTTGACTGACCACTTCAGGCGTTCAAGCTGCAAGGCGCTTATTTCATCCCGCGATGCATTTTCAATAGGGTCAAGAAGGTCCTTCGAGGGAGCCTTGGCGTTCATGGTTCATCTCCACAAAACTAAAATCCGGGATCCTCCTGGCGATCCAGGAGGATTTCAGCCCACCGGGTATCATTGCCTTAGACACCCGTCAACCGATAACAGGTTAGAATCGACTGAATACTCCAGATTTTCCGGTTTCAATACTTGATGGTCATCAAATTATTATCATTTGAAGTTGTTACAATAAACAATCAACAGAGGGAAATGTGCACTTCCGGTCTCCTTTGGGACGACTATCGCCAGAACCCGATTTATGCAGCTGGAAATAGATGACTGTACCTTTAAAAATTTTACTGATTGAGGATAACCTTGATCTACGCTCCCGGATTGAAGAATTAAAACGCCCCATGGGCGGGGGTTTCGATCTTATCGCTGTTGATACTTTCGATCAGGCAATGGAAGAAATTGGGCATAACGAACACAGCGCCTATCTGGTCAGCAAGGAATTTGCCAATGATCGAGGCCCGGAAATTATTTGGGAAATATCAGGTCGGGGCTGCAAGGGACCTGCCCTGTTGCTGGCCCATGAAGACAACCCAGAACATGAAAGCGAAGCCGTAAACCTGGGCGCGATGATCTATCTGGTGCGCAATCAGTTAAACCCGCGTTTCCTTGAACGTATGATCCGTCATGCAATTGAGAGGAAACGATACGAAGACAACATTAGAAATGATCAGGAAAACCTGATTCAACGAATGATGGACCTGCAGGATTCCAGCGAACGCTTTGAAGCCCAAAGCGCTGAATATATTCAGATGGCTGAGGATCTGGCTATCACCCAGGGAGAGCTTCAGGCGGCCCTTGACGAGGTAACCCAAAGCAAGCAGGAACTTGAAAAACTGAACCAGGAAAAGGATCGTTTTTTTTCCATTATCGCCCACGACCTTAGAAGCCCGTTCACATCCCTGCTGGGCTACACCGGCATGATTGCAATGGGCGCTGATAAAATGCCCCCGGAAAAATTTATCGAAAGCGCCGCCGTCATAAATGAAACGGCAAACCGCGTTTACGCGCTGCTGGAAAATCTGCTGGAGTGGGCACGTCTACAGATGGATAATATTCCAAGTGAACCAGGCAATCTCAATATTCACCAGCTGGTCGGGAATACCGTTGGCATTTTAACTCCCGTTGGCGCTGACAAGGGCGTTTTGGTCGAGAACCTTGTTGCCAATGACGTGCAAGCTTTTGCCAACCACCACATGATCGAAACCGTCATTCGTAATTTGACCAACAATTCCATCAAATTTACCAAGGCCGGAGGTTCCGTTTCAATCGATGCCCGGGAAATCGACGGCAAGTGCCTTGTTTCGATCAAAGATACCGGCATCGGCATGACCCCCGATCAATTGGAAAAAATGTTCGCTATTGGTGAAAAAAATTCAACCAATGGAACCAACGGCGAACCCGGCACTGGCTTGGGGCTATTGCTTTGCAAGGACTTGCTGGACAAATGTCACGGATCGATTGGCGTTGAAAGTGTACCGGGAAAGGGCACGACCTTTACCATCACCTTACCGGTCAGCTAGCCGCTTTGCACAGGGCACTTTCTGCAAAAGTGCTAAACAGGGCGCGTGAAAAGGCGTTTTCCATAACCCGCCACTCAGGGTGCCACTGAACCCCAACAGCAAAACCCCGGGCATTCGTTACCGAGACCCCCTCTATCAACCCATCGGGCGCAATGGCTTCAACGCTCAGACCATCGGCCAGACGATCAATTCCCTGAGCGTGCAGGGAATTCACCTCAATCGTCGTCGTTCCCGCCAATTGGGCAAGGAAACTGCCTTTAACCAGGTTTATTTCGTGGGCGGGACCGAAACGCTCCTCCCAGGTTTTCTCGGCATCACTTCGGTGATCCATAAATCCAGTTTCCTCGAAAACTCTTTGATAAAGGGTGCCACCGAAGGCCACATTCAGCTCCTGAAAGCCGCGACAGATACATAAAATTGGAACGCCCGCATCCACGGCTTCGCGAATCAATGGCAAGGTTGTCGCGTCACGGTGGGGATCATGTTCGGTGCCATCAGCACTTGCTGGGCCGTCGTAATGATAGGGCTCAATATTTGAAACGCTTCCGGTAAAAACGAGACCATCAACATGGCGGATCAGTGTTTGACAATCAAGGGCATCACCAAGGGTGGGTATAATCAGCGGCACCGCGCCACAGGCCTTTTCCAATGCATCCACAAAGAGATGGGGCGCACTGTCGTAATCAATACCGTCAATATCCTTGCGGCAACCCGAAAGCCCAATAATTGGAGGTGGTGTTTTCCTGCTCATGATCAGGGAAACATGCGGCTTAATGCCAGTCCGTTCAAGTAAGATTATCAATCCATTACCATCATTTCAAAGTCGCCTTGTAGACTCTCCTGGACAATGAGAAGATGAGAAAAATCATTTAGAAAAGAGATTCCTACAGCAAGATGCAGGCTACCAATCTAAAACGAAAAGCCGGGCGTTTCGCCCTGATAGGGTTTATAGCCCTATTTCTGATAGTCGTTCCGGGCAAGTCCCGTTCCCTTGAACTTGGATTGACACCGAGCCACGTCTATTCCCTTTGGAGCAATATAAATCGCGCCCTTCTTATTTATGCAAAGTTGGTAAATATCGATCAGGCCCGACTTGCCCGAATCGAAAGCATGCAACCCCGGAATTTTGAGGCGAAAAGGCCCGCCGACGTTTTTGCCATGGCCGAAAAATTCCGCAATGAGCTGAAAGGTTACGTCCCGTGGACGAAAGAGACTCCCGGCTGGCTCATCGAGTACGAAAAAGTCGGAAAGTCGAGAAACCCGCAAAGTGACAAAATAACCCCGAGCGCCGTTTTCTTGATTTCCATGCAACTATTAAATGGGATCGTCGCCGTCGTAGTCGACAACACTGGCTGGGAAGTTTCAGTTAGTGAACTTTACGACTCCAGCGTACCATCCGGCATGACACCAAGCGATGTTTTCGGTCAAGTTGATCTGGCACTGAGGCGAATTGACCTTATCCTGCCTGATCCATCCGGGGGATCGTAGGCCATGCCGTTTAATTTCCCCCAGATCAGAATCACTGCATTTGGACGGGGACTCGCTGTCGCTTTGTCCCTGGTAATGGCGTCAGTTTTATTTACCTCACTGACCACCTTTCAACAGGGCAACAACATTGCCAAGGCCTGGGAAACCTATAACACCGTCGAGGCCAGAAAAGGCATTATACTGAGCCAGCTGCGTGACCTGCTGGGTTATGATGGCGTGATCCACCATTATAAGAATTTCATTCTGCGCAAGCAGCGCATACGCGCCGCGACAACATATGAAAGGATGCTGGAAATTTCCATGGCCCTGACGGCCTATCAATCCCTTGGCCTGTTACCCACGGAACAAAAAGCCATCGGGATGCTTGTCGAAACTCTCGACAAATACCGGGCAGCATTGAAAACAGCCGAGGCCCTTGCTGCTCAATCCATGGCATCCGTCGATATCGACAGGATTGTGAAAATCGATGATACTCCCGCAAATATCGCCCTTGAAATTCTCGACAACGAACTCTATGCAGCCCGACAAACCAGCGAGCAAAATGTGCGTGCTACGGTCGATGGATTGATTTCCTTTGTATCCATTTCGGCAATTCTGACTGGATTTTTTATCTTCACCCTGCTTTCCTGGATTATCTGGTACGTACGTCAGGAACTCGTCGCCCCCCTGAACGCGCTTGTCAGCGCCTTTCACCAGATTGACCCACAAAAACCAAACGCCATGCGCCTTCCCCGCCATGGGGATGATCTGGAATATGAACTGAATTTGGTGGCAAGCGCAGGTAACGCCTTTCTTCAGGCGACAGAAGACCATTTGAAAACGTTGGAACAGACGGAATATGCACTGAGGAAAAGCGAGGAGCATCTGCTCTCTGTTGTCGAAACCGCTGTCGACGCTATCGTCACGATTGATGAGCATGGAATAATCCAGTCATTCAATAGCGCCGCCGCAAACACCTTCAATTACAGCACCTACGAGATTATCGGTAAGAATGTCAAAATATTGATGCCCGAACCGGATCATTCCAAACATGATGGTTATCTTAAAGCCCACAGGGAATCAGGAATAAATAAAATTATCGGTATTGGCAGGGAAGTCGTCGGCAAGCGTAAAAATGGGGATCATTTCCCCATGCGGTTGGCTGTCAGCCAAACTGAAACATCCGGAAAAATTGGGTTTACGGGAATCATTCGCGATATTTCGGCCGAAAAAGAAGCGGAAACGAAAGTCCGGCTGGCCAAGGAAGCCGCCGATCAGGCCAATAGTGCCAAATCTGAATTTCTCAGTTCCATGAGCCATGAATTACGCACCCCTATGAATGCCATTTTGGGGTTTTCGCAGTTTCTCGATAACAATCCCGCTGAACCCCTAAGTTCCTCGCAAAAGGAATATGTCAATCTGATCCTGAAAAGCGGGGAACACCTGCTGGAACTGATCAAACAGGTTCTTGAATTAAGTAAAATTGAAGCGGGTCACCTGGAGGTAACATTCCAACAGGTAAAAATCGAACCCCTGCTTGAGGAGTGCCTGCACACCCTATCGCCAAGGGCGGGTGGACGAGGTATCTCGCTTGAAAACAGCTCCCGCGGCGCAACCATTCCCCAGGTTTGGACCGACCCTGTACGCCTGAAGCAGATACTGCTTAACCTTTTGTCCAATGCCGTAAAATACAACCAGGAAAATGGCAGTGTCGCAATTGACTGTCGGCTTATGGGCGAAAACACAATTCGCATCATGGTCATGGATACCGGCGGCGGCATCCCCAAGAGCAAGCAGAAAGGACTTTTTGTTCCCTTTGACCGGCTTGGTCGCGAGGCTGGCGAGATTGAAGGCACCGGCATTGGACTGGCGATCTCCAAAAGGCTTGTTACCGCGCTGAATGGAAGCATCGACTTCAAAAGCACTAAAGATGAAGGTTCTACCTTCTGGATTGATTTGCCTATTTCTGGAGAGTAGCCCCCGAAAAATGCCCACAAAGGATCTTGCACAACCCTTTTAACGCATTTTGGTACTGAATAACTTTTTAACTTTGATCTAATTGTTGGGTATGCTAACAATCAGGTCGAATTTTACGACTTCTCTGGGAACCACGGCCTTGGCGAACGCGCCTTGTACGGGCTTGAATAATTCCAGGGAAGAACCAGTTTCTTATTTATGCATTGCCAGGGAGACACCCATGAAAGATACGCTAACAACCGGGATCGAATTGACCCGTCGCCATTCAGTCGAAAAAGACGACACCATCGGCTTCATGGGCGAGGATTTAAGGGTCTATGCAACACCGGCGCTTGTCGGCCACATGGAACATACTTGCCGCGACTTCATTCTTGAACACTTGGACGACGGCGAAGATACTGTTGGCACCCGGGTCGAAATTGATCACATGGCGCCAACAATGTCCGGCATGTGGGCTGAAATCAAGGTCACAGTCGCTGAAATTCAGGGCCGCCTGGTAACCCTTGAATTTGAAGCCTGGGACGAGGTTGAACCTATCGCTAAAGGCCGTCATATGCGCTTTATCGTCGACAAGGCTAAAACCGCCGAACGATTGGCTGCCAAGGCGGCAAAAGCATCCAGTAATTCTTAAGGATTAAAGGTGCCCCCTATGGGTAAGGAAACGCCAAGCGCCACCAAACATGTTCCGACATATTGCTACCAGTGTGTCGCAGGGCCGGACTTGCTGACCGTTAAGGTCGAAGAGAACGTGGCGACCGAGGTCGAGCCCAACTTCAGGGCCGAACAGGTGCATCCAGCGGCAGGCAAGGTTTGCGTCAAGGCCTATGGCCTGATCCAGAAAACCTACAATCCGCACCGGATTCTTACCCCGATGAAACGCACCAACCCGAACAAGGGAAAAGGTGAAGACCCGCGTTTTGTTCCTATTTCCTGGGACGAAGCCCTGGACACCATCGCCGGTCGCCTGAATGAAATTCGCGAAACCGGACTGCATGACGAATCCGGTTATCCCCGTCTCGCAGCCAGCTTTGGCGGTGGCGGCACGCCGACATCCTACATGGGAACATTCCCGGCTTTCCTTAGCGCATGGGGTCCGACAGATTTTGGCTTTGGTAGTGGTCAAGGGGTCAAGTGTTACCATTCGGAACATCTGTACGGCGAGCTGTGGCACCGGGCCTTTACGGTTTGTCCGGATACCCCCTTAAGTGAATACCTCATCTCGTTCGGGGCCAATGTGGAAGCATCCGGTGGTGTTTGTGGCGTCAAACGTCACGCCGACGCCCGTTCGCGAGGAACCAAGAGAATTCAGGTCGAGCCCCATCTTTCAGTTACCGGGGCCTGTTCCGAGGAATGGATACCGGTCAAACCGAAGACCGACGCCGCCTTCCTGTTTGCCATGCTGCACGTGCTGCTGCACGAACACCCCCGTGAATCACTCGATCTCCCGTTCATAAAACACCGCACGACCTCGCCTTATCTGGTCGGTAATTTCGGCTCATACATGCGCGATCCGGCTACCCGCAAACCTCTTGTGTGGGATGGCAACACCAATGCCGCCGTTCCCTTTGACACCCCCGGTATCGATCCAGTTCTGGAAGGCGCTTTCCTGGTAAAAAAAGCCGTCGAGGAAGATGCTGATGGAAAGGTTTGGGAGCATTTCGACCAGCGCTGTTTTTCCGCCTTTGAAAAACTTGTCGCCCATTTCAAGGAACATACGCCCCTTTGGGCATCTGAAATTTGCGGCGTCCCGGCCAAAACCATTCGTCGCATCGCAATCGAATATCTGGAGCACGCCCGGGTAGGTGAAACCATCGAGATTGAAGGTCGCACCCTGCCCTTCCGGCCAGTAGCGATCATGATGGGAAAGACCGTCACCAACGGCTGGGGCGGCTTTGAGTGCGTCTGGTCACGAACAATGCTCGCCTGCCTGATAGGCGGCCTGGAAGTTCCCGGCGGCACCCTTGGCACAACCGTACGCCTGAACAGGCCAGCCACGTCACGACAAGCCAGTGTCATCTCTACGCGGGACGGCATCATGGATTTCCCCATGAATCCGACGGACAAGGAAAACTGGATATCGACACCTGATGTGCGCAACGCCAACCGCACCCTGATCCCCCTTGTCGCCAACTCGCCCTGGAGCCAGGCACTTGGGCCGACCCACCTTGCCTGGATGATGCAGGAGAAGGCACCTGAGAACTGGCCCAAACCGACGAAGCCCGATGTCTGGTTCGTTTACCGTACCAATCCGGTGATATCGTTCTGGGATACAAATTCTATCGCTGAGACAATCAGCCGTTTTCCGCTGACCGTATGCTTCGCATATACCCGCGACGAAACCAACCACATGGCTGATATTCTGTTGCCCGAATGCACCGATCTGGAAAGCCTTCAGTTGATGCGTATTGGCGGCACCAAGTACACCGAGCAATTCTGGAAATATCAGGGCTTTGCCCTTCGTCAACCCGCGGTTGAGCCCCCCGGCGAGACCAGGGACATGACCTGGATCGCCACCGAACTTGCTAAACGCACCGGCCTGACGGAAGCCTATAACAAAGCCATCAACAAGGGTGCTGCTGGTGTTCGTTTAAACGGCCAGGGTT
>JADHSW010000048.1 GCA_016776705.1 Rhodospirillales bacterium
TACGTTGCTGGAAAAGCTGTCCTGCCGAAACGATCTTGATGGCGATACCCTGGAAGCCGTCAAATCCATGGTGCATCACCGACTATCGAAAGAAGGCGAAACGGAAGGTGCGTCACTATCCGGCCGAGGCATGGATTATTTGCGTGAAGACCCCCCCGTTGACGTTGCCGAACGGCTAATGGCGGCCGACAGGCTTGATCAAAACGTTATTGGAAAGGCCCTGCACGCAAACGATTATTCTTTCGTGCTGGCGGCACTGACGGTGCGTACGGGTATCGATCTTGGGGTCATAAAGAAGATATTTGTGTCCCAGAGCCCCAAAGGGGTCATCGCACTTGTCTGGAAGGCGGGGCTACCGGCAAAAATTGCGGTCTTGATCCAGCAACGAATGGCGGCTATTGCTCCGGCAGATATTCTCGACGTCAAAAACGGCGGCGGGTATCCACTCAACGATGATGAAATGGAATGGCAACTCTCGTACTTCGATTCACGAGTAAAAAAATAGGCCGGTATTTAAGCTCTGATGGTCATTAAAAAAATTTTACAGGCGTTAAGAAAAAACCAGACCATGACCTATGAGAAGGCCAAGGAACTGGCCAGCCATAAGGATGCAGGGGTACGCCTGGAGTTGGCCTCACGCGACGATATCAAGCCTGAAATCCTGTATTACATGGCCGAGGACGAGGCACCGGAAGTCCGCCGGGCCATCGCCGCCAACACCGCCACCCCACGACAGGCCGATTTGTTGCTGGCGGAAGACGAGGATCATGAAGTGCGTGTGGGAATGGCGGAAAAAATCGCCCTTCTGGCGCCGGGCTTGACGGCGGATGAACAAGACGCCATCCGGAAAATGACTTACGAATCCCTGCAAATTCTGGCCCGCGACCAGATTACCAAGGTCCGCCAGATACTGTCGGAAACCTTAAAAGATGTCGCAGATGCGCCACCTGAAGTCATCCGTCAATTGGCCTGGGATGCGGAACTTGTGGTATCGGGCCCGGTGCTGGAATTTTCGCCGGTCCTGTCAGTTGATGATTTGCTGGAAATCATCGCAAACGACCCTGTCAGCGGCGCGCTGGGAGCCGTATCAAGGCGCAGCAATTTGGGTGAAGCGGTTACTGACGCCATTGCCGCCAGTGACGATCAGGATGCTATCGCTGAATTGCTGGGCAACAAAAGTGCACAAATCCGGGAAAATACCCTGAATAACCTGATTGATCGAGCTGTCAATGTAAACTCATGGCATGTACCGCTGGTCCAGCGCCCGCAATTGCCTGCTGGCGCAGCGGGACGGCTGGCGCGGTTTGTCGCAGAAAATGTGCTCGATATCCTGACGGCAAGAAAAGATCTGGACCCGGAAACCGCCAAGGAAGTCCGAAGCATCGTCAATCGGCGGCTGGCGGACCCCGTGGAATTACCGACAGAGCCGGATGACGAGTCTTTGGATATGGAACCCATCGCGCCTTCTAAAATGAAGGAAGTCAGGGAAATGGAAAAAGCGGGGATGTTAAAACCCGATCGACTGAACGAGGCCTTGCAGGCCGGTGACAGGGACTTCGCCGCCGCCGCCTTGGTCGTTATGTCGGGCATGAATGAAAAAATTATCCTGCATGCGATCTCGATGCGTAGCGCCAAGGGCATCATCGCCCTTTCCTGGAAAGCGGCCCTTGAGCCGTGGTTGGTAGAGCAGTTGCAGTTAAGGCTGTGTAAAATCCCCAGACAAGATGTCCTGATCCCGCCTTTCGGGCAGGACTACGCGCTCAGTGAAGAAGAAATGACCTGGCAGCTTAATTTTCTGAAAGATCTGTCCAGTTAGTTAGCGGGTTCAATCAGGCTCAATCATGGTTCCAGCGCCGTGCTCTGTAAACAGCTCCAGCAGCAGTGCGTGGGGAACCCGGCCATCAATAATCACCGCGCCATCGACACCGCTTTCAATGGCCTTGAGGCAGGTTTCCACTTTCGGAATCATGCCGCCATTAATGGTGCCGTTGTGGATCAGCTTTTTCGCTTCGCTGACGCTAAGGTGGGGGATCAAGTTGCCCTCACCATCAAGAACGCCGACGACATCGGTGAGCATCAGCAGTCGCTTTGCCGATAGTGCTGCGGCGATGGCACCTGCGGCGGTATCGGCGTTGACGTTCAGGGTTTCGCCATTGGTGCCAATGCCAATGGGGGCGATGACCGGGGTGATATCCGATTCCTCGAAATTTTCCAGGACATGGGAGGTGATCTCCTTTGGTTCTCCGACCAGTCCCAGATCGAGAATCCGCTCGATATTGGAATCCGGATCACGTTTTGTGCGCCGCAGTTTTTCGGCCAGTATCAGGTTGCCGTCCTTGCCCGAAAGACCAACGGCGAAACCACCAGCAGCGTTTATCGCGGAGACGATCTGTTTGTTGATGCTTCCTGAAAGAACCATTTCGACGATGGAAATGGATTCCTCGTCGGTAACGCGCAATCCTTCGACAAACTCGCTCTTGACCTTCAGTCGATCCAGCATGGCGCCGATTTGCGGTCCGCCGCCGTGCACGACAACCGGGTTCGATCCGATCTGGCGCAACAGGACGATATCGCGGGCAAACAACTGCGCCAGATCACTGTCGCCCATGGCGTGTCCGCCGTACTTGATGACAAGGGTCTGGCCGGAATAGCGGCGCATATAGGGAAGCGCTTCGGAGAGGGTGCGTGCCTGGGCCAGCCATTCGTCTCGCGATTTATCGTTGTTCTTCATTGTTTCATCGTTTTTCATGAAAGAAATCTATCTCTACGAAGCCAAAGCTGCAAGCGCGGCGCGCAGGGCCTGCAGTCCCGTCCCCTTGGCGCTGGAGGTGGGGATCAGGAAGGGGTGAGCGGCGACGTGGGTTTTCAACTCATCGCTGACGCTGGCGAAACGCTTTTCCAGTTCTTCGAGGCTGATCTTGTCACACTTAGTGAGCACAGCCTGAAAGGAAACCGCGCTTTTGTCGAGCATCGTCATGACCTCGCGGTCAGTCTCCTTGATGCCGTGACGGGCATCGATCAGCAGACAGGCGCGGCGCAACTGCGGGCGGCCCTGCAGGTAATCGCCGACAAGGTCTGTCCATTGGCGCACCGTCTCCCTGGGGGCGCGGGCGTAGCCGTAACCGGGCAGGTCGGCGATCATCAGGCGGTTGCCCAGCTCGAAGAAGTTAACCTGCTGGGTGCGCCCCGGCGTGTTCGACGTGCGCGCCAGATCCTTGTGATTGGTCAGCGCGTTGATCAGGCTGGATTTGCCGACGTTCGAGCGTCCGGCAAAGGCAATTTCGGTCATACCGGTATCAGGCAGGTCATCCATTTTGACCGCCCCTATAATGAAGGTGCAGGCCTGGGCGAAAAGCAGGCGACCGGCTTCTATGGCCTGTTCATTATCCAGATCTGGATCGGATGTTTGCATGGGTGATCATCCTGAAAAAGATTCGGGTGGCGCCTATTTGACGCCCATTTTGACCATGATGACCTTTTGCTGGATGATCGACAGCAGGTTGTTCCATGCCCAGTAAACCACCAGACCGGCAGGAAAGCGCGCCAGCAGGAAAGTGAACAGGATCGGCAGGAACATAAACACCTTGGCCTGCACGGGATCGGCGGGTTGCGGGTTCAGTTTCTGCTGCAAGTACATAGTGATGCCCATGAACAGTGGCCAGACGCCAATCCACATGGGTTCGGGCAATACGGTTCCTGGGTCCCACGGGATCAGGCCGAACAGATTGAAAACGTTGGTCGGGTCGGGCGCGGACAAATCCTGAATCCAGCCAAAGAAAGGGGCATGACGCATTTCGATGGTGACAAACAGAACCTTGTACAGCGAGAAAAACACCGGAATTTGCACCAGCATGGGCAGGCAGCCCGATGCCGGGTTGGCTTTCTCGCGCTTGTAAAGGGCCATCATTTCCTGGTTCAGCTTGGTTTTGTCATCGCCAAAGCGCTCGCGCAGCTTGACCATTTCCGGTTGCAGCTTTTTCATCTTGCTCATGGAAACATAGGACTTGTTGGCAAGCGGGAAGAACAGAAGCTTGATCAGAACCGTAAGCAACAGGATTGAGACGCCAAAATTTCCAACGTGCTCGTTGATATAGATCATGGTGTAGAAAATGGGTTTGGTCAGGAAGTAGAACCAGCCAAAATCAATAGCCAGATCAAAGCGGGCTATGCCCAGGTTTTCTTCGTAGGCGTCCAGCACCTTGACTTCCTTGGCGCCGGTGAACAGATGGCTGGTGACTTCGCCGGATGTACCTGCCTGAACCGTAAGCGGTTGGCCCATGAAGTCAGCCTGGAATTTCTCAAGGCCGGAATCGTTGCGGTATGTGAAACGGGTCGTTACCGGTATTTTCTGGTCGGGGACCAATGCCACCAGCCAGTATTTGTCGGTAATGCCCAGCCAGCCGCCCGTCGTCGCTGTCTGTACGGAATGGGTTTCCTGCATTTCGTCATAATCGACCTCCTTCAGGGTTTCGTCGAAAACCCCCAGCATGCCTTCATGCAGGATATAAAATCCCGTTACTTCCGGCCTCCCGTGGCGAGACATCAAACCGTAAGGATGAAGGGTAACCGACCGCTCGCTTTTGTTCACAACACCCTGTGTCACCGAAAACATGTAGTTTTCATCAATAGCGTATGTGCGCTTGAAGGTCAGGCCCTGCCCGTTGTCCCAGGACAGGGTGACGGGTTGGTCTGGGCTTAACGTGTCTGTTGAAGGACTCCACACTGTGGTCGGTCCGGGCAGGGTAACGCCTTCAGCGACCCAGCCATAATCGGCGAAATAGGCACCTTTGGCGCCGCTGGGCGACAACAGCACGATTTCCGGGCTGGTCTTGTCCAGTTCCTCACGGAATTTAACAAGGGTCAAATCATCAATCCGGCCACCCACAAGGGATAAGGAACCGTGCAGGTTTGGTGTTTCGATCTTCACCCTGGCGCTTTTTTTAAGCAGGATGTCGCGCCCGGCCATCTGGACTTCGGCGGCGCTGGGGGTTGCGCCGCCCGGAATGCTGGGGACGCTTACCTGGGCGCTGTCCGGGGTGGGAATGCTTCCTGGAGCCTGTGCGATAGCCGATGGCTTTGGCGTTGCGGTGTCGGAAGCGGTGGTTTGATTGCTTTGTGTTTGCCCTGCATCCGGGTAGCGCCAGGCTGAATAAAATTCGAAACCAACCAGAATGACGACAGAAGAGACGATCGCCAGGATAAGATTACGATTATCGTTCATTGATTATTTTTCCGTCATCTCAAGATGCTTGGGCGGCAGGACTCGTGTCCGGCTTGGCTGTGGGTGTGATTATGCGGGTCAAGGCTGGAGCCGGGAACCGGATCGAATTTTGATTCCCCCCAGGGATGGCAGCGCAAGATACGCGTAAGGCTAAGCCATGCTCCCTTGAAGATGCCATGATGGCCGAAGGCGTCAATGGTGTAGCTCGAACAGGTGGGATAGAAGCGGCAATTTCCTGGCAATACGGGCGAGACAAGCAATTGGTAGCCCCGGACCAGACCCATGACCAATCGCCTCGGCAAATGCCTGAGTGCGCGGTCGGGAAAACTTGCCAAGTTCGTCAAATCCCAAATTCCCTAACGATAGGCATCCAGCTTCTTCAAGGCTGTGGTCAAATCCCCGATCAGGGCTGAATACGGCCTTGTCAGCGTATTTTTACGTCCAATGATGACTAAATCGAACCCCTGCGAGCCGTGTTCAGTCATCACTTCTTGGGCTGCGGCCTTCAGTCTGCGCCTGGCTCGATTCCGCTGGACAGCGTTTCCGACCTTGCGGCTAACTGTAAAGCCGACGCGTACATCATCTGTGTCGGCCTCCCCTGGGGGTCGATTGCGGATCTGAACGATCAGTCCCGGTGCGACCCATTTACGCCGCGTGGCGGCGACCCGAAGAAATTCGGGTCGTCGCCTAAGGCGTGGAACAGCAGACACAGACAACGTCTTAAGCAGAAAGGCGCTTGCGCCCTTTTGCCCTACGATTTGCGAGAACGCGACGGCCGCCAACGGTCGCCATGCGGCTGCGGAAGCCGTGCCGACGCTTGCGAACAAGCCTGCTCGGTTGATATGTACGTTTCAAAGGGCTAACTCCCGTGCAAAAACAAGCCCGGTGTATAGGGTCTTGGCGGGGGGAAGTCAACGCCGTCTGGCGCTTTAATCAACACTTTTGCAGGCCGGGGCTGTAACGCAGAAGTAACGCAAAGGTGACTGGCTTCGCCGAAGTCCATCAACTTATAAAGAGTGTAGCCCAAAAAAACCTCTATAAAATCGAAAATCGGGCCGTGTTTGTATTTGTTTTCAAGGTGTTGGCAAGGAAATGGAATGTCGGTGAGCGACCAATCAGGTGAGGCAGGAAGGGCGGGAACGTTCTCGTTGAAGAGATTGTTGCCTGTAATCGTCCTGGTGACGGGTTTTCTGGCTTTTTTCGGCTTCGGGCTTGATCGTTATCTTTCTTTTCAGACGTTAAAGGATAATCGGGATCTTTTACTGCAATGGCGCGATGAGAATTATCTTGTGGCGGCGCTATCATTTACAGGGCTTTATGCGGTTCTAAGCGGCTTTTCCGTTCCTGTTGGTCTGTGGATGACCCTGGCCGGTGGTTTCATGTTTGGAACCGTTGCCGGGGGATTCCTTTCCCTGTTCGGCGCATCGGCGGGTGCGACGGCAGTTTTCCTCGCTGCCCGTTTTGCCTTTGGCGATGTTCTCAGGGCCAGGGCCGGGGCGTCGATAGCTAAAATGGAGGCGGGATTTCGGGAAAATCAGTTGAGTTACATGCTGATTTTGCGTCTGGTTCCCCTGTTCCCGTTCTGGCTGGTCAATCTTGTTCCTGCCTTTTTAAATGTTTCGACCCGGGTTTATATTTTTGGCACCCTCTTCGGCATGATCCCCGGTGCCCTTGTTTATGCCAGTGTTGGAAATGGCTTGGCCAGCGTCTTCGAAAGCGGGGCAGAGCCCGACCTGGGGATTATTTTTTCTCCCGAAATTCTTATTCCTATCTGCGGGCTTGCCGTTCTGGCGTTGATTCCGGTTCTCTATAAAAAATTCAGCAAATCAAATATTTAGGACGGAAATATGGCAGAGCAGTTGAAGGTTGATTTGTGCATTATCGGTGCCGGTTCCGGCGGCCTTTCGGTTGCCGCCGGGGCGCAACAGATGGGATCTTCGACGGTTCTGATCGAAAAAGGACTGATGGGTGGTGATTGCCTGAATTACGGCTGTGTGCCTTCCAAGGCGTTGTTGGCCGCCGGTCATGCCGCCGATGCGGTGCGTCATGCGCAGGCTTTTGGCGTCAACGCGGGCGAGCCTGTCATATCGTCTGAAAAGGTTTACGGCCATGTTCGCGATACCATCGCCGCCATTGCCCCGAATGATTCGGTCGAACGCTTCGAAGGCCTTGGGGTAAAGGTCATTCAGGCGGCGGGCCGTTTCGCCGGTCCCGGCGAGGTCGTCGCGGGGGATACGACCATCAAGGCGCGCCGGTTTGTCATCGCCACGGGTTCATCGGCCTTTGTCCCTCCCATCAATGGACTGGAGGACGTTCCCTACCTGACCAATGAAACGATTTTTAATGGTCCCGTTCTGCCTGATCATCTGATCGTTATCGGTGGCGGTCCCATTGGTATTGAAATGGCTCAGGCGCACCGGCATTTGGGAGCCCAGGTTAGCGTGCTGGAAATGTTTTCCATCATGCCCAAGGACGATCCAGACCTTGTCGGCGTAATTCGCACCCGTCTTGATAAGGACGGCATCGTAATTCACGAGGGGATCAGCGTTCTGGGCGTTGAAAAAACCGGCTCCGGCGTGGCCGTCAAAATCGAAAAAGATGGTAAAGAGGAAAAAATAGAAGGTTCCCACTTGTTGGTCGCCGCCGGGCGCAGGGCAAATGTGTCGGGACTGGACCTTAAGGCAGCCGGAATTGATTATTCACCCATGGGCATCGCTGTCGATGCCCGTTTGCGCACATCCAATAAAAAAGTGTTCGCCATTGGTGATGTTGCAGGGGGCTATCAGTTTACCCATGTGGCCGGTTATCAGGCAGGAATTGTCATTCGAAACGCCTTGTTCCGCCTGCCGGTAAAATCCGATATGCGGGCTGTTCCATGGGTCACCTATACCGCGCCGGAACTGGCACAGGTCGGATTGACTGAAGCCGAAGCAAAGAAAAAATATAGTGAAATCAGGGTGTTGACGTGGCCCTTCACGGAAAATGACCGGGCTCAGGCGGAACAACAGACGGACGGTCTGGTGAAAGTGGTGACAACGTCGAAAGGACAAATTCTGGGTGCCGGGATTGCCGGAGCCCACGCCGGGGAATTAATACAGACCTGGGTTCTGGCGTTGACGAAAAAAATGAGAATTGGCGATGTGGCTTCAATGATCGCCCCTTATCCAACCCTGGGTGAAGTATCAAAACGGGCAGCAGGCAGTTTTTATACCCCCACGCTGTTTGGCGAGCGGACGAAAAAAGTCGTCCGCTTTTTAAGGATATTCGGGTAGCTCTGGTGATATGATGCCGGGATGAGTGAGGAAAAAACCACCACCCCAAGCCGACAAAACCCACCTGAGCCAATGCCCGGTGTCTTGTCCGGGCTGTCGGTGAAGTTGCTGGTGCTGACAATTTTTTTCGTCCTGTTGGCTGAATTGTTGATCTACACGCCATCGATCTCGCGTTTTCGCAAGGCCTATCTTGAAGAACATATCGCCACCGCCCACCTGGCTGCTCTTGCCCTTGAGGCAACGCCGGACCATATGGTCAACCGTGAACTGGAGGCGGAACTGCTTTTCCATGCCAATGCCTATTCAATTACCCTGAAGCATCCTGCGCGGCGGGTATTAATGCTTAGCAAACCGGATTTGCCAAAGGTGAAAGTCACCTTCGATTTGCGCGAGGGCGATTTTATGATGTGGGTTATGGATGCTTTCGATGCCCTGTTTCGCAAAGACAGTCGGGTCATGCAGGTCATTGGCGTTTCTCCCAAGGCGATGGACGTGGTCGTTGAGGTGACGCTGGACGAGGTTCCCATGCGCAAGGCGATGCTCGCCTTCTCGGGCCGCATTCTTCAACTTTCCATCGTCATCTCGCTTTTGACCGCTGGTCTTGTCTACATCAGTCTGTTGTTGTTGATGGTGCGCCCGTTGCGTCAAATCACCCATTCGCTGGTGCGCTTTCGTGAGGACCCGGAAAATGAGACCCGGCGCATTGCGCCAACGAAACGCAGCGATGAAATTGGCGTCGCCATGCGCGAACTTGCCTTGATGAAAGAAGAAGTTCGCGCCGCCTTCAAACAAAAAGATCGTCTGGCGACGTTGGGCGCGGCCGTCGCCAAGGTCAACCACGACCTCAGAAATTCCTTGTCAACGGCGATGCTGGTATCCGACCGGCTGGCTGATATTGATGACCCTGAAGTGAAAAAAGTAACGCCACGTCTATACACGGCAATCGACAAGGCCGTCGTGCTGTGTAGCCAGACCCTGAACTATGTAAGTGGCGGCACACCGAAATTACGGATCAGTCACTTTCATCTGCGGGAACTGATCGTCGAGGTTTCTGTCGCCGTGCGCGATGAAATTACAATCGGCGTTGAAAAGGATATCCTTGATAGCCACCCGGCCTTCAATGTCATAAACGAGGTCGAATTTGAATTAAGCATCCGGGCCGACCGCGACCTGCTTTTCAGGGCGATTAGCAATCTGATCATGAATGCCCGTCAGGTCGGGGCCAGCCTGGTCAGGGTAACGGCGGAAGAACATGACATGTCCATCGTGATCGAAATTTCCGATGATGGCCCGGGAATGTCAGAAAATGCCCGCGTGAAACTGTTTCAGCCCTTTGCCAGTTCCAGCAGGGCCGGGGGAACCGGCCTGGGGCTGGTTATCGTGCGCGATATCCTGCGCGCCCACGGCGGGGATATCGCTTTGGTCTCGACCCCTGACGAGAATACGACGTTCCGCCTGGCGATAGCCAAACTTGAAGAAAATAAATGAATTTGAATTCCAGAATGCGATGGAACCCGAAGCAATATCTAGAGTTTTCCGGTCATCGATTAAGGCCCGCCCTTGATCTGATCAATCAGATATCTGCCGAAAGCCCGGCGCGGGTTTATGATCTGGGTTGTGGGCCGGGAAATATTACAAGGATGCTTGCCGAGCGGTGGCCGGGGGCATCGGTTTGTGGAAGCGACTCATCGCCCGACATGCTGGCCCGCGCCTGCGAAGAACCTTCAACAGTCGACTGGCGCGAAAGCGACATCAACAGTTGGACGGCGGAGTTTCCAGCAGACATTATTTTTTCCAATGCCGCACTGCAATGGCTGGACGACCATAAGGCTCTTTTCGGGCGACTGCTTTCCATGCTGAATCCAGGCGGCGTTCTGGCCGTGCAAATGCCAAAAAATTTTACTGCGCCATCCCATTTGCTAAGGGACGCCGTTGCCGGTTCCGGCCCCTGGGCGGACATGCTGGCGCCCCTGTATCGACAGGCGCCGATATTGTCCCCTGATTTTTATTACGATCTGTTGGCGCCGGGCTCGGCGTCCGTGGATATCTGGGAAACTGAATACACCCACATTCTTGAGGGCGCAAATCCGGTGCTTGACTGGATTTCAGGAACCGCCTTGAAGCCGTATCTGGATGCTTTTGATAGCGCAGGCAAGGCCAACTGGAAGGAGGCCTTCCTTGAAGAATACAAATCACGCCTGAACGAGGCTTATCCAAAACGCATGGATGGGCGCACCCTTTTTTCATTCCGTCGCCTTTTTATCGTCATCGTGAAATGAGTCAGCCATGAGGTGTGCCCTTCTTCTCATCGTCTCGATTGTGTTGATGCCGCTAAATGTAAGCGCCGCCCCAAAAGCTCAACTGTGGTCCAAATGGACAACCCACGACCCGGCATCAACCACCAATATTGACCATGAACCCTGGGATGCCTTTCTTGCCCGCACCGTATCCTTGTCGCCGGACGGTATCAATCGCGTTGCCTATGCCAGGGTGACGCCGGATGATGAAGAGTTACTGCAATCCTATATCCAGAGCCTGAGTGAAGTTGCCGTAAGCAAAATCAACCGGTTTGAGCAAAGGGCCTACTGGATCAATTTTTATAATGCGTTGACCCTGAAAGTGGTTCTCGACAACTATCCCGTCAGCACAATCCGCAAGATCAATATCTCGCCAGGGTTCTTCGCAAGCGGCCCCTGGGGACGTAAATTGATCGACGTCGAGGGCGAAAGGGTCAGTCTGGACGACATCGAACACCGCATCCTGCGCCCGATCTGGAAAGATGCGCGCCTTCATTACGCGCTGAACTGTGCCTCTGTCGGGTGTCCCAGCCTGCAAGCCAATGCCTTCACGGCTGCCAATAGCGAAATGTTACTGGACAGGGGGGCAGTAGACTACGTCAATCATCCCCGCGGCGTCGATATCAGGGACCAGCGTTTGATTGTTTCCAGCATTTATATCTGGTTCATGGATGATTTCGGCGGCAATGATCAAGGGGTTATCGATCATCTGAAAAAATTTGCCAGACCGGCCCTAAAATCATCACTGGAAAATATCACAACCATAGCCGACGACGTTTACGACTGGTCCCTGAATGAATGAAGATGCCTCACAGTTTGAGTTTTGCCCCCGGGCAGTATCGTCTAGACTATCCATGAAAAATTGGGGGTTATGTCATGTTGAAATCAATATTCATCGGTCTTGTTCTGACTTGCGCGCTGGCTTCCACCGCCATGGCAAAGGACTATAAATGTCCTGAAAAAATAACGATCGATCATCAAACAGGTCTCACCGCCAATCTGAAATCCGGCAGCTATCGTTATGACAAAATAGCCATCCGGGGGGATATACGCCTGTTCAAAGCCGATGACTGGGACCGCTTCGCCACCTTCGATTTTGGCAACCACCGTGGGCGGTGTCAGGTTTCAATACGCATCATCAAGGGCGAAGGGTTTAACTCACTGGTTTGCGAATGCGCCGATGCGGCCAACAACATCTACTTTACGGCGGCCAGGTCGGTTCTGGGTGTTAATTGTGAGATCAAGGGCGAGCGGAAGTTTTCCTGCAAGCCCTAGTCGCCTAGGGCGACGCCTTCGCGGCGGCGGTCGGCGCCGCCGTACAGTTTTCCATCCCTGACCATGATGCCATGCAGGCCGCTGGTCATGGGTTTGATCTGGACCTTATGGCCGAAAGTTTCCAGCAACGGGGCAAGGGCCTCAAGATTTGTTCCCTCTTCAAGATCGGTGCTTCCGTTACGATTGGTCATGTGCGGTAAATCGACGGCGCTTTGTATATCCATGTTCCAGTCCAGGGCGGCGATAATCGCCTGGGCGACATAACCGATAATCCTTGAGCCTCCCGGCGATCCAATGGTGAGAACGATTTTTCCTTCACCGTCGATAACCAGTGTCGGGGCCATGGATGAGCGCGGCCGTTTGGATGCCTCCGGGCCATTGACGAGCGGGCCCTCGTCGTTTTCCGGAATGAAGGAAAAATCGGTCAACTGGTTGTTGAGCAGGAAACCGTCCACCATCAGGCGTGAGCCAAAGGCGTTTTCGATGCTTGATGTCATGGACACGGCATTGCCGTCCCTATCGATGACGCTCAGGTGAGTTGTCGACAGCCCATGTTCGTTGCCGGAGGGCGCGTATTTCCAGGAGTTATCAAGGCCGGGCATGCCGGGGAATGCCTTTTCCAATGCGCGGCTGGACGAAATTTCCCGGGCCCGTAATTCCAGATACCCGGGATCGAGCATTCCGGTGCTGGGGACGGGTACGAAATCCGGGTCGGCGATGTAGGTGTTGCGGTCGGCGAAAGCCAGTTTCGAAGCTTCGGCGATCAGATGCAGGGCGACGGAATCCATGACCCCGCTTGCGTCCGGCTTCATGCGGCGCAGCTCATAAGATTGAAGGATGCCAAGAATTTGTAAAGTGGTCAGCCCTCCCGATGAAGGCGGACCCATACCACAAACCAGCCATTCGCGGTAAAAAAGGCATACGGGGTCGCGTTTTTCCGCTTTATAGGTGGCCATGTCAGCCATGGACAGGGTGCCGGGGTTCTGACTGGCGTTATTGACCGCATCGACGATGCGTTCAGCTATTGGACCTTTATAAAAGGCGTCTGCGCCCTGGTCTGCGATCAGCCTTAAAATATCGGCGAGGGGCTGATTGGTGCGTGTGTGTCCTACGGCCAGCGGCTCCCCATTCCCGCCATGAAAATAGGCCCTAGTTGCCGGGAAAACCTTTAAATATTTGTCTTTGGCGATTAACCCGTTCAGGCGTGGCGTAACCTGGAAACCTTCTTCAGCCAACGTGATAGCGGGCTCGAAAAGCTGCGACCACTCAAGCCGTCCGTGTTCCTTATGGGCGGCTTCCAACATGCGAAGCAATCCGGGAACGCCCACTGACAGGCCGCCGACAACCGCATCGAAGAATTTTCTCGGTTGTCCGCTTTGATCCAGAAACATATCAGGACGGGCCTTCGCCGGGGCTTTTTCGCGACCGTCATAAGTGGATATCTCGCCACTTTCGGCCTTCAGGTGCATCAAAAAACCGCCGCCGCCGATGCCGGAAGACTGCGGCTCGACCAGATTCAAGACCATTTGGGCGGCGATGGCCGCATCAACGGCGCTGCCACCTTGGCGCAAAATGCTGCGCCCTGCTTCGGCGGCGTGGGGATTGGCGGCGGCAATCATCCATTTTTCGGCCCTGGCGGGTTCGCGCATGGTCCTTGGCGCTATATCGACTGCGGCTTCTGGCGCGGCTTTCGGATTAACCGGGGTGGGAGTTTCAACCCTGGGGGCGACTTCTGGCCCGCTGTTTTTTTTCGCGCAGGCGTTCAGGCTCCCTGCCAGCAAAACAGCAACAACCGGGAGGAAAATTATTTTTCTCAAAATCCCCATAGAATTCATGCAGCATGCTACCCTGTGATTTCCGTGTTGGGAATAATTTGTTACCATTAATAAGAGTTTAAGCGAATTTAATCCTTTACAGCAGGGACATCGAATGGACGCATTTATCGCCTCGTTTATCGAAAATAAAGTCGCCTGGATGCTGGTTCTGTTCGTTGGAGTGCTCTACTGGGCTTTTCGGTCCCGCTTCAGGCGCCCGCCAAAAGATTAGCTGAACGGATCATTCCGCCGTAATATTATGAACAACCTCAAGCAGGAGAACCGACCGTGAGCGTTCATCGCGAAAGCAAAAAAATTACCGTTACCGATATTCGTTCCCGCAAAGGCGGCGCCCCCTTGGTTTGCTTGACGGCTTATACATCGCTTACGGCGCAGTTGCTGGACGATAACACCGACCTGTTGCTGGTCGGGGATTCCCTGGGCATGGTTCTGTACGGCCTGAACGACACCCTGGGCGTTACCCTGGATATGATGATCGCCCACGGCAAGGCGGTGATGCGAGGCGCGAGCAAGGCCTGCGTTATCGTCGACATGCCGTTCGGGTCCTATCAGGAAAGCCCTCAAATGGCTTTCAGGAACGCCGCCCGGGTGATGAAAGAAGTCGGCTGCGCCGGGATCAAGCTGGAGGGCGGTGTTGAAATGGCCGAAACCGTTGAGTTCCTTACCAAGCGCGGCATTCCGGTGCTGGCCCATGTTGGCCTGCTGCCGCAATCGGTCAATACGGCGGGCGGGTTTCGTTCTCACGGCAAGGAAGACGATGAGGCTGATCGTATTCTGGCTGACGCCATCGCCGTCGCGCAAGCAGGGGCATTTGCCACTGTTGTCGAAGGAACGGTCGAGCCTCTGGCCCGCAGAATTACCGAAACCATCGATATTCCGACAATTGGCATTGGGGCCTCCCCCGCCTGCGACGGGCAAATTCTGGTCACCGAAGACCTTGTCGGACTGTTTTCAGACTTCACACCGAAATTCGTCAAACGTTATGCCAACCTTGGGCAGCAAATCGCCGAGGCGGCGAAAAATTATTCCGAAGACGTCCGCTCCGGAAAATTTCCTGGCCCCGAACACTGTTTCGGGATGCGCCGCAGCAACGACGACGTCAAATAAGGGCTCTGAGACATGATCAAGACTGTGCGCACCGTTGATGAATTGCGTAAGATTGTCCGCGGATGGCGCGCTGAGGGGCTGAGCATGGGACTTGTTCCGACCATGGGCGCCCTGCACGCCGGTCACATGGCGCTTGCGGCGCGATCCCTGGAAACGACTGACAGAACCATTGCGACGCTTTTTGTGAATCCCAAACAGTTTGGTGAAGGAGAAGATCTGGAAAGCTACCCCCGCGATGAGCAAACCGACAGCGACAAGCTTGGGCAGGCCGGGGTGCATCTTTTGTTCGCACCAGATGTGGATCAAATGTATCCCGCGAATTTTTCTACAGGGGTCAGTGTCGGTGGTCTTGGGGATGTGCTGGAAGGCACATACCGCCCGGGTTTTTTTGATGGTGTAGCAACGGTTGTTTCGAAATTGCTCAACCAGGCCGGTGCCGACAGGGCTTTTTTTGGCGAAAAGGATTATCAGCAGCTTCAGGTCATCACCCGCATGGCCCGGGACCTGAATATCCCGACGGTGATTGAAGGGGTTGCGACCATTCGCGAGGAAGACGGACTAGCCCTGTCCTCGCGCAACGTTTATTTGAGCGCCGAAGAACGCCGCGCCGCGCCTGTTCTCTACCAGACCCTGATGCAGGTCGCATCAAGGGTGAAAGCGGGCGATGACATTATCGAGTTGGAAAACTGGGGCCGCGAACAAGTGCTGGCCGTGGGTTTTTCTAGTGTTGATTATTTAAGTGTCCACGACGCCGAAACCCTTGAGGCCTTTGGCGAACGGTCTCGTCCCGGTCGGGTGCTGGTGGCGGCGAAGTTGGGTCGGGCCCGCCTGATCGACAACGTGCCGGTGTAGGCATCCCTGATGGAGAGCCTTGCCAGCGTCTTCCTGAGCGCCTTTCTGGCCGCGACGATCCTGCCATTTTCATCGGAAATTGTGCTCACCGCGTTTTATGCAGCGGGGGGTGGCGCGGCCGTGACCCTGTGGCTTGTCGCCAGCGCCGGCAATGTGTTGGGGGCGATGGTTAACTGGGGTCTGGGTCGTTATGCGCTGCACTGGCA
>JADHSW010000049.1 GCA_016776705.1 Rhodospirillales bacterium
TCAAGCAAACGGGCAATAAATCGAAGTCGTTCTTCCATAACCGAACTCTCTTTCCACGGCATCAACACCTCCCTAAAATGAAGGGAAGTGTTACCCATGTGTCCGGTACAAAACGTCACCTATGTCTCGGGTCGCGCATCAAATATTTTCATAGATGAAGACGCCCGGCTTTAACAACAGGCCGGGTTGAGTAGTTGTTTCGCGTGCTTCAATGCTTATCTAAAAACAATAAGTGGAAGGATGAAAAAAATGGCCAAATTGGAAATCTACGGTATCCCGCAAAGCTCCTATGTGCGCACCGCCCGGATGGCGGCTATTGAAAAGGGCGTTGATTATGATCTTATCCCGGTCCTCCCGCATAGTGACGAACTCCTGGAAATAAGCCTCTATGGCAAAGTCCCCGCCATGCGTCATGGCGACGTCAGCTTGTGTGAAACCCTGGCTATTACGAGCTATATTGATGACGTTTTCGATGGTCCGGCACTGGTCCCGTCGGACCGTGTTGAAAAAGCCCAAATGTATTCATGGATTTCTGCGATCATTGATCATTTTTATGATGCAATGGTCCGGCGTTATATCCTGCAGGTTTTCTTTCCGAAAGGGCCGGATGGAGCGCCCGACGAAACCGTAACAGGACCAGCACTAGAGCAAATAAAGAGGCAGTTATCTGCCGTAAACAAGGCTATGCTGGGGAACAGGTTTCTGGTTGGTAATCAGCTGACGCTCGCGGATCTGTATATTGCGCCTATCTTTTCTTATCTTGGGAATATGCCCCATGGTGAAGAGTTGTTTGCAGATTGCCCGAATATAAGAGGTGCCACCCCGAATATGCATGAGCGCCAGAGCTATAAAGAAACGCAGCCCCCGGCACCGGAATAGAAACACCAAGCGGCAATCAATCAGAAATGCGCCGGCAAAAAATTACTGAATAATTTTCCAGGTGCCGTCTTCTTCACGACAGGCGCGGCCGGTGGCGGGTTCGGTTTTTCCATCAACGGTGACGGAGGATTCAAAATCCCGGCAATCCTTGCCCGCGCTCTGGTATGTGTTGGTCGGCGTGTAGGTGCCGGAATTGCCCGTGTCCGGGTTGTTCCAGGAAGACGTTTGTCCCGATTGGTTGAATTCCAGAGTGTTTTGCGCCGTTTGCATGGCTTTTAGCTTGTCTGCCTCATCCAGGCTCTTGCCTGCTTCACTGCCAAGCCATGCCCCGCCCAGGGTGCCAACGGCAATGCTTGCGAGGCGTCCGTTCCCACTTCCGATCTGGCTACCGACAAGGGCGCCAACGCCAGCGCCGACAATGGCCCCGAAAGTCTGTTTTTCCTGACCTTCTGCACAGGCGGCAAGAACCAGAACAGCCAAAGCGGCTACGCCAGAGATTTTCTTTGTCATGACAGTTTCCTCCATTTGTCGCAATGGATTAGCCAAGTTGATCCGAGCAATGCTCATTATACCATTTTTTAGGGCAATTTTTTGGCTTAAAGGCCCGGCTTTGATCACAAGTGTGTGTCTTGATGCCAATTGCCGGGCCGTTTAGCTGTTTAATTTTTATCGGGTTGAGGCCATTCTAGAAAACCGAATTGCCAATGATAAAGGTAAGGCCAAGCAACATCCCCAACATCATTCCGCTGGAAACCTTAACGAGCGCTATTGTTTTTGGTTTGAACATAATCGCCTCCCATTCTGGTGAGCTGAAAATACGGGTTCTTCTGATCCCGAATTAGAACCCTATCTAGTCTGGGCCTAAAGAGTCAAAAAATTTTTCTGCCAGGAATGTCACGTTTTGGTGAGGAAGATTTATCTCATGTATTTGGGGCGGCGAACTTGAAGCGCGTAGGGTCATCCGTGTTTTTCAGCTCGTACATGGTCTTGTCGGCTAATTCAAGCAAGGCTTCGGCGCTGTTGGCATGATCCGGATATAGCGTAACACCGACACTGGCGCCGATTTTCACTTTGACGCCATCTATATCAAAAATTTCATTCAGGCTTTGATTGAGTTTCTCGCAAATGCCGGTAACGGATGCCTGATCGATGATATCTGGCATGATGATGACGAACTCGTCGCCGCCGAAACGGGCGACGGTATCGCTTGCGCGGACACATTTTTTCATGTTTTCAGTGATATGTTGCAAAGCCTGGTCACCGGCCTTGTGCCCAAGCCTGTCGTTCACTTGTTTGAAGTCATCCAGATCAACAAACATAATCCCGACCTTGGTATTGTTTCGCTTCGCCCTGATCAGTTCATGGTCCAGCCTGTCACGCATCAGGTTTCTGTTGGGCAGGCCTGTCAGGGGATCGTGCCCGGCCATGTGCAGGGCCTTTTCCTCGGCCCGCTTTCGTTCCGTTACATCGTGGAAGACAAGCAGCAGCTTTGCGTCATTGTCGATTTCAATCAGATCACCGTTAAAGACGCAATCACGCGCCTCACCGGTCTTGGTGACAAGAACACCTTCAAAGTCGCGGACAACTTTGTCCCGTTTAAGGATTTCGATCAATTTTATCCTTTGATTGAAATTTTGCCATAAGCCAAATTCTGCAACAGATTTACCGATGACATCTTCCTTGTCATAACCGGTGGTGGCGCACCAGTGATCGTTAACGTCAAAAATAACGCCGTCACCGATGTTGGCAATAGAGATTGACGCGGGGCTTGAATTGAATGCTTTTGCGAAGCGCTCTTCGGATTGTAGCAGGGCCTTTTGGGACTGTTTGCGCGCTGTGATATCCGTGTAACTGGTGACAAAACCGCCTTCGGCAAGGGGCTTTCCCCGAATTTCCAGTAGCGTCCCGTCGGGCAGTGATCTTTCGAACACGTGTGGCTCGAAAAGTTTCGCCTTTTCGACACGTTCTCTCACAAGTTCATCTATGTCACCCGGCCCATAATCGCCTCGTTTGGCAATGAAGCGAACAAAGGACTCGAAAGTATCTCCCAGTTTGAAACGGTCTTGGGGTAAATTCTGCAATTCCATAAAACGCTGATTGTATGCCACCAGGTTCAGGTCCGCGTCGACCATGGTAATCCCATCTTCAATATTCGCCAGCGTGGTTTCAAGGACACGGGTCTTAATGGCCAATTGTTCCTGATGAACAAGAAATTGCCATAATAACCAAGCCAACCCTGCTGACGTTATCAGGGCGAAGATAAGTGCGATTTTAGATGTGGTGGATGAAAATTCTTCAAGGGCCAGCGCCGTAGGCATAAGAGATATCGACCATGTCCTGTTGGCAACCTTTATGGTTCGCTGGACAGTAAGCGGATTGTCTAATTCTACCTTTCCCTGGTTGAACACCGGGATGTCGTCGTCGACTATCTGATAGTGGTAATTGAGAGCCAGTTTGTTTTCCAGGGCGGCTTCTACAAGCGGCCCAATTCGAAAGACAAGGTTGACGAAGCCTTCAGTACGGGTATCCGTCCCTAGGGGAATATAGGCCGCAAACCCCATGCCGCTTTGGGCCAGTTCAATAGGGCTGGTTGCCTGTATTTTCCCCAGTTTTTCTGCCTGAGTGAGGACGCTACCCGCGATTGGGTGTTTTTTTAGATCAAGCCCGATAGCACCCTGGTTTCCCTTGTTAGGCGTTACCCAACGAATGACTCCGTTACTGTCAGCCCAGTTAATGGCTTGAAAATCCGGGTACAATTGATGGAAAGACAGGGCTTGGGATGTGAACTGTTCAGGGGTGTTAATGTGTTGTTTGCCCCATTCGTGGCGAAGGTGTTTGCCAATAGCGAAGCGATTTGAAATGAATGATTCCAGTCGGTGAGCAATCTGTTCAGCAACCATGCTGCCAGTGAAACGGGCGTTGTCTATACGTCCTGCATCATTTAGCTGGCGTATCCACATAACCGACAAAGCTAAAATCACAAATACTGATGCAGGAATTAGATAGGTTCTTTTCAAACGTGGCGTCCTTGGGCTTCCTGAGATCAGTTTACGACAACGGGGATATTGCAAAATAACCCGTCCGGCATCTGGGTCGCCGGGGCACCGGATTTAATTCTTGCAGATTTGAAACAATCGACTTCGATCATTTTTGCAGGGTGGGGCTTGTCGACAAAGGGTTGCTGCAATCCTTTGATATTAAGCTCGCCCGTTGTTCCTGGAACGGGGCAAACAACCATGGTGCGCACAGGACTGGACAGTGCAACCCAGCGGTCTGTTTCCTGATCGAATTCCATAAAATGCATCCTTTCGCAAACTTTTAGCGAACGGGTCGCATCCGGGGTGCCGCCCTGCCACAAGAAGTAGGCCGCGAATGCTGTCGTGGCTGTCATAAACAGGATTGTCAGCATTAATCTCATCAGATGATCTGTCTTCCGGGCTTGATTGGTTGCGATGCTACAGCGATGATAGGTCAGCTTTCAACCAACGGCTACTTTTTAACGAATTGAATTCAAATGAATTTAACTGTCAAATTATTCGCCTCGTTTGCTCAGTATTTGCCGCCAGAGGCGAAAAAACAAACGATGAGCGTTGACGTTGATGAAGGCGTGCGAGTGGGTCAGGTGCTTTTGCAATGCGGTGTGCCGCTGGATGAATGCAGGTTGGTTATCATCAATGGCATTACCCACACGAACCCGGCATTTTCACTGGAAATGGAGTTGTTTCCTGGCGATACCCTAGCTGTACTACCCAAGGTTCATTAGGAAATAATTTGAAAATTAATCGTTTGCCGGGACTTGTTTGGCTTGTTCCTCGGCGATCTTGGCGTGAACGTCATTCATATCCAGGTTTTTGGCCTGGGTGACAATGTCATCCAGGGCGTTTTCAGGAACGGCTCCCGGTTGGCTGAACAGCAGAACCTTATCGCGCATTATGGCGAGGGTGGGAATTGACTGGATTCCAAACTGGGCGGCAATTTGCTGCTGACTTTCCGTATCACATTTGGCGAAGACGACACCTTCATGATTACCCGAAACCTTCTCGAAGGTCGGCCCAAACATCTTGCACGGGCCGCACCATTCAGCCCAGAAATCGATAACGACCATATCATTCTCGGTGATCGTCGCTTCGAAGTTTTCAACGGTTAGCTCAATGGTTGCCATGTGTTTTCATCCTCGGAGATAGAAATAAGTATTGTCTAATATAGCTCGAAGTCTGAAAAAATCCAGCTCTGGACAAAATAAAGCCGGGCAACCCAAAGGATGCCCGGCTTTTTTCAAAGGTATTCAGATCGCTGGATTAGAAAACCTTGACGGTCTCGAACTTACCGTTCTTGACTTCCACTTCCTTGAACGAGCCAAGAACTTCGCCAATAGAGTTGAATTCGACGCTGGTTGCGCCGACATAGTCAATATCGCCACCGTCTTTAAGGATTTTCAGGCCCTTGGCGATTTCGCCTGGCATGATTTTCACGCCTGGAGCATTGGCGACCATCATGATTTTTGACTGGATAGCAGCGCGATCGGCAGATCCCGCAGCCTGCATGGCAAGTGCGATCAATGCCCCGGCGTCGTATGATTCACCCACATAAGGGCCATCTTTTTTGATGCCAGCTTTTGAGGCCATGGTTTGGTATGTGGCGGCCCCATCGGATGCGCCACCGGGAACGGTTCCGATTGCGCCATTCAAATCCTTGCCAATGGCATTGGGAAGGCTTTCACCGATCATGCCGTCGGCGAGGACAAACTTATCAAATGCGCCACTATCCAGAGATGCCTGGATGATGCCTTTGCCGCCCTGATCCAGATAACCGAACACGGCGAGGTGTTTGGAGCCAGCCGCAGACAAAGCGCCGACTTCAGCCGAATAATCTGCCTTGCCGTCTTCATGGGCTGCGGTAATCGAGATTTTACCACCGGCCGCATTGAAGGCGGTTGCAAAGGAATCGGCAAGGCCTTTACCATAATCGTTATTGGTAAAGGTGACGGCGACTTCCATGATGCCGCGGCTTTTCAGAACATCGGCCAGAACTTCACCCTGACGGGCGTCAGAAGGAGCCGTGCGGAAGAAGAATCCATTATCCTTGATCGATGACAGACCAGGAGATGTAGCCGAGGGCGAAATCATGATAACGCCATTGGGAACCGCGACATTGTTGGCGACGGCACCGGTAACGCCGGAGCAATCCGCACCCATTATGGCGACAATACCATCGGACGAAATCAAGCGTTCGGCGGCTGCAGTAGCGGCGGCGGAATCAACGCAGGTCGAATCAGCACGGATCGGGGCAATTTTTGAACCACCCAGCAGTAAGCCAGAGTCCGACGCTTCCTTGAAAGCCAGTTCGGCAGACGCCGCCATGTCTGGCGTCAGGGATTCGATGGGGCCGGTATAACCCAGGATCACGCCGACTTTAATGTCTGCGGCCATGGCGGTTGTCGCCATCGAGGCAAGCAAAGTGGTTGTTAGTAGAATTTTCTTCATGAGTATCCTCCTTGTTGTGTTGAACCGAAAATCTGATGCTTTCTGGTTGTTCGAAAAACTCAGGGTCTTGAATCAGTTGGGCCCATCATAGGCCTATTTTTCATTGTCTTTCTATCTCTTATTACTTCCCTGGATGGTTATCTCGGGCAATATTCCGCCCGGATTAAAACGCATGACGACAAGAAGAACCAGCCCCATCATAAACAGGCGCATATGTTGCGCCGAATCCATAAGGTGCAACCGAACAGGGCTTGTTTCATCCATCCAGTTGGTGGCGAAATCGATTAGCCAAACGCCGACCGGCTCGGCCTCAATCCAGATCAGCCAGATCAGGAACCCCCCCAACACTGAGCCCAGATTATTACCCGATCCACCGACGATCACCATAACCCAGATCAGGAAAGTAAAACGCAGCGGATTATAGGTGCCCGGCGTTAGTTGACCGTCAAGGGTTGTCAGCATTGCCCCTGCGATCCCGACAACGGCGGAACCAATGATGAAGACCTGGAGATGACGTCCGGTAATATTCTTGCCCATGGCGGCTGCAGAGACCTCGTTGTCGCGAATGGCCCGCATCATGCGCCCCCAGGGGGAATTCAGGGCTAGTACGCTCATGGACAGGACAATGACCAGAACCATAGCGAACAAACCGGCGTAACATATTTTGACGAAGACACTGGATTGTTCGATTACCAGTGAGGTCAGCAAATCCGATCTGGCCTCCGTAGAAAGATTGTTCAGTGCAGACGTATTGAACCATTCCGTCCAGTTGATGAACCAGTCACTAGTTTGCAGGTCGATCTCGTAGGGGACGGGGCGGGGAAGGCCGGTGACGTTCTTGACGCCACGGGTCAGCCAATCCTCGTTCTTCAAAAGGGCAATGATAATTTCCGAAATGCCCAGGGTGGCGATGGCCAGATAGTCGGATCGCAATCCAAGGGCGATTTTGCCAATGACCCACGCAGCGCCGGCGGCAAAAACACCGCCCACAACCCACGAGAACATAATCGGCATGCCAAGGCCGCCCAGATATCCTGTCACCGCCGGATTGACGCCTTCAATGTCGGCGACGGCGGTGTCCAGGAAATACCGGGTAGCGAGAATGCCAATCAGGACAATTATCGAAAGAGCGATGACGCGCAGGCCCCCTTTGGGCAGGCGGCGATAGGTAAAGGTTGCGATCGCAACCGTGAGTGCAAAGAAAACTGCCCCAAGAAACAGGTTCGATCCTCCTGCGGCCCAGGCTGCTGGAACAGGCGCTTTGGATACCAGAACGGCGGCGAGCCCGCCCAGGGCGGCAAAGCCCATGGTGCCCACATTGAACAGCCCCGCATAACCCCATTGAATATTGACCCCCAGCGCCATGACTGACGAAATAAGACACAGGTTGAAAATCGACAGCGTCAATGCCCAGGACTGGAAATAGCCGACCATTGCCAGCAGACAGGCCATAACGGTGAATGCAAGAGCGGAGCGTTGTGCGTTGTTCATATTGTGCGCCCCTTCAAGATACCGGTCGGTCGTATCAACAACACCAGAACCAGAATGATAAACGAGACGGCAAATTTGTAATCTGTGGACAGGAACTGAACCAGTCCGTCAGGGGCCCAGCTATCCGGCACCAGGTATTTGATGAACTTTTTGTAAGCGTAAGTAATTGAAACTTCTGAAAAAGCGACAACAAAACCGCCGATAATAGCGCCAACGGGTTTGCCTATCCCGCCAACGATAGCGGCGGCGAAAAACGGCAATAGCAGCTGAAAATAAGTGAAGGGCTTGAAGCTTTTGTCCAGGCCATAAAGCGTGCCTGCGATGGTCGCCAGCGCTGCGGTGATAATCCAGGTCACCATAACCACCTTTTCCGGGTCGATGCCGGAAAGAAGGGCCAGATCCTCGTTATCGGAATAAGCGCGCATGGCCTTGCCGGTGCGGGTGTGTTGCAGGAACCAGAACAGGGCGAGCACCAGCACGAAGGCAATGCCTATGGTCAGGCCCTGGCTGATCTTGATGGCCAGGCCTTCGCCCAGGCCAGTCATTTCCTTAAAGGCGCGGGCCTTGATGATAAACCGCTCGCCATCAGCGAAGCGTTGGTCATTGGGGCCAATGATAAAGCGCACAACACCATTCAGCACGAACATCACGCCAATGGACGCAATGACGAAGATCGCCGGGGCGCTGCGTTTCTTACGATAGAATTTGTAGACAGACTTGTCGATAAACAGCGCTATGACGATGGTCAGGGCGATGGCGATCGGCAGGGCTATAAGGGCCGTCGGCAGGGGACCAAAGGTCACGCCCATGGACTGCAGCCACCATGTCATAAGTACGGTAATCATAGTGCCGAAGGCCATCAGGTCCGAATGAGCAAAATTGGCGAAGCGCAGGATGCCGTAAATCAGGGTGATGCCCAATGCGCCAAGGGCCAGTTGGGAGCCATACGTCAAAACCGGAATAATGACGAAATTTGACAGCAGGACGATGGCGTTCAGAATATCGGTCAAAATGTTCTATCCCCCCAGGAAGGCCCGCCGGACTTCAGGGTCGGCCAACAGGGCCTCGCCGGTATCCGTGAACTTGTTTTCGCCGGTGACCAGAACATAACCGGTGTCAGCAATGTTCAGGGCCTGACGGGCGTTCTGTTCGACCATCAGGATGGCGATGCCGGTTTGTTTGACTTCCAGAATGCGGTCGAACAACTCGTCCATGACAATGGGCGATACACCCGCCGTGGGTTCGTCCAGCATCAGCACGTCCGGTTGTGTCATCAGCGCTCGGCCAACGGCGACCTGCTGGCGTTGTCCGCCAGAAAGCTCGCCTGCCGCCTGGTCGCGTTTTTCCTTCAAAATGGGAAACAGATCAAAGATATGTTCCATGGTCGTGAAGATATCGTCGCGGCGCAAAAATGCGCCCATTTCCAGGTTTTCCTGAACCGTCATACCGGCGAATACATTGTTCGTTTGTGGTACGAACGCCATGCCTTCCTTGACTCTGTCCTGGGGCGTAAGTTTGGTGATGTCCTTGCCGCCCAGGGTGACGCTGCCCTGGTTCAACTCCAGCATGCCGAACAGGGCCTTCATGGCCGTCGATTTTCCCGCCCCGTTGGGGCCGACGACGACGGCGATCTCGCCCTTGTCGACGGAAATATTACAACCGTGCAGAATATCCGCACCGCCGTACCCGCCACACATGTTTTTCCCCGATAAGAAACTCACCTAAGAAATCGCCCCCACTTTATTTTTCAGCCCGGTGCCCAGATAGGCCTCGATGACGTCTTCGTTGGATTTAACTTCGTCAGCAGTGCCTTGCATCAGCACTTTGCCTTCGGCCATGACGACGACCGGGTCGCAAAGGCGGGAAATAAAATCGATGTCGTGTTCAATCATGCAGAATGTGTAATTGCGTTCCTTGTTCAGACGGATAATGGCATCGCCGATTTCATTCAGCAACGTCCGGTTAACGCCGGCGCCCACCTCGTCCAGCAACACGATCTTGGCGTCTACCATCATGGTGCGCCCCAACTCCAGAAGCTTTTTCTGGCCACCGGAAAGCTGGCCCGCAGGATGGTCCGCCAGATGGTTCAAATTAAGGAAATCGATGACTTCGTCGGCCTTGTGACGGATTTCTTCTTCCTCGGCGGCGACTTTCGAGCGGTGAAACCATGTATTCATCAACGATTCGCCCAACTGACCCGCTGGCACCATCATCAGGTTCTCGCGAACCGTAAGGGATGAAAATTCGTGGGCGATCTGGAAGGTCCTGAGCAGGCCTTTTGCAAACAACTCATGAGGTTTCATGCCGGTGACGTTTTCGCCATCAAGGATGACGCTGCCAGCCGATGGTGCAAAGATACCCGCGACCAGATTGAACAAAGTCGTCTTGCCCGCCCCATTGGGCCCGATAAGCCCTGTAATCGTGCCCTTCTTGATATCGAAGCTCGCGCCGTCAACCGCCCGCAAGCCACCAAAGTGAAGGGCTACATTTTTAAGATTAATCATGGAATGCACGCTAACATCAAATGACGCGCATGCAAATCGGTGAGTTGTGATACCTAGTTCAAACTTATGATAAATATAACAAAAAATGTGGAAAAGCGCATGCCATTCCATTTGCAAGTACAGTATCTATCATTAGTGACTGCAGGGACCTTTCGTGGCTGACAAAATCAGGGATTGATATTGAAAAACCTCGAAGATGAGGCAGTTCAGGTAATAGTGAAATCGGTGGAATCAAAGTTCGTCGAAAGGGCAGAAAGTGTGGTCACGTCGTCAAGTGTAATCATCAAAACAGCGCTTCCGGCGGTATCCACGTCGGCGTCATACCATACTTCGGCCCGCGATGTTGACGTATTGAAGGCCGTGTAGAGAAGTGTGTTGTTTGATGTCAGCGTGCCCCCGAGCGCATCAATGAGGGATTGAATTCCGGCGGCATCCGCAACAGCAGCGTCAGTTTTCAGGATAATGTTATTCCCGTCAGCTTCAGCGCCAGAAGCAGAGAAGCTTTTGCTTCCACCAAGACCAAACGTGGTGGCAAAATCAAGCGTATTGGTGCCGGTTAGGTAGTCCGTGATGGTGTCGCCCGCATCGCTGGCGGCATCATAAGAAAACGTATCGTTACCGCTTCCACCAGTCAGAATGTCGGCCCCGCCGTTGCCGGCGATGTCATCGGCTAGATCTCCACCAGTGAAAGTATCAATGCCACCACCACCGTCGTATGACAGGTTACCGTTGGTCTCGGCTGATCCATTGACCGTCACGGCAGCACTGGTCACAGCGGTTGCGTTAATGGTTGTGGTCGATCCGCTAGCGCCATTGGCGTCATCCAGGGTCAGGTTGTGGGCTTCGTCAGACAAAATCCAGGTTTCCCAGCCCGTCACATTGGTCAACTCACCGGAAAGCACGGTACCGGCACCTGTGATTGTCAGGGCATCGCTACCCCCGCTGCCGCCGGTCAGGGCCGCTGTAGCGCCGGTAAGCATCAACTGACTGACGGTCAATGCGTTGGTCCCAGCTCCGCCTGTATAGTTAAGTGTACCATCGGTTTCCAGGGTTGCGTCCACCGATGCCGCTGCGCTGGTCAGGGCGGACGCATTAATTGTTAAGGTTTCCCCGCTGGCGACGTTGCCTGCCGCCGTGGCCAGGGTGAAGGCGACGTTTCCGGACAGGGTCCATGTCTCGAAGTTGCTGACGCCCCCAAGTTCGCTGGTGCTCATGTTGCCGGTACCGACGAGGATCAGGTTGTCCGACGTTCCCGCGCCGCCATCAAGTGCAGCGGTTGCCCCTTCCATCATCGCCGTTGCCACCGTCAGCGTATCAATGCCGCTACCACCTGTATAGTTGATGGTTCCATCGGTTTCGAGGGTCGCGTCAAACGTCGATGCCAAAGCCGCAGAGGCATCTACCGTCAATGTATCGGTGCTGGCGACGTTGCCTGCAATGGTGGTTATGGTATAGGAAGCGCTGGTTGACAGGGTCCATTTTTCGAAGCTCTGTACGTTGGCAATATTTCCTGATGTCAGGGTCCCTCCACCTGTGATGTTCAGGGTGTCTCCGGTAGAATGATCGGCGTTGCCATCGACGGATATTCCGTTGGCCAGATCGGACAGGGCAACGGTGATATTGTCGTCATTGGTGCTGCCGGTAACAACTTCCACATTCGACACAGTGACAACATTAGTGTTGGAGCCGTCGGCAACCAGGGTGAGCGTGTCATTGCCGGTACTGCCCGCAAGGTCAATGGTGCCATTTCCGGTAAAAGAACCCGTCAGGCTGTCATCGGAAGCCGTGCCGTTTATGTTGGTGGCTGTGGTGGCGTTGCTGATGGCTACAGTATTGGCCCCGGCAAGCAGGTTGATTGTATCGGTGCCGCCGCCGCCCAGATTGATCGTTGATCCACTCGCCAAAGCGGTCGTCAGCGTGATGGTGTCGCTGCCGGTGCTGGCTGTTATGGATTCGACATCGCCCACGCTGATCACGTTGGTCGCTGCAAACAAGGTCAGGGTGTCATCGGTTTCCGACGCAACGCCGTTTATGGTGCCTGTGTAGGCCGCGCCCATGGCGAGGTTATTCTGTGCCGTGGTTCCCGTCATATTCAGGGTTTCGGTATTGGTGAAGGTTCCTGAATTGGTGCCGTTCCAAAGGTTGATGGTGTCGCTCAGATCGCCCATGTTAAAGGCGACGCTGGAAACAGCAGAGCCCAAAGTCAAGGTATCGGCGCTGGTCGAGCCGACGACGGATTCGACGCCGCTCAGTGTCACCGTGTTTGCCCCGCCAGCCAATGTAAGCTGGTCTGAACTGCCGGTGGAGAGGTCAATGCTGACTGAGGATAAAGTGTTTTCAACTGTGAGAGCATCGTTACTGCCCGTGCCAACGATATTTTCGACGTTGCTGAAGGTCGCAACGTTCGCACCTGCGTACAGGTTGACCGTGTCGGTGCCGCCGTCAAGATCGATGACGCTGCCACTACCAAGTGCTGACAGCATGGAAATGATGTCATTGCCGGTGCCGGTGGCGTTGATGGTTTCGGTAAAGCCGATGCTGTAGGTGTTGGCGGTATTGGTTAGCAAATTTACGGTGTCGTTGCCGGAACTCCCATTGACGGAGGAGACGGTCATTGAGGTTGCGGTTTCGATGTTGGTGACCGTCGTGTCGTTAATATTAATGGTATCGTCGGCGGTGGTGCCCAGAAGTTGCAGGGTATCGATGCTGATAAGGCTGCCGGTATGGGTGAATACAGTATTGTAGGTAATTCCGATGGTGTCGGTACCTGTGCCGCCGTCAATATCGCCAACGACTGAAACACCGCCGCGGACATTAATTGTATCGTCGCCTGCTCCACCTTTATAGGAGTTGGCTTTCAACGTTTCACTGCCGCCAATGATGTTTAGTGTGTCGTTGCCGACGCCGCCGTCAATATAGTCATAGCCCCCACCATAAAGGCTGATGGTATCGTTGTCGGCAGAACCGATCAGGGTGCTGACATCCCAAATCTGATCGTTGATCCGGGCCTCTTGATCGCTGGCTATGTTTTCGCTAATGCCGGCGGAGCCGCCCGGTTCATCTCCGTAAAAGCCAAACATGGCGACGGTGAGCCCCGCCGTCCCGTCATTGCCGTTGCCGTATGTATTGTCGAAATCGATCGCAGAATAATCGAAGACATTTCTTCCGGCATCAGGAATACCATCACCGGCAACCCCACTGACCGTACTGTTATCGGCTAAATACCCATCGTCTTCATTATCGGTTGCGGTAATACCACCAATCATCAGGCGGTCGCCATACGTGTCGATAACGAAGGTATCCCCACCATCTTTGCCAAAGACGATGGCCCCGTCCATGGTCTGGTTCAGGGTGATGGTGTCGCTTCCGCTGGTGCCGGCGATGACGTAGCCAATTTCACTCGTCAGCAGGGTCGGAAGCACGATGACGTCGCCGTGTTCGACTTCTGATTCGGTCGATCCCGCGATCCCCGACTGGCTGGAATAACCGCCGCCAAGTGAAGGAACAACATTATCGGAAAACAGGTACTGGCTGACATCCGAGAAAGCAATGGTCTGGTTGGGCGGTGTGCTTGTAGCGGGCACCCCTGAATTTGCGGTCTCGTCGGCGCCAAAACCGTTCCATATATTAACCGTTCCGGTGCCAACGGTGGTGGCGTCAGTGGTCACTTTGATCTTGATATTGTCGAGACCGTCGAACGACATCTGGTTTGCGCCGCCAAGATCGGTGATGGTGTCAGCGCCGCCAAGGGTCGAATATGAGAAGTAGAAGTTAGTGTTTTCGGCTGTGCCTTCTCTTACGTCACTGCCGGTTGTAAAGCTGACTTGATCGGTAAATGAAGACTGGGATTCTGTTTGTTGGTTGTTTTGCTGGGTATTGTCACCGGAATTGATGTTGTCGAAGACGGAGCTGAGATCGTAGAATTCTCCGATCTGACTGTCGAAACTATCGCCGCCGAAAAAAGCATCACTGAAATAAGCATCATCACCACCGCCACCGAAAAAGGTATCGCCACCGCCACCAAAGAACGGATCGCCACCACCGCCAAACGGATCACCACCCCCGAAGAGACCGCCGCCACCGAAGATATCGCCGCCGCCGAAGATATTGCCACCTCCGAAGAAGGGATCACCGCCGCCGAAGAAGGGATCACCGCCAAATCCGCCTGTGATATTGGGATCGCTGCCCGTTGTGATCTGATCACCGCCCAGGCCTCCGGTCGCATTGGGATTGCCGCCAAAGTCACCGCCGGGTGCGTTGGGGTCACCGGTAAAACCTCCCTGTACATTGGGATCACCGCCGCCGTCATTGAAGCCATCATCAGGCCCACCGAACTGGGCCTCGGTCGCCGCCATGGCTGACCGCATGGCTTCTTCCGGGCTGGCGCCAGCGGCTATGGCATCGTTGTAGGCCTGTTCGGCCACTGCCCGTTCTTCGGCGATTTGTTCCGGGCTGTCGCCTTCTGCCGCCAACTGGGCGGCGGCGGCGTCTGCGGCGGCGGCAAAGACTTCTTCAGCCGAGGCACCGTCCGCAACTGCTTGACGGGCGGCTTCCTCGGCCGCCTGACTTATATTATCACCTTGTGGACCTTGACCGTCAGGTGGTGCATCACCATTTTCGCCACCGTCAGCCGGTCCGTCGCCGCCCGGTTGTGGGCCGCCAAATATAGCAAAGGCTTCGCTCTGGGCCTGCATTTCGTTGGTGGCGTGTTCTGCGACCGCCTGCGCGGCCTCCGCTTCCGCTGTTGCCGCTTCGGCTTCTGCCGCCCTGGCTTCTGCTTCCGCTGCCTTGGCTTCTGCTTCCGCCGCCTTTGCTTCTGCTTCCGCCGCCGCTGTTTCCGCCGCGGCTATAGTTTCCGGGTCACCATCCGCTTCTGCTTCTGCTGCCGCTTCCGCTGCCGCTGCTTCCGCCGCTGCTGCTTCCGCCGCAGCCGCCTCGGCTTCAGCTTCTGCCTGTTCTGCCTGAGCTTGCGCCTGTTCGGCTTCCTGGGCGTTTTGAGCGGCGGCGTTGCTTGCCTTGGCGGCGACTGTCGCCGATTGCATCATCAGGGTCGACCCGAAGTTCTGCTGAATTTGTTGCGGACTAAACACTACCGGAGGAGGTAAGGCGGCGAAAGCACTGGACACTTGCAGCGTTGCACCAGGGGTGCTCAATACGACTGGAGGACCGCCTCCCAGGTTGGATACTGCAAGTTGTCCGACCGTTTGAGAACCATCCGGATTGGCCTCCGGCAAGAGCGAGATGGTGTTGTTAGACCCTTCCTGCGCCGCCCGGCCTGCGACCCAGGTGCCGCGGATGCCGATGGTGGCCACCGGGGTGGTGACCGTCATGCCGTCCGGCGAGGTTTTGGCGATTTTGCCACTGACGAAGGAGAACACACCCTGCACCAGACTGGCGTTGAACTGGCCTTCCTGTGCGCCAGCG
>JADHSW010000050.1 GCA_016776705.1 Rhodospirillales bacterium
CAATCAGGATGGTTTTTGACATAGACTCAGAAATCCATTTTTTGGTTGTTTTCCCCGGCCTTACGGCAGAAACCGAAACTGCGATGCACCCCTGTTGCAACAAAGCGTCAAAAAACGCTCCTGCAATTAGCTGCATGAAGATGATGGATTATTTCAAGACCTGTGTCAAACACGGCCAACGCAAAAAGGTCACTAAAAGCCAGGGACTTCGGCGGGCGTTATTTGATCTTCGCTTCCTTGAAAATCACGTGTTTGCGCACGACGGGATCGTACTTGCGAAATTCCATCTTTTCAGTTGAATTGCGGGGGTTCTTTTTGGTGACATAATAGAACCCGGTATCGGCGGTACTGACCAATTTGATCAGAATGGTGTTAGGCTTTGCCATTGTTCTGTTCCGAATAGATAAAAGTAAGCGTCAGGGCGCGCACAATACAGTGCGCATGGCCCATGTCAAGACTTACAAATAGCCCTATCTTGCCGCGGCTGCGGAAGCTGACAAATTCAGGGTGCGGGCGTACAGCGCCTTGTTGTTCAACACGGTCTCGGCAACGTTGCTGTCGAGCTTTTTATCGCGGCGTTCAGGTGAGCAAAAGGCTCTTAGTTCCTGACGTCTTTGCTTTTCCTGAAAGCTTGTCCTTCGCCATGCTTCCATCACTGCAGTGGTCTTGATTCGCTCCCTCAAGGCCTTTGCAATGACCTGATCCTGGTTCATGGAATTGCCATCAATGCCGCTGGTGCAAATTGTCGGAAACACCCCAAGTCCGTGCATGATGTATCCGGAAGGGGCGATCAGGCGAGACCATGTCAGAGTGATTTCGCCTTCGTTGGGCAATCTGACGACGGTTTGCACGGTTCCTTTGCCGAAGGACGATGTGCCAATGACAACGGCGCGTCCCCGGTCTTGCAAGGCCGCTGCCGCGACTTCCGCAGCTGAAGCCGATTTGCCATCGATCAGAACCACGACCGGGCGTCCATAAGCCATATCGCGACCCCCGGCGTCATAAAACTGCAGGCTGTCGGGATGGCGTCCACGGGTTTCAGATACGCGGCCCTGCGCCAGGAACAAATCGGCGACCTTGATCGCTTGCTTCAACAGGCCACCCGGGTTGCCGCGCATGTCCAGGACGATGCCCTTCACGCTATCACCCAGTTCACTTCGGGCTTTCTTCAACTTGTTCAATGTGTTGCGAGCTGTACGCTGGTTAAAATTGCTTATTTTAAGGAAAACGATGCCATTTTGATGGCCATAAGAAACCGTATCTGGAACGATATGGGCGCGTTCGATCTCCATGAGCAGGGGGGCGTTCTCGCCCTTGCGCAGGATCGTTAGCACGACTTTGGAATGAAGCGGGCCTCGCAATCTCTCTGTTACCTGTCGTTGCAGCAGTCCGCTCAAGGAGTCCTTTCCGGCGTGGGTAATTCGGTCGCCCATCTTCAAGCCTGCGTCCTGGGCTGGTGTCTGGGGCATCACGAAGGTAATCAGGGGTAGATTGTTGACGATTTTGAAGCGCACTCCGATACCGCCAAAGCCGTCCCGCTTGGCGCGGTTCTTTTTTGCCTCTATGGCCCCGGCATAACGGGAATAGATATCCAGGTTGGAAAGAATGCCATCAAAAACCGCCTCGTAAATTTTTTCCGCGGTCGCCTTTCTTAATTCCGATGATCCCTGACGGCCTTTTGCGGAAACATTAACCGTCAACTCGGCCCAGCCATCGCTATCAGTTGCGTCGGGCGTATCGAAGCGTGCGACGATAACGTTATCGATTTTCAGGATGACTTCATCCTCAGTTGCATCAATGGTTATGGCAGGGTCAATCGAGGCTAATCCATGCAGTCCTTCAATGGTAAATTGGGCCGGGGTTGTCAATTCGATATAGCGCTCGTAAATACTTCCATACCCGGCGGCAAAAACTTCTTTCGCCGCTGGCAGGGAATAACCCTCGTCCACAATCAAGGGCTGGCGCTGTGGCGCACATGCCACGACGATCATGATCACAAGCAAACCTGTGACCGCCAAATTGTCGATTCGTAATCTCATCGTACAAGTTTCACCGATTTTTTCCGTCACGTCATCTTATTCGTTTGGCATGATGGTGAGGTGAATGAAGAAATCGGATGTTATTTCGCCGGTTTTGTCCTGGCTTTTCTGCGCCCGGCCTTGGATTTTGATTTGGGTTTTGCTTTTTTCGCCGCTTTAACTGTTTTTTGACGGGGGCCGCCTTTTTTTGAGGCCCCAATCGGCTCAGAACCTATGACTTGCATCAACATTGAACCCGACACCGGGTCTGCTTCCATCAACATGACATTCACATGATCGCCAAGCCGGAAAACCTGTTTGGTTTTGCGTCCCCGTAAAACATGTTGAGCCTCATCGTGAACGAAGTAATCGTCTCCCAACGAACGGACAGGCACCAGGCCATCCGCGCCGGTGTCGTCCAGGGTCACGAACAGGCCAAAACCGGTGACGCCATTAATGCGTCCACTGAAAACCGTGCCGATTTTTTCCGACAGATAGGATGCGGCGAATCGATCGACGGCGCTACGTTCAGCCGCAGCGGCGCGGCGTTCATTCTTGGACAAGCTCTCTCCCATGCGGCCGAAATCACGATGGTTGTCTTCAAGTCCGCCGTCTCCCAGCCCCAGCCCCCTGATCAAGGCTCGATGAACCAGCAGGTCGGCGTAGCGTCGAATCGGCGAAGTAAAGTGACAATAACGCCTTAGTGCCAATCCGAAGTGTCCGATGTTGTCGGGTGAATATTCGGCTTGTGATTGGCTTCTCAGGACAACATCGTTGACCAGATTGGCGTGCGGGGTGTCTCTGACTTTGTCGAGAATACGGTTGAAGGTTTCAGCCCGGATGACCTGCCCTTTGGCGAGACGAATGGAAAGGCTGTCCAGGAATTGTCGCAAACCTTCCATCTTGTCCATGGATGGCTCGTCGTGAATACGATACATGCAGGGCTGGTGTTTTTTCTCCAGCGTTTCGGCCGCCGCAACGTTGGCGGTAATCATGAATTCTTCGATCAGTCTGTGACTGTCAAAGCGTTCGCGTAATTCGACCCGTTCGACCTGACCATCCTCATCGATGACAATACGACGGTCAGGCAACTCCAGCTCCAGAACGCCACGGGAATTGCGCGCCTTGTTCAGGACCTCATAAGCGCCGTACAGGGGTGAGATGACGGTGTCGATAAGGGTTGCCGTCGTATCATCCGGGTTGCCGTCTCGAGCCTCCTGAACCTGATCGTAAGTCAGGCGAGCTTTTGATTTCATCAAAGCGCGCACGAAACGGTGTTTGATCAATGCGCCATCCGCGTTGATCCACATATGGGCGGCCATACAGGGGCGATCTTCATGGGGTTTGAGCGAGCACCAGCCGTTTGACAAAACTTCCGGTAGCATAGGTACGACGCGGTCCGGGAAATAAACCGAATTGCTTCGTTCGTAGGCGTCCCGATCCAACCCGTCACCGGGCCTGACGTACCAGGCGACATCGGCGATTGCGACAATCAGGTGCCAGCCACCGGCATTTTTTTTGTTCGGATCGGATTCCGCAAATACAGCATCATCAAAATCGCGGGCGTCGGACCCGTCAATGGTGACCAGGGGGATAGCGCGCAAGTCTTCGCGTTTCCCCAACGTTGCAGCTTTTGCTGCATTTGCCAGGTCCAGGGCTTCAGGACTGAATTCGGTGGGGATGTCGTTATCCAGAAGGGCAATCAGGCTGATTGATGTGGCGCCACCATCGGTGTTCAGGCGCTCCAGCACCTTTGCAATGCGCATACCGACCCGCCGACCGGGCAACACCTCGGCGCGAACCAGATCACCATCCTCTGCTCCCAGAGTGTCGGCTTTGGGGACGAAATATTCGCCCTTGGCTTTGCGGTTGGTCGATTTCAGCCGTCCCTGGCCTTCGACGACGCTATAGATGCCCATGATCTTTTCAGCGCTTTGGCCGATGCGTCGAATGGTTCGACCCTCAAATAAGTTTTCTTCCGCCTTGGTGAGGCGGGCCAGAACCCTGTCCCCCGGGGCCAGTGCGGGGACACCCCGGCGTTCCGGGACCATATATATGAAAGGTGGCTCCAACTGATCATCCCAGGTCATGGGTCGGGCCAGGATTTCACCGTCCGCATCAGGGCCGATTATGATGACCACAGCCACCGGCGGCAGGCTTCCAGGTTCAGAGAACTTCTTGCCACCTCCGCGCTGGATATCTCCATCATCCTTCATTTCCTTAAGGACCTTCTTGAGCATCATCTTTTGCTCGGTATCCAATGAAAAGGCGCGGGCAATCTCGCGCTTGCCGACACGTCCAGGGGTCTCCTCAATAAATTTAAGGATGTCCTCCCGGCTGGGAAATGGAGACTGTTTTTTCAACTCGCTCAGCTTTCAGCGGTGGGGGCTTTTTTCGGCGTCTTCTTTTTTGTGGTTTTCTTCGCCGGTTTTTTGTCCGGTGTCTTTTTCGCGGTTGCCTTCTTCTTGCCGTTCTTGCCAGTCGTCGCCTTGGCGTCGGCAAGGACGATGGCTTCTTCCAGGGTTAGGGTATCGGCATCGGTTCCCTTGGGAATATTGACCCGGACCATGCCGTGCGAGACGAAAGGCCCCCAGCGACCGCTCTTGATGCTGATCGGCTTTTTGGTTTTCGGGTGTTCGCCCAGTACCTTTGGCGGGTCTTTCTTCGGTGCGGCTTCGATCAAATCGATGGCGCGATTGATGCCGATCGTCAGGACGTCATCATCACCCTTAAGGGATAAGAACAAGCCACTGTATTTCAGGTAGGGACCAAAGCGGCCAAGTCCGGCCTGAATCATTTCGCCGGTTTCCGGCCAAATTCCAATATCACGGGGAAGCGAAAGCAGGCCCAGCGCCTTTTCCAGATCAACATCTGCCGGCGGCAGGTTGCGCGGCAGGGAAGCGCGTTTAGGTTTGGTCTTTTTCTTCTTCTTGCCTTCCATGATTTCTTCGACTTCACCCAACTGTACATAGGTGCCGTACGGGCCTTTGCGTATCGAAATGTCAAGGTCTGTTGACGGGTCCTTGCCCAGCACCACGGGGCCGGCGTCGGCAATTCCGTTGGCGTCGTCTTCGCTGACAACAAGCGGGCGGGTGTAGCGGCATTCGGGATAATTTGAGCAGCCGATGAAAGCGCCAAATTTGCCCAACTTCAAACTTAAGTGGCCGTCATCGCATGTTGGGCAGGCGCGCGGGTCTTTGCCATTGCCAAGGTCGTGGAAAAAATGCGGGCCAAGAAGCTCATTCAGGGCGTCCAGGACTTCACGGACACGCAGTTCCTTGGTGTCTGCGACGGCGTCGGAAAATGAATCCCAGAATTCGCGCAGCACCTGCTTCCATTCGATGCGTCCACCGGAAATGTCGTCCAGTTTTTCTTCAAGTTCGGCAGTGAAATTGTATTCCACATACTTTGTGAAAAAACTGGTCAGGAAGGCGGTAACCAGCCTGCCTCGATCATCGGGCTGGAAACGGCGCTTGTCCAGAACCACGTAGTTTCGATCCTGCAAAACAGAAATGATCGATGAATATGTGGATGGCCGACCAATGCCCAGTTCTTCCATGGTCTTGACCAGAGAGGCTTCAGAATATCGCGGCGGCGGCTGTGTGAAGTGCTGCTCCGGTTCGACAAATGTACGTTTTAGCACGTCGCCTTCATTCAGGGCGGGAAGGATACGGTCCGTATCGTCGTCGCCGTTCTTTTCTTCGCGGCTTTCCTGATAAACTTTAAGGAAGCCGTCAAAGGCAATGACCGATCCGGTCGCACGCAGGACTGTTTGTTTATCAGGCGAGGAAATGTCGGCGGCGACCTGATCCATAACAGCGGCTTCCATCTGACTGGCGATGGTGCGCTTCCAGATCAGCTCATAGAGTTTCCTCTGGTCTTCGTCCAGATACTGGGCGACATCGGCAGGCTTGCGGGAGACGTCAGTCGGGCGGATCGCTTCGTGCGCTTCCTGGGCGTTTTTCGCCTTGGATTTATACATGCGGGGCGATCCGGGCACATAGTTCGAGCCGTAGTCGCTGCCGATCAGGTTGCGGGTGGCGTTGATTGCATCATCGGCCATAAACACGCCATCGGTACGCATGTAGGTAATCAAACCGACCGTCTCGTCGCCAATGCTGAAGCCTTCATAAAGCCGCTGCGCGATTTGCATGGTTCGCTTGGTGGCAAAATACAGCTTGCGGGAGGCCTCTTGCTGCAATGTCGATGTGGTGAAGGGCGCAGCCGGGTTCCGGCGTGACTGCTTGCGCTCAACCCTGGAAACCGTGAAGTCGGCAGCTTCGATGGCGGCGACGGCGGTGTTGGCGTGTTCTTCGTTGCCAATTGACATCTTGTCCAGCTTTTCGCCGTTCAAATAAGTCAGGGATGCAGTGAAGGAGGCTTCCGCCGGGGTATTGAATCCGGCCTTTATGGACCAGTATTCCTGTGGCTTGAAAAGCTCGATTTCGGTTTCACGCTCGCAGATCAGGCGCAGCGCCACTGATTGAACCCGACCGGCGGAACGCGAACCCGGTAATTTCCGCCACAAAACTGGCGACAGGGTGAAACCGACCAGATAGTCCAGGGCGCGCCGCGCCAGATAGGCTTCGATCAGGGGCATATCCAGATCGCGGGGGTTTTCAAAGGCTTCAAGAATGGCGGTTTTGGTAATTTCGTTGAAAACGACGCGCTTGACGTCAATGCCTTTAAGGGCATTTTTCTTTTCCAGCACGTCCAGTACATGCCATGAAATCGCTTCACCTTCGCGATCGGGGTCAGTCGCCAGATACAGATGATCGGCGCCTTTAACGGCGGCGGTAATTTCCTTGATTTGCTTCGCCGATCTGGAATCCACTTCCCAGTCCATTGCGAAATCATCATCCGGGCGCACAGAACCATCCTTCGATGGCAGGTCGCGCACATGACCATAACTGGCCAGGACCGTATAGTCCGAACCCAGATACTTATTAATGGTTTTTGCCTTGGCGGGCGATTCGACGATGACGACGTTCATGTGTTTTTTCAGACTTCCGCTTAAGATAGCACAATTGAAACCTTGTTTCCCGGGTGCCTTTCCAGACGGCCTGCGAGCTCTAATTCCAGCAGCACGGTGGACACCACGGCAGGGGACAATTGGCAGTTGCGGATGATTTCGTCAACACAAACGGACTCCGGTCCCAGACTTTCTTCAATCAGGGGGCGCGCTATTTCGACCTCTTTTTCATTCAGTTGAATCACCTTTTGTCCTTCAAAATCAAACACTTCCTTATCAGTCAACAAGGCACGAGAAAGCCCGTTCAGGGCCTCGAAAACATTTTGGGCGCTTTCGATCAATATGGCCCCGGAACGGATCAACTGGTTTCCGCCTTTTGATCTTGGGTCCCCCGGTGCGCCCGGAACGGCGAATATCTCGCGGCCTTGTTCAAGGGCCATTCGGGCAGTGATCAATGATCCGGACTTCGCACCGGCCTCGACCACGACGACCCCGCGTGCAATGCCTGATATGATCCGGTTGCGCCGGGGGAAGTGGCGTGCCTGTGGGTTGGTGCCTGGTGGGATTTCTGATATCAGCGCTCCGCGTTCTTTCAACGCTTCATACAAACTGGCATTTTCCTTTGGATAAACAATATTGACGCCACCGGCCAGCACCCCGACAGAACCACTTTCCAATGCCCCCGCATGGGCTTCGGCGTCTATCCCACGGGCCAAGCCTGAGACAACCATCAATCCACCGCGGCCCAAATCTTCGGCAATTTGACGGGCAAATTTCTTTCCATTGATCGACGCATTGCGCGCGCCAACGATGGCGATGGCTTTTTTGGTCAGCAAATGAGGATGGCCCAGAACGCTGATAAGGGGTGGCGGGTCTTCAATGTGGTGCAGCAGGGCAGGGTAGTCGGGTTCGCCCCAGGCAATTAATTGCGCGCCGATACGCTTCAGCTCTGCCATTTCATCTTCGGCCAGGGCCTTGGAGGCAACGCGAATTGCTTTCTTGCCGCCGCTGCGGGCCAGTCCGGGCAAGGCGTCAAGCGCGCCGCAGGCGGAGCCGAAACGTTCCAGCAGCCTGAAAAAAGTGATTGGCCCAATATTCTCGCTACGAATAAGTCGCAACCAGGCAAGTTTTTCCGTTTGCGAGAGTCGTTTTTGTTGTTTTTCGCTCATGTGGAGAGAGTGGCGAAGCCAGGCGATTCCGTCAAGTCCCGGCCTTGAACCCAACTAATCGTACAGAGCATTCCAAGTGGTGTTGAGGTCAGTGTTCTGTAGAATGAAGACTTATTTGGCCTTCTTTTTGCCGATCTTCGCCTCTTCGCCTTTCAGGAGGCGGGTAATGTTTTCATGATGGCGAATGATGGATAGAACGGCGAGCAGAGTGGCGAGAATGGCGACGTCGGGACCCGCTAAATACCAGGCATAAGCAGGGGACAGGGCCAGTGCAACCAGTGCGGAAAGGGATGAATATCTAAAGATCAGAGCGGTCAGCAGCCATGTCGCACAAGCGGCCAGACCAACCGGCCAGTCGACAGCAAACAACACGCCCAGGGTCGTGGCGACGCCCTTGCCGCCTTTAAACTTCAGCCAGACCGGAAAATTGTGTCCCAGGATGGCCGCCCCGCCAGCGATAAGGCCTGCCAGCGGATTATAGGCCATCAGGATCAAAGCCGCCGCCGCTCCTTTGCCGGAATCCAGCAATAAGGTCGCCAGCGCCAGTGGTTTGTTGCCGGTTCTCAGAACATTGGTTGCGCCAATGTTCCCCGATCCAATCTCGCGGATGTCACCCAGGCCGGCCAGCCGTGTCAGAACCAGGCCAAAGGGGACTGAACCAATCAGATATCCAGCCAACAGGGCGATAATATGGATTGGAGCCAACTCAGCCGCCATTCCTAAGCGTCCTTCTCGAAGACGGTGCGGCCATCGACAACGGTTTTGAGCACCACTCCTTGCACCGGTCGACCGTCAAAGGGGGTGTTCTTGGAAATGCTTTGCATTTTGTCAGCATCAACTTTCCAGCCCCGTCCGGGATCGACCAGTACGAGATCGGCGGGTGCGCCTTTTTTCAGCCTTCCGGCTTCCAGTTTCAATAAATCAGCCGGGGCGCTTGTGATCAGCCGCAGGGCGGAAAGAAGATCAAGGTGGCCGTTGTGGAAGAGCTCAAGCGTGATAACCAGCAGGGTTTCCAGCCCGACACCGCCAAATGCTGCCTGGGCGAAGGGCAGTCGTTTTGATTCCTCATCGTGTGGCGCATGGTCCGATGCAATGGCGTCGATGGTGCCATCCTGCAAGCCTTCGATCACGGCGAGGCGATCTTCTTCGGCGCGAAGCGGCGGCGACAATTTGGCGAAAGTACGATATTCGCCAACGGCGATTTCGCTCAGGGCAAAATAGGGCGGAGCAGTATCGCAGGTAATGGCCAGCCCCCGTGCCTTTGCTCTCCTGACCACGTCTACGGCTTCGCCTGTCGACAAGTGCGCGAAGTGCAACCTGCCGCCGGTCATTTCCGCCAATCGGATATCGCGCTCGACCATGATAATTTCAGCCTCGCGCGGGATGCCCGAAAGGCCCAGTCGGGTCGATGTCTCGCCCGAATTCATCACGCCACCCTGTGCCAGTGATGGCTCTTCCGGGTGCTGAATAATCATTTGCCCGAAGTTTGACGCATAACTTAAGGCGCGGCGCATGATCTGGGCATTGCTGACAGCCTTGACCCCATCGGTAAAGGCCAGTGCGCCGGATTCAGACAACAAGCCGATTTCGGCCAACTCCTCACCCATCAGACCCTTGGTTACTGCGCCATATGGATAGACCTTCGCCAGTCCCAGTTTGCGGGCGCGGCGGGCGACGAATTCCAGTACCGACATATCGTCAATAACCGGATTGGTGTTGGGCAGACAGACCATTGAGGTGACACCCCCCGCAGTGGCCGCGCGTCCTGCCGATGCCAGCGTGCCCTTGTATTCCTCACCAGGTTCGCGCAACTGTACCCGCATATCGACCAGACCTGGTATCAGGCACAGGCCCTTGCAATCGACGATTTGTGCGTCATCAGGTGGCGACAGGTCGGGACCGAAATCGACGACGGTTTCGCCTTCGCTGATCAATGCGCCGGGACTGTCAAGGCCGCTGGCGGGGTCCAGCAGGCGGGCGTTGATGTAGGCAACGCGGTTCATGATCCATCTTCCTTCGGGGCATACAGGGTCAGTAGTTCAAGGCAGGCCATTCGCACGGCGACACCCATTTCGACCTGTTCGCGAATGGCTGAACGGCCAATGTCGTCAGCCACTTCCGAGGCGATTTCAACACCGCGATTCATCGGTCCCGGATGCATGATCAGGGCGTCTTCCCTGGCGTTGGCAAGCTTCTCATAATCCAGACCAAAGAAATGGAAGTATTCGCGGATTGACGGGAAGAACCCGCCTTGCATGCGTTCGGTTTGCAAGCGCAGCATCATCACGATGTCGCAGTCCTTCAGGCCTTCGTTCATATCATTGAAGACTTCCACGCCCAGTCTTTCAATGCTTGACGGGATCAGGGTTTTTGGAGCGATCAGCCTGACTTGTGCGCCCATGGCGTTCAGCAGGTGGATGTTGGAGCGCGCCACCCGGGAATGGGCGATGTCACCGCAAATGGCGACCAGCAATCCCGATATGCGGCCCTTGCGGCGGCGGATGGTCAAGGCGTCGAGGAGGGCTTGCGTCGGATGTTCATGGCGACCGTCACCGGCATTGATGACGGCGCAGTTTACCTTTTCCGAAAGCAGTTGCACGGCGCCTGAGTCATTGTGGCGGACAACCAGTACATCCGGGTGCATGGCGTTCAGGGTCATCGCCGTATCGATCAGGGTTTCACCCTTTTTGACCGAACTGGTCGCCACCGACATATTGATGACGTTGCCGCCAAGTTGCTTTCCGGCAAGTTCGAACGAGGTGCGGGTGCGCGTCGAATCTTCATAGAACAGGTTGATAATGGTGCGCCCGCCAAGCATCGACAATGTCTTGTCGGTTTGTCGATTATGTTCGACATAACTTTCAGCGCGATCCAGAAGAAGTGAAATAACGTCCTGTGAAAGCCCCTCTATTCCAAGAAGATGCCTATGGGGAAAACGGATTTGATCCAACGCTATTTCGCTCATAAAGCGGAACAATAGGGAGGCTTTATTAAAAGCGCAAGCTGCAGTTTTAACTGGAATTTCTGCTAGCTTTGAATTTGGCACGCAGGCAATTCACGGTTACAGTGCACTCACCAAACAACATTGCGGGAAATTCCGCATACAATGGCCATAAATCAAGGGGTCGCATGAGCCAGACAATCACAGATTACCGTCGAAACCTGATTAGTTTGTCGAAGGTATTGGAAAAAAAACACTTTTTTATCGTTGGGCTGACTCGCCCAGGAACGGTATGGCTGCAACATGCCATCAATGCCCACCCCGATGCCTGCTGCAAGGGGGAAGGGCATTTTACCAACGCCCTGTTTCCCCTGCTTGGCAAGGCTTTTGCCGATTACAACAAACACATGCTTACGGACAAGGCGCGTATGGAGGCTGCCGGAATCAGCGCCGCCAATCCGGGGGCTTCTGCGGCGTATTCAAACGACGATGTGCGCTTCCTGATGGCAACAGCCTCCGCCCTGATTCTTGATCGCTGGGCAGGCAAGGAGGATGTCTCGTGTATTGGTGAAAAAACTCCCGAACATGCCTTGGGCCTTGAAAGCCTGTGCGAGGTTTTCCCGGACGCGCTGATTGTTCATGTTATTCGTGATGGTCGCGACGAAGCGGTTTCTGTGTATGACTACAACCTCAAGGTTAATCCTCAGGGATTTACGGCCAAGTTCCCGGATATGGCGGCATTTGCCGAATCCTTCGCGGGCAACTGGACACGGGCGGTTGGCGCGGCGCGTTATTTCGGACGAAGCCATGGTGAAAACTATATGGAGATTCGTTGTGAGGATTTGCACACTGAAGCTTCGACCGATGTGGAACGGCTTTGTCGTTTCCTGAGCATTGATGACGACCCAGAGGCGATTTCCCAATGTGTTGAAGCGGGGCGCAGGATCGCCTTTAAAGACGGGATTATCGGTCAGTGGCAGGATCGCTTTGATGATAAATCGACGGCGGGCTTCACTCGACAAGCCGGCGAACTGCTTAAGCTTCTCGACTACAGCTCTTAACTAAGCAACACAACGATGATCGGCATGGTGATCATGGCGAACACCGTGGTTGCCGTTATGGTTCCCGCCAGCAGCGCCGTATCCCCTCCCATTTGCCGTGCCAGTACATAGGATGTGGCGGAAACCGGAAGCGCCGCATACAACACGACAATGGTTTGCGAAAGCCCGCTTACTCCAAACGCCTGACAAGTCAGGTATGTAATCGCTGGAAGGGCGCACAGCTTGACTGCCGTCGTCAAGCCAACTGTGAGCCCGGCCTTGCGCATGGCGTCAAAATCAAGACCCGCGCCCACCGCAAGCAGGCCGATAGGCAGGGCGGCACGCCCCAGTATTTCCAGAAACGGGCCAATAAGTGGCGGCAGGCCAATGCCTGTGACGTTAAGCAAGGCACCCAGGGCGCAGGCGATAATCAGCGGATTGCGGGCAACCGGTTCCAGGGTTTGAGACCAGTTTGGAATGTCGCCGCGTTGCCTCGCATGACGAACCAGCACAATGACGCTCAGGATGTTGACCAGGGGAACGACGACGGCGACGCAAACACTGACCAGAGTCAATCCGGCGCCATCGTACAAGGCGACGGCGGCGGCTATGCCCAAATAGACATTGGGCCGGATGGTTCCCTGAAAGACAGACGTAAAAGCGGGACCGTCCAGGTCCAGCCGGGGACGGGCCAACAGTGCCAGGGCGGAAATGACCAGTACACCCGAACAACTGGCCCAGATCATCGGGGTAACATCAATCTCGCCGAATTCCGCCTTCGCCGTATTGGCCAGCAGCAAGGACGGAAAAAACAGGAAATAGGTCATTTTTTCCGCTGGCGACCAGAATGCTTCACTGACCAACTCGCGCTTTTTCAGCATATATCCCAGCAGGATCATCAGGAAGACCGGAGTCAGCGCGGAAAAAATAGGGATCATCGGAAACTCGATCCCAAAGAATCCAGCGCTCCCTGCAGGATATAGGCGGCGGCGGCCTTGTCGACGACTTCTGCCCGGCGCTTGCGGGTCATATCCATCTCGCTGATCAGTATCCGCTGGACGGCGGCGGTGGACAGGCGTTCATCCCAGAAAGCCAGCGCGATATCGCGACGTTCCAGCAGGTTGTTGGCGAACTGGCGGGTTGATTGACAGCGGGGACCTTCGGTGCCGTCCATGCTGACGGGTAGTCCCAGAACCAGACCTGCCACTTCATACTCATCAATCAGCGCTTCAAGCTTCTGGACATCCGGGGTGAATTTTACGCGCTTGATGGTTTCCAGGGGCGAGGCGATGGTCAGGGTGACATCACTTAACGCCAGACCAATGGTTTTTGTCCCTAAATCCAACCCCATTAACCGGTCACCGGTTTTAAGGGATTGGGATATTCGGTCGAGTTCCACCACGGCCATGGTTGTTTTCCTGTCATCACGTTATGTAACATCGATCACAGTAACTATCCGCTGCATTTTCGTCATTGAAAAAGACGGTGGAGGTGATCCGGGCAATTCGTTATTATTTCTTACAATTATTCCAGCTATTTCAGTGAGTTGCTTATTTTGAGATATCGCATACCCCTTGTTGTCGCTCGATGGGTCGCCACCATGGCCTTGTTTGGCATTGTTGCGCTGGACGGGAACAGTGCGCGCGGCGAAGACAGGCAGTTTCTGGGGCTTGACATTACTGTTCTGGAAGGAACCTATCTGGTCACCAAAGGGGCTAATATTCGCGCTGCTCCCAAGACTGAATCGGAGAAACTTGGGACCGTAAATCCTGGAGCCAAAATCGAAGTTGTTGGGCGCGCCAAAGGCGGCGCCGGCTGGATGGCGATCCAGCAGGACGGCAAGGATTTCGGCTTCGTCTATGCGCCGATACTGTTACCGATGATTGACGGCACCCTGGACAAGAGTGTTTCAGGACGAGTGCTGATAGAAAAACATTCACCCTGCGGCTACACCTTTGAATTCAGGGGAAAGAATACGGTTGAGGGCGAAGATTATATTTTTTCAGATTATGAAATTATCTATCGCTGCAATGAAAAAGGTAAACCTTTCAGGGTGCTGGCCCCTATGTTCATGACCGAGGTGCCGTTCCGTCTGACACACAAACCGGCCTTTCAGATCAGCATTGATCTGCTGGAAGTCGAAAACGGCCTGGACGAGATATTTTCGACATCTTTCGAATACCTGCCGGAAGAAAAAAGAGTCGTCTTTATAGGGGTATCCATCAAGGAACTGGGCCGCACACCCAGGAACAAAGAAAGATCCGCAAATTCCATCGCCGAGGCGCTGGCCGCAGCCGTCGAAATAGCACCCGATGCGTGGAATGAAAAAGTCTGGCAGCAACTGTCAAAAGAACTTGTCGATGGCGGCGGCTAGCAACCCTTTGTCTGCTTGCGCCCCGGGGGAGCGGATGGTACCTTCCGCGCCGATTTCATGAATTCTTAAACGGGGTTTGAGCCTTCCATGTCACTGGATAAAGAAACCGTCAAAAGCATTGCAAATCTGGCCCGTATCAAGGTGCCGGACGAGAACCTGGAACATCTGGCCGGGGAACTTTCAAGTATCCTGGAATGGGTCGAGCAACTGAATGGTGTCGATACGGATGGGGTCGAGCCGCTGGCCAGCGTCGTCGATGTGACGCTGCCGCTACGCGCTGACAAAATCAGCGACGGTGATTGCCGTGACAAGGTGCTTGCGAACGGCCCGGATACCGAGGACGGTTATTACGCCGTTCCCAAGGTCGTAGAGTAGGGGACGGAACAATGACAAAGCTGACCGACCTCACCATTGCCAGCGCCCGCGACGGGCTGACAAAAGGCGACTTCACGGCTGTTGAACTGGCCGAAACCCACATCAGCGCCATGGAAACAGCCCGTGGCCTTAACGCCTTTATTACCGAAACCCCGGATATCGCACTTGATCGCGCCCAGGAATCTGACAAGCGCCGCGCCGCTGGCAACGTCGCCGGTCCCATGGACGGCATCTGCGTTGCGATCAAGGATCTGTTCTGCACAGAAGGGGTTCTAACCACCGCCGGATCGCACATTCTGGACGGCTTCACGCCGCCTTATGAATCTACGGTGACAACCAAGCTTCGCGACGCTGGTGCGGTGATGCTGGGCAAGACCAACCTGGACGAATTCGCCATGGGGTCCGCCAACATCACCAGCTATTATGGCAACGTCATCAACCCGTGGAAGGGAAAAGACGGCAAGGATTTGGTTCCGGGCGGCTCATCCGGTGGATCGGCGGCCGCTGTAGCAGGTCGTCT
>JADHSW010000051.1 GCA_016776705.1 Rhodospirillales bacterium
GGGTATCAGGGTCAAGGCCACGGAAATTATCAAGACTGCCAAGGAAATTTTCCAACGGGTTCTGCACGGGGAACTGTGGAAAAACGCTGACGTTCGGTGTGATCTTTGGCAAAATCTGGTCACCCGAAATCAGCACATGCGGGTCGGCGCAATAAAGGCAGGCGTGTTCCGGGGAATGGCCGGTTCCGACGACAATTCGCCAATCTCGCCCACCAATGTCGATGACATCCCCGTCAGCGATTTTACGGTAGCTTTCAGGGATAAATGAGACCCGCCGGGGGTATGGATTTTGGCGGTTTTTGACTTCTTCCATCAATTCGTCATTGAAACCGGCGGCACGATAAAAAACCAGGGCGCGCTCTACATGATCCGGACCGGTGTCCCGGTAAAGGCCACTGGCGGTGTTCCATTCTTTCTCGGTTGCCCACATCTCAACATCAAATTTTTCGGTCAGCCAGCCGGCCAGCCCCATATGATCGGGATGGAAATGAGTGACGATGATCCGCTTTACAGGGCGGCCGGCAAGGGGACCTTTAAACAGGTCTTCCCACACGGCCCGGATTTCATCGCGGTTGATGCCCGTGTCGACCAGCGTCCATCCATCGCCATCTTCAAGTGCCCAAAGATTGATGTGGTTCAAGGCAAATGGCAGCGGCATACGCAACCAGTAAACGCCAGGGGAAACTTCTTTCAGGACGCCCGGTTCGATAATGTCACCGGCGACGTTTAACAGGGGATCAGCCACAGATTTGGTCCTCGTTCAGATACACTCGCCCCCTCCTCTACTTCATTCCGACGGGGCGAGTCGATGTGTTTGAGCCTACATGGCTGGTGATTGCTTTACCGATGCCAGGAAATTCGCCTGCGAACCAGCGTGGATCAATGCAAGGGCACAGCCCAGGGCGCGATCGTCATTCTCACCAACGGGTTGGCAGTTCTCTTCGGGCAGGCTTGGATGGGCGTTTTCCGACTCGTTGCCGATGGCCGAAAGCGCGCCGGGTAAATCGGCTTCCCGCCTGCGCACGGCTTTTTGCGTTTCAGCCTCGCCTTCCTTTGCGTCGCTTTCAGTTTTGGCAGCCTGTTCCGGGGCTTCTTTAACAGGCATGGGGATAATTTCGATATCAGGGGTGATGCCTCTTGCCTGAATGGCGCGACCGGACGGAGAATAATAAAGCTGTGTCGTCAGCCGCAAAGCGCCTTCCTGTGGAAGTGGGGTTATGGTTTGCACGGACCCTTTACCGAAAGACCTTTGCCCCATAATGATGGCGCGGTGGTGATCCTGCAGGGCGCCAGCGACAATTTCAGACGCGGAAGCCGACCCCGGATTGATCAGCACAACCACCGGCAGTCCGTGCGCAAGGTCGCCGCTTTCCGCCTCGAAAATTCGTTGGCTTCCCGCCCTGCGACCACGCACGGAGACAATGATCCCCTGTTCAAGAAAAGCATCTGACAGGGTTAACGACTGGTGCAAAAGGCCACCGGGATTGTTCCTCAGATCAAGAACAATTCCTGCCAGCCTGCTGCCCAGCTGGTCCTGAATATCCTTCATGGCGGCATCAATCCCCGGGGCAACTTTTTCAGAAAAACTGACGACGCGAATGTAGCCAATATCCTCTTCCACACGCCAGCGTACGGAACGCACCTTGATAACCGCGCGGCGAATTTCAACATCAAACGGGTGCTTCTCACCGCGATTGACTGTCAAACGGATAATCGATTCTGGCTTGCCACGCATCAAGCGGACAGCCTGCATCAAGGTCTTGCCTTTGATAGCTTCTCCATCCAGATGGGAAATCAGATCACCGGGTAAAATACCGGCGCGGAATGCAGGGGTTCCCTCAATCGGCGAGACAACCTTGACAAAATCGCCTTCCATGGTGACCTCGATACCAAGGCCGCCAAACTCTCCCCGATTGGAAACTTTCATCTCCCTCAATTCGCCGGGATTGAGATAACTGGAATGGGGGTCCAGGGACGTCATCATTTCGTCCAGCGCCGCTTCAATCAGAACATCCGGTTCAACACCACCGGATACGGGTTTGGGGTCGCTCTCTTCAATCCCCCGAATGGCGGCATCGATCAGTTCGGCTTCGGGAACATCACGAACATAATCGAAACGCACCCGCATAAAGGCGTCGCGGAAATGCTCCAGATTTCGGACCCGCGAAGCCTTGTTGGAGGCATATTTGTTATACACATCCTCGAAACGATCCAGTTCCAGACGGGCATCCTGGCCCAGCCGCGCGCTTTCATCGCCATCGACAAGAAAGTCGACGGATTGAGTAACCGCATTGCAACTGCTCAAGGAAGGCGCCAACGAGGCACCGACGGCTAGTCCGATCACGACAACAAGCAAACGGATGGGGCGTCTCCAATTTAACATCAAAGTATTGTCTTCTACGTGTTCGTCTTCCGGGCCAAGGTCAGCCGTCGGAGGTAATTTTCTGAACCAATTCGTCCAGGACCTTGTCGGCTTCGTCATTGTCAACCTGACATGTACCGGCATTGGCGTGACCACCACCACCGTATTTCAACATCAATTCACCAATATTGGTATTCGATGTCCGGTTAACAATCGATTTACCGACCGCATAAACCGTGTTCAGGCGGTTAAGCCCCCAAATCGCATGAATGGAAATATTGGTGTCGGGGAACATGGCGTAAAGAATGAAACGGTTGGTCGCATAGATCATGTCTTCATAGCGCAGATCCAGAACAGCCAAATTTCCGTGCATCTTGGTGCAACGCTTAATTTGCTCTTTTGCGGGGGCCAAATGTTCCATGTACAAATCGACACGTTCCTTAACATCCGGCAAGTCCAGGATCTCTTTCACCGTATGGTCGCTGCAATAATCAATCAATTCCATCATCAACTGGTAATTGGAAACACTGAAATCCCGGTAACGGCCAAGCCCTGTTCGGGCATCCATGATGTAGTTGAGAAGCACCCAGTCTTGCGGATTCAGGATTTCATCAATGCTGAACTGGGCCGAATCACTTTTATCAACCGCATCCATCATCTCGTCTGAAATGTTTGGAAACTTGTCCTTGCCGTAATAATTGAACACTACCCTGGCAGCGGATGGAGCATCCGGATCGATAATGTGGTTGTCTGCCTTTTCATCAAGACGAACGGTTTCACTTTCATGATGATCGAAAGCCAGATGCACGCCTTTTACGTAGGGCAAGTTGGTCGTGATATCATTTTCAGAAACCAGAATAGTGCCATCCTGCATATCCTTCGGATGCACGAACTTGATATCTTCAATCATATTCATTGATTTTAACAGGACCGCACAAGCCAGACCGTCAAAGTCGCTGCGCGTTACCAGTCGAAATTTATTCTCACTCATGAACTTCCCCTATGCATGACGCCTTGATTCCCTTTACTCACGCTTGCCAGCGCAGCGCGGCATCCCGGGAATCAGGATTCTGTCTATTCTAACCAGATACATTATGGCGTATCACCGGGCTGTCAACAATATCAACCCGCTATGACGATTATTTTCTTTTATCGGCCCTGAAAAACTCATTTACAGTCCAAAGCGCGATTATGAACACAACAACAGCCCCTGCCTGATGCGCTGCTGCCAGTGGCACCGGGATCACCAGCAACAGGGTGGAAATACCAAGCCCCAACTGAATCAGCACAACACCCCCAAGACAATTGACGGCCAGCCTTGCACGCGGCGCCAAATCCGCCTTGCGGGTTTTCAACCACAAAATGGCAACCAACACGAACAGGCCTTCCGCCAGCAGGCGGTGGTTAAACTGCACACTGGTAATGTCCTCGAACAGATTCAAATAAACCGGCGAGAGCTGATACAGACCTGGCGGGAAAAACGCCCCGTCCATCAATGGGAAGGTGTTATAGGCGAAGCCCGCATCCAGACCAGCGACAAAGCCACCGGACAAGGCGGTGATGAAAGACCAAAACCAGACAAAGAGTGCGAATCCTTTAAGGGGCGTCGCCCCTGCATTTTCAGGATGCCTGGGAAACAACAGGCCGAGCGCAAACCATTCAACATAACCGATAATGATCAGCGCCAGCGAGAAATGGGCGGTCAGGCGATATTGACTGACGTCGGGACGGTCGACCAGACCGCTTTTCACCATGTACCAGCCCATCAGGCCCTGCAACCCGCCCAGGATGAACATCAATATCAACTTGGGCGTCATGTCGCGGCTGACCCAGCCACGAATCAGGAAAAACATAAAAGGCAGGAAGAATGCGAGGCCAATAATTCGCCCCCACAAGCGGTGCAGAAATTCAAACCAGAAAATGGATTTAAAACCATCCAGTTCCATATGCTTGTTGACCTTCTGGAATTCAGGCGAAAGCTTGTACTTCTCGAATACCTCCATCCAGGCGGCTTCGTTTAAGGGCGGCAACCAGCCGGTAACCGGTTTCCATTCAACCATGGAAAGGCCTGAATGGGTCAGGCGGGTGACCCCACCCAGCACGACCATGGCGAAAACCATGGCGATTACGATAAAGAGCCAGATCGCCAAAATCACATGACGGCGGCGCAACTCAGCAGGCGAGAGCACGTTCATGGTCAGGATTCCCCGACATTTGCGGCCAACCAATTCGTGAGCGAGCCGTTTAAGTGTTTAAGGGTCTGGGGATCGAGTTCAAGATCGGTAAAACGCATTCCTTCCTTGATCCTTAGGCGCAACATCTTCATGCCGCCTTCGTAAGCGATTTCCTGTAGTGTTATTGTCTTGTTCCATGGAGCATTGATGATTTCCAGGTCGGATATGGATTCCTGAGCACTCAAAGTCGCTTTCTCCTACTTGGCGGCAATACGATCAAAATACCGCGCCCTTAAAAACAGCCGTTGCTGTTTATCATCATCGTCAAAGGCACCCCGGTTGTGGAGCACATTGTTACACAATACCCCTTCACCTGCCGCCATTCGATGCCTGAAAATATAGGGGCTGTCACCCTTTAATAAATCCGACAAAAAGGCAACGGCAGCCTTTGTCAGGGCATCGTCGCGCCATTCGATTGAACGCGTGCGGGCGGTATAGCGCATATGTAATGCCCCGTCATCGCCTGAGCAGGAAAAAACCGGCCCTGATTGAGCCTTGCGAACTTCTCCTCCCTCGCCCTCATCGTTAGCCGGTATCAACATGGCGTTTGGGTGCATCAGGGCGCGGATATAGTCGGGATTTTCCTCACGCATCAGGATATAGGTTATTTCCGGGTCCATCAGGGCGTTCATGCCACCTTCCCTCGCAGGACTGATGCAATGCAGGATCATTCCCCTGATCTGATTCTGGGGTTCATTGTAATATCCGTCCGTATGCCAACTGATCGCCCGGTTGGTATAGGGTATGTAGCGGCCCCTGCGCCCACCATCAGCCACCGACAAAGGCGTGATGGCGTCTTCATCCGCACACAGATTGGCGTCCAGCCGCCTGAGCCCGAACCGAACCCCCAGGGAGCGGAGCGCTTCCTTGGCCAAAGCCTCGTCCCCTCCCTCTCTATCCGGGCACATATAAAGAGCCATGTTTGTTTTTTGGATGCACTCTTTCAGGGCCGCCAGTTCGCATTCATGGGGATTTTGAAAGTCTGACAGTTCGACAAGCAGCGACTCGACGCTTTTGGGGTATCCCTCGAGCTTGTTATCGCGCCACCGTTCGTAGGCGTCAGGGCTGCTCAAATCGAAGGAATCGTTGCCGGTTGATGGGGTGTTCACGAATATTTCTTTCAGTTTCATGTCGTTTTTAAACAATAATTCTTCACGCGCCCTTGCTCATCCATGTCGGATTACGGCTTAAATTAGCAAAAAAAACGGCAGAAAATAAAGGCATGTGAGGATAATTAGCAAAAGCTCATTTTTATTTAAGAAAGCTATGGATTCCTCAATCCATATTAGATTATATTAATATACAAGATTACAAGCGGAACAGCCACCGACCGGCTAACCGTAAAAAACAATAACAAGGTCGGAATACGGATAAACTTGGAGTGCGACGTCTAGGAGGATTGCCAGTTCCAGAGCCGAACAGGTCTGGAATTTAAGAAACTGTAACACCGTTTTAGCTTTTTCCAACGACCCGGCTGCCGCCAGGGATTGAGGAGCGGCCCGGGAACCGGGACAAAGAGTGCTCAGGGAAAAGGTGGGGAAAATGGTGGCGCTTTCTGGCCCATCCCCAATGAGAAACGCTTCTTCTGGCTTCCTGCGTGGCAGGTGGTAAGGGAAAGCATAACGAAATTCGTGGAGGAAATTCACATGGCAAAGCAAATGCCCAAAACGCCACTGCTCGATCAGCTTGAAAGCGGCCCCTGGCCCAGCTTCGTTACCGGTTTGAAAAAACTGGCCAACGATGAAGACAAGCAATATGCCCCAATGGTTAAATCCCTGCTCGGTCAACTTGAGCATTCCTATGACACCCGCAAGGGTTACTGGAAGGGCGGCACTGTTGGTGTGCGCGGTTATGGCGGCGGCGTTATTCCCCGCTTCTCGGAAGTCGCCGGCAACTATCCGGAATCTTCTGAATTCCACACAATGCGCGTCATGCCCCCTGCTGGCATGCACTACGACACCAAGACCCTTCGCGACCTGTGTGACATCTGGGAAAAATATGGCTCAGGCCTGATCGCTTTCCATGGTCAGTCCGGCGACATCATGTTCCAGGGCATTTCATCCGCCAATATCCAGGCCTGTTTCGATGAAATGAATGAAATGGGATTCGACCTTGGCGGTGCTGGCGCTGCCGTTCGCACATCAATGAGCTGCGTTGGTGCTGCCCGGTGTGAACAGTCCAATTATGACGAAGCCCGCGCCATGCGCACTGTCATCAACAACCTTCTGGACGACATGCATCGCCCAAGCCTTCCATACAAAATCAAGTTTAAATTCAGTGGCTGTGCGAACGATTGCGTAAATGCTTCCCATCGCTCCGACGTTGCCGTTCTGGGCACATGGCGCGACGACATCAAGGTCGACCAGGAAAAGGTCAAGGCATTTGTTGCCGAAAATGGCCGCAAGATGGTCAACGATCAGGTTATCAACATGTGCCCCACACGGGCCCTGTCGCTAAATGATGACGATACCCTTGATGTGGATAACAGAAGCTGCGTTCGTTGCATGCACTGCATCAATGTCATGACCAAAGCCCTTTCACCCGGCGACGACAAAGGCATTTCGATCCTTGTCGGCGGCAAGCGCACCCTGAAAATCGGCGACTTGATGGGTTCCATGATCGTTCCGTTCATGAAGCTGGAGTCAGACGAAGACTTTGAAAAGCTGACCGAACTGACGGAAGAAATGCTCGAATTCTTTGCCGAAAACGCGCTGGAACATGAACGTACAGGTGAAATGATTGACCGTATCGGTTTGGTCAATTACCTGGATGCGCTTGGCCTTGAAGTCGATCCCAACATGGTTGCTCACCCGCGTACCAGCTCATACGTGCGCATGGATGACTGGGCCGAGGAAGCAGACAAGTGGAACCAGCGTAAAGCCAATTCAGCGGCCGCCGAATAAGGCGCGCTCCAGAGTTAACGAGAGATTGGAGAACAAGAAATGAGTGAGGCTACTGAGAAACCGCGGATGCCCGATGAATGTGGCGTTCCCGATCCGATGCCGCTGATGCATCCGATGATGCGTGAAAACTACGGCGCGTGGAGCTGGCATGACCGTCCGCGTCCGGGCGTCCTGCATCACGTCGCCAAAAGCGGCGACGAAATCTGGACTGTCAAGGCAGGCACCCAGCGTCAGATGGACCTGGGTACTGTTCGTAACCTGTGTGATATCGCCGACGAAATGGCCGACGGCCACGTCCGCTTTACGACCCGTTCGAACATCGAGTTCATGGTCACCGACGAGTCCCGTGTCGTCCCGCTGATCGAAAAGCTGGAAAGTGAAGGTTACCCCGTCGGCGGAACCGGCAACTCGATTTCGATGATTTCACACACCCAGGGTTGGTTGCACTGCGACATTCCCGGCACCGATGCTTCAGGCGTTGTCAAGTCCCTGATGGATGAAATCTACCATGATTTCAGACACGAAGAGATGCCAAACCGGGTAAAGATCACCACATCCTGCTGTCAGATCAACTGCGGCGGACAGGGCGACATCGCCATCAACATCCAGCACACCAAGCCGCCGGTTATCAACCACGATCTGGTGTCCAATGTTTGCGAACGCCCGTCAGTTGTCGCACGTTGCCCGGTGGCCGCCATTCGTCCTGCACTGGTCAATGGCAAGCCGAGCCTGGAAGTCGATGAGAAAAAATGCATTTGCTGTGGCGCCTGCTATCCGCCGTGCCCGCCAATGCAGATCAACGATCCGGAAAATTCCGTGCTGGCTATCTGGGTTGGGGGGAAACACTCGTCCACCCGCACCAAGCCGACTTTCCACAAGCTGGTAATTTCCGGTCTTCCCAATAACGCGCCGCGTTGGCCGGAAGTCGCCGAAGTCGTCAAAAGAATCCTCGCGGCCTACAAGGAAGATGGCCGTCCCTGGGAGCGTATGTCCGAATGGATCGACCGCATTGGTTGGCCTCGCTTCTTCGAGATGACCAGCCTGCCGTTCACCAAACATCACATCGAAGACTGGCGTGGCGGGCGTAATGCCCTGAACCAGTCTTCTCATGTTCACTTCTAGGGAATGATGGAACCATGAAATTCGGTATCCTTGTTAACGAAGGACCGTTCACCCATCAGGCTTCTGATTCCGCCTATCAATTCGTCAAGGCGGCGATCGAAAAAGGCCATCAGGTGATGCGCGTTTTCTTCTATTACGACGGCGTAAACAACGCCAACAAGCTGAGTGCACCCCAGTCTGATGACCGTAATCTGGTCAAGCTGTGGGGTGAACTGGCCGCTGAACACAACGTCGATCTTGTCGTCTGCATTGCTGCGGCTCTTCGCCGCGGCATTGTGGAAGACAATCTGGCCGATGGCTTCCGTATTTCGGGGCTGGGCCAGTTGACCGAAGTTGGCATCGCCGCCGACCGTCTTGTCGTTTTCGGCGATTAAGGGAAGGGCCAGATAAAATGAGCGATACCGAAATCGAATTTGACACTGCTGGCATCACCAGGAAGTTCATGTACGTCAACCGCAAGGCGCCGTACGGAACCATCTATGCCCTGGAAGTGCTTGAAGCTGTCCTGATCTCTGCCGCCTTTGAGCAGCATGCTTGCATCGTCTTTATTGACGACGGCGTTTATCAGATCAAAAAAGGGCAGGATACCGCTGCAGTAAACATGAAAAACTTCTCGAAAACCTATGGCATCATCGCGATGGAAAAGGAAGATGCCGACGAGGACGAGGATATGGATATGGTCTGGCGGATCATCGTCGAGAAAGAATCGATGGAAGCCCGCGGGCTTTCCAGGGATGATTTCGTCATCGACGTAGAAGTCATTCCAAGCGACGAGCTTGCCATAATCATGGCCGAGCAAGAAATCGTCATTTCCGGATAAATGAAAGGGAGAAGAAACAAATGATACATACCGTCAATAAATCTCCCTTCGAACGCAACAGCCTGGATTCGTGCATCCGGCTGAGCGTCAAGGGTGCGCCGATCCTCCTGATCGAGGACGGCGTTTTGGCCGCTACCAGGGGAACGTCTGTTTCCGACAAGGTCGCGGCTGCAATGGACGATCACCCAATGTTCGTCCTGGGTCCTGACCTGAAAGCACGGGGATTAGCTGAAGACGACGTTGCCGATGGCATCACCATCGTTGATTACAGCGGATTTGTGGACCTGGTTGTCGAACACGGAACTGTACAATCCTGGCTGTAATAGCCGGAACACTGAAACTTTTATAGGAGATGCACAATGGCATACGAAGTTAATGGAAAGAGCTTTGAATCTGACGAAGAAGGCTACCTGATCGACATTGCTTCCTGGAATGAAGACCTCGCGGGTCTGATTGCCAAGGACGAAGAAATCGACATGACTGAAGAGCACTGGGAAGTCGTCAACTTCCTGCGTGAATACTACAACGAATACCAGATTGCCCCGGCTGTTCGTGTTCTTGTCAAAGCCGTCAAGAAAAAGCTCGGCGCTGAAAAGGGATCCAACAAATATCTCTACGAATTGTTCCCTTACGGCCCGGCCAAGCAAGCTTGCAAAATTGCCGGCCTGCCAAAACCGACCGGCTGCGTCTAGGTCACAAGCAGTCTCTTATAGCCTGGGCGGGGAACGTAATTCCCCGTCCCGGACTTTAAGGGTCGCTCGACAATATTGCGTTCAACTGGAGCGATATATTGTCGAACGAGGCTTTACTATATTCGGAGGGCGCTACAGCAATGTCGTTTTTGACACTCGCTTATGCACTGGCTTTCTATTTCGCTGCGACGGTTATAATCGTCGGTCTGGCGTATAAGATCAGGCAATTCTGGGTCACCCCGGCACCGCTCAAGATTCCGGTCATGCCTGCTCCGTTGACAAATAAGGGGGTAGCTTTTCGTCTTGCCCGCGAAGTGACCTACTTCGAAAGCCTGTTCAAATCCAACAAATGGATATGGATACTAGCCATTCTTTTCCATGCCGGACTGCTGCTCGTGGTATTGCGCCATCTTCGTTATTTCACCGAGCCCGTCTGGTTTTGGGTCAAGTTGGTGCAGCCCTTTGGCATCTACGGCGGATTCGCCATGGTCGCTGGGCTTTTGGGACTTTGGGCGCGTCGTTTCCTGGTTGAGCGTGTTCGCTATATCTCCAGCCTGTCTGACCACCTGATGCTGGCCCTGCTGGTTATGATCGGCGTTAGCGGCCTGATGCTTAAATTCGTCACCCGCACAGACATCATTGCCGTCAAGGCGTTCTTCCTGGGCCTTATGCGCTTCGATCTGCAACCGCTGCCGCAAGAACCGGCCCTGCTGGTGCACCTGGGGCTCATTGCCGTCCTGATGATTATTTTTCCATTTTCCAAACTGTTGCATGTTCCCGGCGTTTTCTTCAGCCCGAGCCGCAACCAGGTCGATGACGCCCGCGAAAAACGTCATCTGGCACCCTGGGCGGCGAAGCTGGATGAGACCCGCGAAAATGCAACTGCAGAATAAGATTTAAGTGAGCGAGGAACCCTCAAGTGGCGAAGAAACCAGAATACGACGTACCGGCATTCCGGCCTGATCTGGAAAACCCCGCTATAGTTGCAGGAGCGATGGCTCATTCCCAGCCGTTTATCGCAGCGCCTGAACACCAGGAGGCTCTGGGTTTTCCCGGCGAACTGGTTGATAACTGGGAGCAGAAAGCGGTCGAGAAACTGGGCGACCTTCTGCAAAAGAACAAGGCCCTTCGCGTCTATCTGGACAGCTGCGTTAAATGCGGGGCCTGCACTGACAAGTGCCATTATTTCATTGGCACCGGCGACCCCAAGAACATGCCGGTAGCACGCCAGGATTTGCTGCGTTCCGTCTATCGTCGCCACTTCACCTTGGCAGGCAAGATCGTACCCGGTCTGGTCGGCGCGAAAGATCTGACCAAGGATTTGCTGGACGACTGGTACAAGTACTTCCACCAGTGTTCCCAGTGTCGCCGTTGCGCCGTTTTCTGCCCTTACGGTATCGATACCGCCGAAATTTCCATGGCCGCCCGTGACATCATGGATCACATCGGTTTGGGGACAAAATACAACAATGAAATTCTCGGCAAGGTCCACAAGATCGGTAATAACCTGGGCTTGCCCGAAAACGCCTTGATCGACACCATGGAAGGCCTTGAAGAAGACGTCGAGGAAGAAACCGGCGTTTTGGTCCGTTTCCCGGTCGACCAGAAGGGCGCTGACGTCTTGCTCGTCACCCCGTCCGCCGACTTCTTCGCCGAACCCCATGTGGATGGCCTGATTGGCTATGCCAAGGTCTTTCATCAGGCAGGCATTAGCTGGACGGTCAGTTCCTATGCTTCTGAAGCCGCCAACTTCGCTATGTTCATCGGCAACTATGAGCAGATGCACAAGGTTTCCCAGCGGATCAGGCAGGCCGCTTTGGATCTTGGCGTCAAGCGCATCATCTTCGGCGAATGCGGCCATGCCTGGCGTGTCGCCTACAGCTTCCTGAATTCACTGGCTGGCCCGTGGGATTTCCTGGACCCTAAATATCCCAGGCCACAGCATATTCTTGAGGTCACTAATGATCTGATCAAGCGCGGTGCGATTAATCTTGATGCATCGGCGAACGACGACAAGGTTCTGACCTTTCACGATTCATGCAACGTGGCGCGCGCCACCCGGATGGGCGATGTGGAAGGCGGACAGTTCATTATTCCACGCGAAGTCATCAGGGCCAGCGTCAATAAATTCGTCGACATGGACCCATCGACAATCCACGAGAAGACATTCTGTTGTGGCGGTGGCGGTGGCCTTTTGACCGATGATCTTATGGAACTGCGCATCAAGGGTGCGCTGCCCCGAATGGAAGCCCTGCAAGATGTCGTGGAAAATCACGGCGTCACTCACATGGCCGCCATTTGCGCCATTTGCAAAAGCCAATTTGCCAAGGTGATGCCGTACTACGGCTTCCCCATGGACATGATAGTCAGCGTTCATCAACTGGTCAGCGACGCGATCCAGTTGGGAACTAAAGAATAACGAGCCCTTACGGAATCTGAATATAAAAAGACCGCAGGAAGGATGAGAAAACCATGACCGCAACCGCTGAGAAAAAGCTCTCTTATCGTCGCTATGAAGAAGGCGACAAGACCTGGGACGACTTTACTGACAAAATTTTCACAGCAGGCCATTCTCACAAGTGTCCGACGTATGTCCATCGCACCCCGCCTTGTCAGGGCTCGTGCCCTTCCGGACACGATGTTCGCGGCTGGCTGGCGATTGCCCGCGGTCAGGACAAGCCTACCGGCGAAGACACGCCGTGGCAGCAGTACGCTTTTGAGCGCATGACCCAGGCCAACCCCTTCCCAAGTGTTATGGGCCGTGTTTGCCCGGCCCCGTGTCAAAGCGGTTGTAACCGCAACGAAGTAGATGACTTTGTTGGCATCAACGCGGTTGAGCACTATGTTGGCGACTGGGCTATTGAAAACAAGATGGCCTACCCCGCAGCAGGTGCAGACACCGGCAAGAAAGTCGCTATCATCGGCGGCGGCCCTGCTGGCCTTTCAGCCGCCTATCACCTGCGCAGGCTGGGACACGCCGTCACCCTGTTCGACGAGCATGAAGAGTTGGGCGGCATGATGCGCTACGGCATCCCCGGATACCGCACCCCGCGCGACATGCTGGATGCCGAAATCAAACGCATTATCGATCTGGGTGTCGAGGTCAGGACCTCGACCCGTATCGGCACCGACATTCCCATGGAAAAGATCGACGAAGAATTCGATGCCGTTTTCTGGGGTATTGGCGCCCAGTCAGGTCGCGCCCTGCCTGTCGCAGGCGCAGACGCGTCCAACTGCATTACCGGCGTCGCTTTCCTTGAAGCTTTTAACCAGGGTCGCCTGCAACACATTACCGGTCGTGTGATCGTTGTTGGCGGCGGGGATACGTCTATCGACGTAGCCTCTGTCGCACGCCGTCTGGGGCACATTTCAACCACCCACGAAAATGATCGTCCGGAAAATATCGTCATCGGCCAAACTGCCCACGACGTTGCCTCGACCGCCGTTCGTGAAGGTGCGGACGTTACCCTGACCTCACTTTTCAAGTTCGCCGACATGATGGCTTCTGAGCGTGAACGCGAAGATGCGGTTAACGAAGGTGTGGACATCAAAGATGGCATCATGCCGCTGGAAGTCCTGTTGGGTGACGATGGCCGCGCCCGCGCCCTGAAAATGTGCAAGTGTGATATGGACGGCATGAAACCGATCCCGCAGGAAGGCACCGAGTTTGAGCTGGAATGCGACCTGATAGTTTCCGCCATCGGCCAAAGCGGCAATCTTGAAGGCCTGGATACACTGGATAACGGCAAGGGCTTCATCGACACCGACAAAAACTACAAGGTCGCCAACAAAGCCAACCACTTCGCTGGCGGCGACATCATCCGCCCGCACCTGCTGACCACCGCTATCGGCCATGCGTCTATTGCGGTTGAAGGCATTCACCAGTTCCTGATGGGTGAAGAGCTTGCGGAACGTCGCCCCAAAGTAGACGTCCATCACTTCAACTTGCTGGGCGAGTTACATCAACGTCATCAAGACCCGGAAGAATATTCGCACGAGCCGACTCGCGGCACGGCGGAAAGCGATTTCGCGGTTCATAACTACGAAGACCGCGGCGATAAGCAAATCATTCCTCACGACCAGTTATTCCTGGGCCATTTTGGCTATGAAGAGCGTAACCACACCGGGGAAACCAAGATCGATGCGAATGCAGTTCTGGGCAACTTCGATGAACGCCTGACCAGTATTAGCGAGGAACAGGCCCAGGCCGAAGGCAATCGCTGTATGAGTTGCGGCATGTGCTTTGAATGCGATAACTGCGTAATCTATTGCCCCCAGAATGCGGTTTTCCGGGTCAAAAAAGATAAGGCCACAGTGGGCCGTTATGTGGATACAGATTACACCAAGTGCATCGGTTGTCATATTTGTATGGATGTTTGCCCAACGGGCTATATTCAGATGGGTCTGGGCGAATAGCTTTAGGGAATTGCGGGAGCGAACTGCGATGAATCACATAAAAGGCCTTTTGGGAGCGATGGCGCTGTTGCTAGCGGTCTTTGCCGCCAGCGCCCCTGCAACGGCCGGCCAGGATGGCGTCCCCTTACCGACGCCCGCCAAAGCCTTCAAGGGCGAAAAATGTGTCGAGCCCGCCGATGTGATGCGCCGTGAGCATATGGAATTTCTCAATCACCAACGCGACGAGACCCTGCGCGAAGGTATTCGTGGCAACAAGTACTCTTTGCAGCAATGCATTGATTGCCACGCCGTTGCCGATCCAAAAATTGCAGGGGGCAAGGTTCGCACCCTGAAACCTTTCTGTGCCGAGTGTCATTCCTACGCCGCCGTCAGTCTTGACTGCTTCTCGTGCCATAATCCGACAGCACCGCTGGAAACAACCGGCTCTATGGAAAACCTTCCCCTGCAGAAAATGATCGCCGCCCACCTTAAGGATGCAGGTGCTGATCAATGAAAAAAACCAGAACATTTGACGCAACCAAGCGTCGCCTGCTGACAGGTACCGCCGCCATTGCCGGTATGGCGATTGCCCCGGGCATTACCCTGGTTGCGCCAGCCAGCTCCCGCGAGGCGGGAGTCCCTGCTTCCGACAAGGTTCGCTGGGGCCTGCTGATTGATTCGAACAAATGCGATGCCGGTTGCGATGAATGCGTCGTTGCCTGTAAAACCGAAAACGGCTGGGACGGCCACGACCGCCCCGCCACCGATCCACAATGGATTCGCAAAGTTAATTTGAAGGACAACAAGACCGGCGCAACCCATTCGCTGCCCGTCATGTGCCAGCATTGCGAAAACCC
>JADHSW010000052.1 GCA_016776705.1 Rhodospirillales bacterium
CGCTTGCATGATGTCAGCCTGGGCCGGGCGGGTCGGCATACCGGTGGAAGGCCCACCGCGCATGACATTGATTACCACGCAAGGGACTTCGGCCATGGCCCCGTAGCCGAGATTTTCCTGTTTCAGGGAAAAACCGGGCCCGCTGGTCGCAGTCATGGTCTTGGCCCCCCCCATGGACGCACCAAGAATGGCCGCCATAGAGGCAATTTCGTCTTCCATTTGAATAAAAACGCCGTCCACCTTGGGCAGTTCGCGGGCCATGCCTTCGGCGACTTCCGAAGATGGGGTAATGGGGTATCCGGCAAAAAAACGGCAACCGGCGGCGATTGCGCCCAGAGCGCAGGCGTAGTTACCTTGTAAATTCCGGGTTTGAGATTTTGTTGTCATGACGTTCAAGAAACCACTTCCAGGGCCGGCAGCATGCCAACCTTAATTGCATAATCAGGACACAGCCATTCACACACCCGGCACCCGGTGCAGGCGTCGGGCTTGCTCAGTTCAGCGATCATCTCGCCGTTAAGCCTCAGGCAGCGTTCCGGGCACATTTTGACGCATATATCGCAGCCCTTGCACCAATCTTCGACAATTTCCAGCTTGACCCTGCCGTGGACAGACTGGACGATCTCGTTTGGCTTGATTTCAGGCGCGGTATGTCGATCCGCAGTGGGGATATTCTGCATTTCGGCAAACCAGTCCCGCCCCTGTTGAAAGGCCAGACGGTTGATCTCGATGGAATTGGCCGGCACGAGTTGTTCGATAACGTCCAGCCATTCCTGGGGTTCAAAATCCAGTCCCATGGAAAGAACACCCAAAAGGACTGTATTGGCTGCGCGCAGGTTACCCAGTTCATTGGCCATGGACGTAGCATCCAGGGCGTAACCGTCCCCAACCAGTTCAAGAATTTCCCTGGGGGTTTCAGGAGAATACCCAACATCGGCGCCACGATTGCGATTGCGCGCTGCGAAGGGCGGAAAGATTTTTTGGGTATCGGCGATAAACAAGCCGCCGTCGCGCTTCAGATAATTGATCCAACGCAGGCCTTCCGCCCATTCCAGCGCCAAAAGAATATCCGCCTCTCCTTTGGGAATGGTCGGCGACCAGACTTCAGGTCCGAAGCGGACATGGGAGAACACGCCGCCCCCGCGCTTGGCCATACCGTGGACTTCGCTTTGCTTAACCTGGAATCCATTACTTTGACATATCAGCGCCAGGACCTTGGAGACCATGATAACACCCTGACCGCCAACTCCGACGACAAGAACGTTGGTCAAATTGGATTTACCTTTTTCGACGTTCATATCAAACAGCCTGGATGCAATCTGACGGGCAGATTTGGGCACACAGGGTGCAACCCATGCAGCTTTGGGGATCGATTTTCACCTTGTGGTGCCCGTCATACCATTCGTCGCTCCACGAAATGGCCGGACATCCCAAATTCATGCAGACTTGACAGGCTGTACAGTTCTTCGAGCGTACTTCCAGGGAAGGTCCCTTAATTTTAAGTGGGTCAAGGACGCAAGGACGATCTGAAATAACAACCGATACACCTTTGAAATCAATGGCTTCGCGAAAAGTTTGATACATTGCGGCCATATCGTAAGAGTCGACCTTTTTGACCCATTTAACGCCAATGGCCCTGATAACATCTTCATAATCGACACGGTGGGTTTTCTTACCACGCAGGGTAAGGCCCGTACCCGGATGATCCTGACCACCGGTCATTCCGGTGACATGATTGTCCAGCAATATGACAGTGATATCGGCGTCGTTGTAGACCGCGTCAATCAACGGCGGCACACCGGAATGATAGAAGGTTGAATCGCCGATGGTGGCAACAATGGGCTTGGTATCCCCGCCGGCCTTTGCCATCCCAATGGCGTTGGCGATGGACGAGCCCATGGACACAACGGTATCAATGGACTGCAACGGCTCGACGGTGGCCAGGGTGTAACATCCAATATCCCCTGCGACACGGGCATTAATGGCCCGCAAAGCCATGTACGAGCTGGTATGTGGACAACCGGAGCACAAAACAGGCGGGCGAATGGTTTGCGATACGTTCCAGTCCTTCTGAATGGTAGCTTTGTCAATAATTCCTGCTTCGGCAAATCCGGCGCGAATCAGTTCTGGCGAGAACTCGCCAAGGCGCGAGAAGAATTTCTTGCCCTCTACTGCAATCCCCATGGCCTTGACCTGGGTTTCGACAACGGGTTCCAGTTCCTCGACAATGAACAGCCTATCAACTGACGCTGCGAATTCCCTGATCTTGTTCTCAGGAAGTGGATAAGATCCTGCCAGTTTCAAAATGCTGGCGTCTCCCATGACTTCTTTGACATAGGTATAAGGCGTTCCCATGGTGATTATACCAACCTTGGCATCGCCCTTTTCCCAGCGCGTCAGCTCGGATGTCTCGAAATACTCCCTAAGCCCCTTTTCACGCTCAAGCAGCTTTGGATGCTGGGTTCGTGCGTTTGACGGGATCATGACATTCTTATTGGGATTTTCGACAAATCCCCGGCTTTCCACTTCAACCCGATCGCCCAGACTAACGGGGCTACGGGTATGGGACAGGCGCGTGGTCGAACGTACAATCACCGGGGTGTCGAATTGTTCGGAAAGATCAAAGGCAAGGCGGGTGAATTCCAGTGCTTCCTGAGCATCGGATGGTTCCAGTGCTGGGATCATGGCGAACTGGCACATGATTCGGGTATCCTGCTCGTTCTGAGAGCTGTGAATCCCTGGGTCATCGCAAACAATAAGCACCAGGCCGGCGTTGACGCCGATATAAGTTAGCGACATCAACGCATCCGAAGCGACGTTCACGCCAACATGTTTCATCACACACAAGGAGCGCACACCGGCAAACGACGCACCAGTGGCAACGTCCAGGGAAACCTTCTCGTTGGTAGACCACTGGGCGTAAATATCCTCTTCAGGATACTTGGCGACGGTTTCAAGGATTTCCGTACTGGGCGTGCCGGGATAGGCAGCAGCAACTTTAACACCTGCCTCCCATGCTCCCTGAGCGAAGGCCTCGTTACCGCTTAAGGGTTTAGTTTCTGGCAATTTCGCCGCCAGTTGTGCCTGTTCATTCTTCATATTTATATTCATTTGTTGCCTGAGGGTTTGCGTCTTTTTCTTTCCAAAACTGTAGTTATCATGTAAATTGTTTGCTACCCAAACAATTTTTTTACGGGAAAGGGTTGGTTTTCAACGATTTTCTACTTCATTGATAATTCGGCATTGACGTACGTCAATTCGCCTTTACGATATCGACATTAAATAGAGCATCGAATTGGCCCATTAAAAGAGCGGAGGATACATCCGCCGGAACAACATATAAGCTGGGATTAGACCTGTTTCCAACATGGTTTTTCTATTGACCCGGTCAAGATTGTTATGAGCCCATACAGAACTTGCTAAAAATGAATTCAAGCGTCCATACAACAGGGAGAAAAAAGTATGACAACGTCTATCCTTAAAAAGCTCGGATTCGCCACCATTTCGGCGGCGACCGTTCTTGGACTATCCTTTGGCCCCGCCAAGGCGGCTGAACCAATAAAAATCGGATCATTCCTTGCGGTGACAGGCGGCGCCTCGTTCCTGGGAGACCCGGAAAGCAAAACGCTTAAAATGTACGTCGACAAGATTAACGCCGAAGGCGGCGTGCTTGGACGTAAGCTCGAGCTGATTGTTTATGATTCTCAGGGCAACCCGGCAAAGGCTGTTCCCTTCGCCAAACGCCTTATCAGTGACGACAAGATTGACATCCTTCTTGCAGGATCAACTTCCGGCGCTACCATGGCCGTTATTCCCATCGTTGAAGCCGCTGGCATTCCTTACATTTCCTTCGGCGGTGCTGGCGTTATCGTCAATCCCGTTAAAAAATGGGTTTTTAAAACACCTCACACCGACACCCTCGCGGTACAAAAAATCTACAACGACATGAAGAAAAACGGCCTGACCAAGGTTGGCCTCCTGTCAGGTAGTGGCGGGTTCGACAAGTCTTGCCGCGGTCAGTCTCAGGCCCTGGCCGGTTCCATGGGCATGACCCTGGTAGCTGATGAAACCCACGGCAAAGGCGATACCGACATGACGCCGCAGATCACCAAGATCAAGAATACCGATGGTGTTCAGGCCTTCATGTACTGCGGTTTTGGCGCAGCAACCTCGATCGTTGCCAAGAACTTCAAGCAGCTTGGCGTTTCCATCCCGCATTATCAGACCCATGGTTCGGCTTCCATGAGCTTCATCAAAAATGCCGAAGGTGGCGCTGAGGGCGTTCGCCTTCCCGCCGCAGCCCTGATCGTTGTGGACGCCCTCCCCGACGACCATCCGCAGAAGAAGGTCGCCAGCGATTACCAGGCGATGTACACCAGTACATCCGGTGACAGCGTTTCTTCCTTCGGTGGTCATGCTTATGACGGCCTGATGATCGCCGTTGAAGCGATCAAGCGTGCGGGTTCAACCGACAAGGAAGCTGTCCGCGCGGAAATAGAAAAGACCACCAACTACGTTGGTGCTGATGGCATCTACAACATGTCTGCTACGGATCACCTTGGCCTTGATGAAGCTTCCTTCGTCATGGTTGAAGTGAGCAATGGCGGCTGGAAGATGCTTAAGTAATCCTTCCAAGGACACGACCTGCCGGCTTCTGCGTTTAATCGCGCAGAAGCCGGTCTTTTTACCCCCAAACCATATGGCCGTGCACAGATGTTTGCCGAATTTCTTCAATTTTTGTTCTCGGGCATAACCGTCGGCGCAATTTATGCGCTGGTCGGACTTGGCTTTGCGATCATTTACAATGCTTCGCATGTGATTAATTTCGCCCAGGGCGAATTTGTCATGCTGGGTGGCATGAATACGGTATTTTTCATATCCGTTGGCATGCCCATGCCTGTCGCCATGCTGTTGGCCGTTGTTGTCACTATTTTCATCGGGCTGGCGTTGGAAAAATTTGCTATTGAGCCCGCCCGGGACGCATCCATCGTCACGTTGATCATTATCACCATTGGTGCTTCCATCTTCCTGCGTGGTGCGGCGCAAGTCATTTGGGGGCGAAATTTCCATAGCCTGAAGCCGATTTCCGGTAACGATCCGGTCATGATCGGCGGCGCAGCCGTACTGCCGCAAAGCCTGTGGGTATTGGGTTGCACGATTGTCATCGTCATCGCCCTTATGTTTTTTTTCAACCGCACGCTGGTTGGCAAAGCCATTGTTGCAAGCGCCCACAACCCGTTGGCAGCCAGACTCGTAGGGATCAACCCCCGCTTCATCATGTTGCTGAGTTTTGGCCTGTCGGCCATGCTGGGCGGAATAGCCGGCATCCTGATCGCCCCCATCTCATTGGCCTATCCGGGTGTCGGCATCATGCTCGGCCTTAAAGGTTTCTGCGCCGCTATTCTGGGTGGCCTGGGAAATCCCATGGGCGCGATTATAGCGGGCCTGATCGTTGGTATCAGCGAAGCAGTGACCGCCGGTTATATCTCATCCGCCTACAAGGACGCCGTCGCCTTTATCATTATTTTGGGTGTTTTATTCTTTAAACCAAGCGGACTTTTCGGCGTCCGCGGTACAGAGCGTGTCTGATGAATTTTAAAACCCCCAGAACCGGAGGAATGCTGACCCTGGCTGCCTTGATCACCATTATGCCTTTGTTCCTGCCGAACTCTTTTTATTACGACATCGTCATCCTGATTGGCATCAACGCCATTGTGTGCGTCGGCCTTAACCTGCTGATCGGCTATACCGGGCAAATCAGCCTGGGCCATGCCGGTTTCTTCGGCATCGGCGCATACTTCTCTGGTATTTTGGGGATAGAATATGCTTGGCCCGCTTTTGCCGCCATGCTGGCCGGGGCTGTATTTGTCGGCGTTATTTCCTTCCTTGTTGCCCGACCGATCATGAAGTTGAAGGGCCACTATCTGGCCATGGGAACATTGGGTATGGGGATTATCATTTCCATCATCCTGACCCAGGAAGGTGACCTGACCGGCGGTCCTGATGGCATGCCCGTGAACCCGTTCACTGTTTTCGGGTTTTCAGTTTACGGCGAAAAAACTTGGTACTGGATTGTTGGGGCGGTACTGCTGATTACCGTCTGGCTGTCCCTCAACCTTGTCGACTCACCGGTCGGGCGGGCCCTGCGCTCGGTACACGGCTCGGAAGTCGCCGCTGAAACCCTAGGCGTTGATGTTCCCCATTACAAAGTGCTGATTTTTGTCGCATCCGCCGTTATCGCCAGCCTTGCCGGTTCTATTTATGCCCACTACGCAGGTTTCATCACGCCCGAAGAGGCCGGTTTCATCCATTCCATTGAACTGGTGACCATGGTCGTACTGGGCGGCATGGCCTCGACCTTTGGCGCTGTTGTCGGAGCCGCGATTCTGACCATTTTGCCGCAGTTGCTGACGGTCTTTCACGATTATGAAATGCTCGCCTTCGGCGCAATCCTGATCGGTACCATGATCTTCATGCGCCGTGGACTGGTTCCAACCCTGGCTTCCCTGTTTCAAAGGAAGCTATCATGAGCTTGCTTAAGGTCCAGAGCCTGAACCTGAGCTTCGGTGGCGTTAACGCCATTGACGCCTTGAGCCTGACCATCGAACCGGGTCCGATCCATTCGATAATCGGCCCCAACGGCGCGGGCAAGACGACCCTGTTCAACCTGATAACCGGTGTTTACGTGCCTTCAGACGGTCAAATCCTGTTCGAAGACAAGGAAATCGCCGGTAAAAAACCGTGGACGTTGGCGGCCATGGGGCTGGCGCGAACTTTCCAGAACCTGCAAATTTTCTTCAACATGACCGCCATCGACAACATCATGGTCGGCATGCATTTAAATAGCGATACCCGGTTCCTGCCGTCCCTGCTGCGTTTGAAAAGCATCATCCGGGGCGACAACGAAAACCGGGAAAAATCAGCCGAATTACTTAAATTTGTCGGTCTTGGTGACTACATCGGCGCAGATACAGACTCCATGCCTTACGGCGCATTGAAACGCCTGGAAATCGCCCGCTCACTTGCGACGCAGCCTAAAATCCTGCTCCTTGACGAACCGGCGGCCGGTCTGAACCCGGCGGAAACCGGCGAACTTGACGGGCTCATTCAAAAGATCGCCGCAAGTGGCGTAACCGTTGTGCTTGTCGAACACGACATGAAACTGGTTATGGGCGTATCGGACCACATTATCGTTCTGGAAAGCGGCAAACTTCTTTGTGAGGGCTCCGCCGACGAAATCCGCCACAATCCGGACGTCATTGCCGCCTATCTGGGCGAAAGCGGGAGGAACCTGTAAATGCTGTTGGCTACCTCCAATCTAAGCTGTCACTACGGTCGTATTCAGGCCCTCAGGGATATTGATATCACGGTCAACGAGGGCGAACTGGTTGCCCTGGTCGGGGCCAATGGCGCAGGCAAAACGACCCTGTTGCGCACCATTTCGGGAATTGAACCGGCCAGCGGCGGGTCAGTGCAATTCGACGGCAACGATATAACTATGGCGTCATCAGACAATCGGGTCAAAATGGGTATCGTACAGGTACCCGAAGGACGCCAGATTTTCGGACCCATGAGCGTCGAAGACAATCTGATGCTTGGCGGTTATACCCGCACCCCGGCTGAGCGCACCGAAACCCTTGAGCAAGCCTACGAGATGTTTCCGGTTCTTAAAATGCGCAGGACCAGCCCGGCGGGTACCTTGTCCGGCGGGCAGCAGCAAATGCTGGCGATGTCCCGGGCATTGATGGCGCGACCAAGGCTTCTGTTGCTGGATGAGCCGTCCATGGGACTGGCGCCGTTACTGGTGGACGAGATTTTCGCCACGGTTAAGAAGTTGCGCGAAAGCGGCACAACCATCTTCCTGGTTGAACAGAACGCCTACATGGCCCTGGCCATCGCGGATCGCGGTTACGTGCTGGAAGCAGGTGGCATTGTTTTAGCAGACACAGGCCCTACCCTGCTCGCCAACGACAAGGTCAAGGAAGCCTATCTGGGGATATAAGAAGCATCCTGCCGCTAATTCGTCGGTCGTGAAGAATACGCATTACGCGGCGATTTGAACTGATTGCTGTTTGTAGTTCCCCGACCTCCACATCCTGAATAAGGCAAAAAGAATCCTGATCCATTTGAGGATGAGGCGGAAGTTGTATCCAGCGGCGGCGAGGATTGGGTTTATGGCGTCTCCTTCAGCGTGGGCGAGGCGGTTTCGGTCCATTCGGTGATCGTTCTTCATGTGCCCGATAACCGGTTCGACGGCGGAGCGGCGTTTCATCTGGCGTTTGATGGCCGGGGTCACGCGGCGCTTTTGTCCGGCGGTGAAGACCCGTAGCTTGTAGACACCGGGTGCGTTGTGGCCCTTGTATCCGGCGTCGGCCAGGATGCGTTTGAGGATAGCGCCGGTGAGGTCTTCAATCTCGGGGATAACCGTCTCGAGGGTGTGTCCGTCGTAAGGCCGTCCCGGCAGTGACTTGGCGTGGATGGCGAACTGGCCGCCACGGCACCGGTTCAGCGTCGTCGCGACCGAGACCTTGACGCCGAACTCGTATGGCTTGTGGGCCTTGCCCTTGCCGATGCATTCGACCTCCGGTGCGTGCAAGGCATAAATCTTGGGCAAGGGGTCGCGCTTTTTCTGCGTCATCACCCGCTCGCCCAGCCACAGCGGGCGAAGGAAGGCGCTCTCCAAGGCTTCATCGCCTTTGCTCTTGCGTCGGATGTCACGGATCGTGCGGCCCAAGTACGTCTTGAGCTTCCTGAGTTGACGGTTAGCCCGCTTGAACTGTTTGGCATGGGCGTAACGCTGGTGGGCGATCAAGGCATGCTTTCCGACCCGCACATAACTTTGCCGCAGCTTGATCCCGGACCGCTTCGCCTGTTTGACCAGGCGCTCACGGGCTTTATGGATCAGCTTGGCGTCGGTCGGGAAAGCGACGTCCTTCTCGGCAACCGTGGTGTCGATAACGGCGCGGGTGAAGTCTGACGGTTTCGCTGCGCCCACCTTCACCGCCACTGCCAAGCTTTCCTGCAACAGCGCATTCAACCGGTCCTCGCCCATACGCTGACGCCAGCGGGTCATCGACGAGCGGTCCAGCGGCAGGTCGTGACAGAAAAATTCCTCGCCGCAGAAGTATTGATAATACGGGTTCTCAAGCCAGCGCGCGCAGACCTCGTCGTCGGACAGATTGTCGACGTATTTAAGAATATGAAGCCCCGCCATCAGGCGGTTCGACAACGGTGGTTGGCCGGGGCCGTCCGTATAGACAGCGCCCATCTTCTCCGACAAAAAACGCCAGTCGATCCGATCAGCAAGGATGACCTTTTCGTGGCTTAATTTGAGGATCTGATCAAGGCGCGAGCGGAACATATCGTGTTGGCCGCTCTTCTCCGGTTCGCGTGGCTTCATCGGCGTCTCTCCGTCTGTCCAAGGACAGTGAATCACGCCCAAAAGCTAAATGCAAATTGCAAGGTTATGCACCTAAAAGCATTGTTTCCTTGCAAATAAATTCTCACCAATTCCGTAAAATAGGCAATTTAATCAGTCGGTTGGGAATTCTTCACAGCCGACGAAATATTCCTTTTGCGGCTTGGTGTGAATGCTGACAACTTCGAACGAAATTCAAACAGCCACTCAAATTTACGGATGCTATATGCCGGGAGGATCGATTTTATTGTCTCTGGGTGGGAGGCATTCATGTCGGACGCTAAATTAATTGGCCTCGATCCAGATGAATTTGAAATTGTTTATACGGTTGATTCTTCCGATGTGTCGATTGCGTTTCATCGAAACACACCCGATTGGATCATCCAAAAGTTCCAACAAGCCCTCGACAGTATAAAAAACGAAGGTTTGTATGACCTTATACTTAAAAAATATGAAGCGTTTACAAGAGGCGATTAATCGTCCCAATGGAACTCTTCTGTATCCTTCTAGATACAAAAAATTGTCAGCTAAGGGCCATTACACTAGGTTTTTTTAGAGCCCGCAGGGCGCTGCATAAAGGCCGGTACGTGCCCGCTGTCGGCAAATTTCGCGTTTTCATTGTTTTGATTCTGGCTAGGTTCAGCCGTTTTCTTTGGGCGTCTGTCTTCATTGCGGGGTTTTGGTTTTTCTTTCCGCGGTTTGGGTTTTTCTATGGCGGATTGCTCGGACTTTTGCTCGCGTCCACCCCGATTGCGTCCGCCGCGGTTGCGTCCACGTCCACCACGTTCCTGCTTGCGCGGGGTATCGGGTTCACTTTTATCGATTTCGCCAGCATCAATTGCCGGTTCGGCTTTGGCGGTTTCAGGCCTGGTCGATTCAGTTTCGGCAGGAGACAAGACTTTGAAGCCGGATTGCCCGAATGGTGGAATTTCTTTACCGATCAGCTTTGTAATGGCCTCAAGATACTTACGATCTTCGGCGACGGCGATGGTGAAGGCGTGGCCCTGAACGCCGGCCCGTCCGGTGCGACCGATGCGATGAACATAATCTTCGGCATGGGAGGGAACGTCGAAATTGAAAACATGACTAAGGGCGGGAATATCGAGGCCGCGTGCCGCAACATCGCTGCAGATCATGTAGGTGAATTCGTTGTTTTTAAAGCGCTTCAGCATTTCCATGCGTGCCGGTTGGGCCATGTCGCCGTGCAGTTGACCGACCGAGAAGCCGTGCTTGGTCATGGAGCGGTAGAGAGTGCCAATATCACGCTTTCTGTTACAGAAAATGAGTGCGTCCTTGACGTCTTCCTGGGCAATTAGCCTGCGCAGGGCCGCGCGCTTTTCCTTTTGCCCGCCACCAGGACGCCTGCCATCGCCGTGGGGAACCATGACCAGTCCCTGGGTGATGGTCTCGTCGCTTGTCTCAAGCTTGGCGACGGTGATTTCCTTCGGGTTCATCAGGAATTTGTCCGCAAGGCGTCTGATTTCCGGGGCCATGGTTGCTGAAAAGAACAAGGTCTGGCGCATGGGTGAAATCATCGAGACAATTTTTTCGACGTCAGGAATAAAGCCCATGTCCAGCATACGGTCGGCTTCATCGATAACCAGGATCTTGACGTCGGTCATCAGCAGGCGACCACGCTCGAAAAGATCAAGCAGGCGTCCGGGGGTAGCAATTAAAACGTCGGGTCCCCGGTCAATGACCTTCATCTGCTCGTTCATGGACGAGCCGCCAATAAGCAGCGCCTTGGACAGCTTGTGATACTTGCCATAAGTGTCGAAGTTGTCTGCGACCTGGGCCGCAAGTTCGCGGGTAGGCTCAAGGATCAGCGAGCGCGGCATGCGTGCTTTCGCCCGGCCCGAGGCCAGAATGTCAATCATGGGCAGGGTGAAACCTGCCGTTTTACCAGTGCCTGTCTGCGCACAACCAAGGATATCACGGCCCATCAGCACAACGGGTATTGCCTGTGCCTGAATGGGGGTGGGGGTGTTGTAACCTGCGTCTTCGACGGCTTTTAGGACGCCGTCACCGAGTCCAAGATCAGAAAAATTCATATGGTTTGGGTCATTCAGGCTGCCATTTATGACTACCTTTTGATCCCCGTCCTTTAGTTGAGGAAAGCGGGATATTAGGCTTTCCGGTGTGTAAGTCAATGTTCCTGGTGGGGATGAATGCTGATTCCTTGGCCCGACACCTCACATGCGCTAGACATTAACCAGTTGATTCTCCAATTCTACGGAAGGTAGCCCATGCTGATCAAGGCGGAAAAATCCACACTACTGGTTGTCGATATACAGGAAAAGCTTGCCGGGGTCATGAATGGCATCGATCAGGTTGTCGGAAATACGTCGATCCTGATGAAATCTGCTCAGCAACTTTCAATCCCGCAGCTTGTGTCAGAGCAGTATCCCAAGGGATTGGGGGCGACGTTGGGCCGGTTGTCTGAATTGTCAAATAGCGCGCCCATTGAAAAATTGAGCTTCTCTTGTATGGACAACGACGACTACGTATCGCGCTTTAACGCCCTTGGACGCGAGCAAGCGGTGATCGCGGGAATGGAGGCCCATGTCTGCGTCCTGCAAACGGCGATGGATTTACTTCATCGAGATGTGCAAGTCTTCGTAGTTGCTGATGCGACGACGTCCAGAAGCCCCGACAGCCACTCAATGGCCCTGCACCGGCTCAGCGGGGCGGGAGCGGAAATTGTGACGACGGAAATGGTGGTGTTCGAATGGCTGGGCCGTGCAGGAACACCCCAGTTCAGGGAATTAAGTAAACTGATCAAGTGAGGGTTATGAATAAAACACCGCTACTGCTGCTTCCGGGATTGTTGTGCGATAAAATACTTTGGTCCCACCAGATCGACACCCTGTCTGATCTGGTGGACATCAGCGTCGCCGACTTGACCCGCGATGACACGATTGAGGCCATGGCTGCCCGCACTTTAAGCGAGGCCCCCGAAACCTTTGCCCTGGCCGGGTTGTCCATGGGCGGTTATGTTGCCCAGGAAATCCTGCGTCAGGCCCCTGAGCGTGTCACCCGACTGGCCTTGATCGATACCTCGGCGCTGGCGGATTCCGATGAGCAACGCGAACGGCGGACAGGTTTTATCGGTCAGGTCCAGGAAGGCAAGTTCAAGGGTGTTACAGCGCGTCTTTTACCAATGTTGATCCATCAGGACAGATTGAACGACAAGGTCTTGACGTCCCAAATCATAACCATGGCCGAAAATATCGGCAAGGATGCCTTTATCAGGCAGCAACACACCATTATGAGCCGTAAAGACGGGTTTGATGTTCTGGCCCGTGTTAAATTTCCCACGGTAGTCATTTGTGGACGCCAGGATACGCTAACTCCATTAGAACAACATCGGGCCATTGCCGACGCCGTTACAGGGTCGGTTCTGGTGATCATTGAAGACAGCGGCCATCTTGCGCCGCTGGAACAACCGCATGCGGTCAGCGCAGCCATGCGCTATTGGTTACAGGTGTAAAAAATGTCAGGCTTAATTCTACCCTACGAGGAAACCGTCCCCACCATTGCCGACGACGCCTTCATCGCTCCCAACGCGACCATCATTGGCGACGTGGTTATCGGCAGTGAAAGCGGTATCTGGTTCAACTGTCTGCTTCGTGGCGACGTCAACGAAATCCGCGTTGGCGAAAGAACCAATATTCAGGACGGCACCATTGTCCATGTTTCGGGCGAAGGGCAGGGAACGTATATCGGTGATGATATCACCATCGGCCACATGGCGGTAATCCATGCCTGCACGCTGGAAGATGGCTGTTTCATCGGCATGAATGCGACCATCTTGGACGGCGCTGTTGTCGAAAGTGGGGCCATGGTCGCCGCCGGGGCGCTGGTGCCGCCGGGGAAACGGGTTCCTGGCGGGCAATTATGGGGCGGAATGCCAGCTAGATATCTGCGCGATATACGCCAGACCGACCTTGAAATGATACGCTATACAGCCCCCCATTACGTTAAACTGGCCCATCGTTATCGCAAGGGATTGTCCGAGTTGTGAGTGATAAAAAGAAAAACAATGATGAACTAATCAAACTGGTTCTTGAAGGACAACCGCGCGCCATTGCCCGCATGATGTCAAAGGCCGAAACAGGAAACCCGGATGACCGGATCGCCATGGCGAAGATTTTTCGCCACAGCGGCCGCGCCCACGTCATTGGCCTGACAGGGGTCCCGGGCAGTGGCAAGTCGACAATGGTGCGCTCCCTTACCCTGGAATTCAGGAAAACCGGCCGCAAGGTTGGCATCATAGCGGTAGATCCTTCCAGCCCTTTTTCCGGCGGCTCAATCCTTGGGGATCGGGTGCGAATGAACGATTTAACAGGCGATGACGGGGTCTTTATCCGCTCCATGGCGACCGGTGGCGCGCTGGGCGGCCTCGCCCGGCCTGCGCTGGATACGGTGGATGTTCTTGACGCCGCCGGTTTCGATATCGTGCTGATTGAAACCGTTGGCGTTGGCCAGGATGAAGTGGATATCGTCAGCGCCGCCCATACGGTTGTCGTCGTATCGGCGCCCGGTCTTGGCGATGAAATTCAGGCCATCAAGGCAGGCGTGCTGGAAATTGCCGATATTCATGCGGTTTCAAAATGCGACCGTGATGATGCCCCGCGCACCATCGCCGATCTTCAGGGGATGCTTTCGCTTGGGCGTCACACCATGCGATCCAGGGAATGGAAGCCTGTGGTTATTCCCACAAGTTCTGAAAGGGGCGAAGGCATTGAAGATCTGGTCGCAGCTATCGATGCTCATCTGGAACACCTGAACAAATCCGGCGAGATGGAAATGCGCAAACGCCGCATTGCAGAAATGCGCATACTGAAATCGGCGGAAGACGTGGTGCGGGAGCGATTGCGCAAACAACGAGATGGCAAGCTGGCGGTTCTGCTGGATAAAGCCATGAACCGGACCATAGACCCCCATTCCGCCGCCTTGGAACTGCTGGACGGTTTCAACGAGAAAGATGGATAATTAAGGGAAAAATAATGCCGCATAACAAACCATCTTTAGGGGGGCTGGTCGATTTTGAGCAACTTATCGACGTTGTCGATATCGGTGCAAATCCCATTGATGGCGATGCACCCTATAAACCGCTCCTTGTTGCCGGGAAGGCGCGAGTAACAGGATTTGAACCAAATCCGGATGCGATTGTTCGACTGAACGAAATGAAGGGGGAAAACGACACTTATCTTCCTCTTGCTGTTTATGACGGAAACGAACAAGAACTTAAGGTATGCAAGGCCCAGGGGATGACTTCTCTTCTGGAACCAAATTCAGAATTGCTCAGCTACTTTCATGGATTTCCGGAATGGGGAGCCGTTCAGGAACGCCTCACAATTCCTACCGTACGACTGGATGACGTTGAGGAGATTAATAATATCGATTACCTGAAAATTGATATTCAGGGCGGGGAACTGGAGGTTTTCATAAACGGCGTCAACCGGCTACGGGATTGTCTTGTTATCCAGACGGAAGTTGAATTTTTGCCCATGTACAAAGGGCAACCGCTTTTTTCCGAAGTCGAGATGTTCCTGAGACAGTCCGGCTTCGTGTTTCACCGGTTTTTCCCGTTGGTCAGCAGAACCGTGCAGCCGTTGCTCATCAATAATGATCTGTTCAAGGGGTTAAGTCAGGATTTTTGGGCGGATGCGGTATTTATTAAGGATTTCACTAAACTGGATCAATTGAGTGCGCAAAAGCTGCAAAAAATGGCGCTGATCCTTCATGATATTTATGGTTCTTTTGATATTGCCCTG
>JADHSW010000053.1 GCA_016776705.1 Rhodospirillales bacterium
ACGCGGCAGCAGATGATCGAAGCGCGCCACGATGATGTCCCAGTCACGAAGCAGATAAAAAGCCGCCAGCGGCGTGATGACAATCAGCGACAGCAAATTGAAGAACGCCATACCGCCGCTCCACAAATTTTGAAGCATCCCGCCCAGCCAGGACAGAATTTTTCCGGCGTAAGACTCAGCCGCCCCCTTTAGTTCGTCCATCTCACCGCTGGACAGTTTATCCTGCAAAAGCTCGACAATCGGGGCGGCGCGCTCTCGCAAAAGTTCGATTAGATCAGGAATGCGGGCAACCAGGCCAACCACCTGCGCCTGCAGCAATGGAAACAGAAGCACCAGAATAATCCCGGCTAGCCCTAGGAAAGCAAGGATGACAAGGCCAGCGGCCAGGCCGCGGGACGCACCCGCTTTTTCCAGCCGGTCCGCGACCGGGTCGAAAAAATAGGCGACCGCCAATCCGGCGACAAAAGGCGTCATAATACTGCTGAGTGCATACAGGAAAAAGGCAACAACAAGGAACCCGGCAATCCAGAAGAAAGCTTTGCGGTCATCACTCATCGGGTCCCCCACTAGTCTGAATCCAGGCGGCGCATAATCACGACAAGATACGATAATCCGGAAGCCATTGTCGTTACAGCAACTATACCGATCATCATCTCCTTGAACAGGCCCGAGTTGAATCCCAAGCCGCTAGCGCCAAGCACGACAGCGACCAATACAATCTGCGCCAGCGTGTTGACCTTGCTGATAAACAAGGGGTCCATTTCCAGCTTGCGGACCATGGTCTGGAATAAAACCACCGCGCCGACAATCATAACATCACGAAAAACCACCAATATAACCAGCCAGCTTTCCAGGTATCCCTGAACGCCCAAGGTGATAAAAACACTAACCAGCAAAGCCTTGTCGGCCAGCGGGTCCAGATAGGCGCCAAATTCCGTCACTTGATTCCATCGCTTGGCCAAAAAACCATCGACGGCATCGCTGATTCCGGCGGCGACAAACAGCCAGAAGGCGGCAAAAATAAAATCGTTCATGATAAGCCACACGGTCACCGGCACCGCAAGCAAACGCCCAAGGGTAATCATGTTGGGTATATTCAGATCCAGATCAGAGCCGTTAAATTGCTGTATTATTGTCCCAACTCCAATACCCAGCCATCGCCATCGCGGTTTATCGCTAGATCAGCCTGTTCCAACGCCAGGGCAAGCTGTTCCGGCTCGCCGATGTAGTGAAGATTGACCCGTACTTCGTCCAGGGAAAGAATAACCACGTCGCTACGCCGGATCACGGCGACACCGCCTAACCTGCGTCTTATGTCCAGCCAATCCTTAAGACTGTTGATCCTGATCTTGACGGCAATCACAGCCTGAGAACCAAATTGCAGAAGATTGTCGCGCTTCCAGTTGTCTTCTATCTGGCTGGTCAATTCGATGGCGGCGCGCGAAAGAAGGGCTTCAAGTGATTCCTGATCATGCGAGGCGAAGCTTTTTACAACCGTCTGTTCCTGCATGGCCGTGCCATAGCGGGTGACATAAACTTCCAGGTCGGGGCGTCCACGATCCATTTTAAGCGTCGCATGGGCGACCACGGTATCGCCAGCATCATAACGCGAGGCAATCACGGATAAGCGCTGGTCGTCACCGGCAACGGCCTGTTCAGGGCCAATCGCCGCAATATCGGACAAGTCGCCCCGGGGCAGAATCGCTGGAACAAGGGAATAAAGCTCCGGGCGATGAATCCACGCCTGACGCCACGGATTTGGATCATCCCATAACAACAGGGTTCCCGCCGCCTGATAGACGGGAAGAACAAGAACCGGCTTTGACGTTGTCTCTGCGAAGGAGATGCTCCTGTCGATCAACAAACGGCGCACTTCATCGGGCTTGAAGCTATAATTCAACGTCGCCAGATAACGAACGGCTGACGCCTTTTCCTGGGCAACTTCGAAATCCAGCACATAGGCGGCAATTTCGGAAGCACTGAAATCTGGCAGGCGGAAATGGTCACTGCGCATTGTCAGGCGTTCAAGAAGTTGGCGGAAAGCCGCCCCTTCAGCCTTCATCAGAGCCTTGTCGCGGGCTTCGGATGTGGATGCCGCCGTCTCGTCTACTTTTACCCCGCGAACGCTAAAGACATCACGCTCGCTGGCCATGCCATTGCAGACGCTGCTGTGGAACAAGATGAAACTTGCCGCCACGAGCAGCATAAAAGTGCGGATTGTCCTCCCCAAACATGGATCGATCATTGCAAACAGCCCCAGATAAAGTATCTTCTGCCTTCGGATTTGAAGCGGAACTTAGCACACCTGACGGATGGAGGAAGCCATTAACGGCCTTAGTTACAAGGATGCAGGCGTAGACATTGATGCAGGGGAAGCCCTGGTCGATGCGATCAAGCCTCTGGCCAAATCTACGGCGCGTGCTGGCGTCGCCTCGGGACTGGGCGGATTCGGCGCTATGTTTGACCTTAAAGCCGCCGGATACAACGATCCGGTGCTTGTCGCCGGCACGGACGGCGTCGGCACCAAGTTGAAAGTCGCCATCGAGGCGGGCAAGCATGACACAGTCGGCATCGACCTCGTCGCCATGTGTGTCAACGATCTGGTCGTACAGGGCGCGGAACCCTTGTTCTTCCTGGATTATTTCGCCACCGCCAAACTGGATGTCGCGGCCGGAACCGATATCGTTTCAGGTATCGCCGAAGGCTGCCGCCGCGCAGGATGCGCCCTGATTGGCGGCGAGACTGCCGAAATGCCCGGTATGTACGCCAAGGGCGATTACGATCTGGCCGGATTTTCCGTCGGCGCGGTTGAGCGCGAGGCAATCCTGACAGGTGACAAGGTCGGCGAAGGCGATGTCATTCTGGGCCTTGCAGCAAGTGGCCTGCATTCGAATGGATTTTCACTGGTGCGCCGCGTTGTTGAAAAAGCCGGTCTGGACTATGCCGACGAATCTCCCTTCCAGCCCGGCACCAGACTTGCGGACGCCCTGCTGGAACCAACACGCATATATGTGAAAAGCTGCCTTGCCGCAATCGCCACAGGCGGCGTGCATGGACTGGCCCACATTACCGGCGGCGGCTTGCTGGAAAATATCCCCCGTGTTCTCCCTGATGGCCTGGGCGCTGACCTTGACGCCGCCGCGTGGCAACTGCCTGGCGTCTTTGACTGGTTGGCAAAAGCCGGGGGCATTGCCCAGAACGAGATGGCCCGCACCTTCAACTGTGGTATCGGCATGGCCGTTATCGTAAAGGCCGGGCAGGCCGAAGCCCTTGCAAGCGTGCTTGCCGAAAATGGCGAAACCGTAAAAACCATTGGCCGGGTCGTCAAACGCGACAGCAAAGGCGTTGAAATTGCAAATATTGAAGACCAATGGCCAAATTAAAGCTCTGTGTGCTGATATCGGGACGGGGTTCGAACTTGCAATCCCTGATCGACGCCTGCGCCGATGACGCTTATCCCGCAGAAATAAGTCTCGTCGTCTCCAACATCGACGGCGTGCAGGGGTTGGCGCGAGCCAAGACCGCTGGCATCCCGACCACCGTCATCAGCCACATGGATTTCAAAAGCCGCGATTCCTTTGATGCATCCCTGCGCGAAGCCATTGAACGTTTCGATGTTGACCTGCTTTGCCTTGCCGGTTTCATGCGTATTCTCAGCGATGGTTTTGTCGAGTACTGGAAAGACCGCCTGATCAACATCCATCCTTCCCTCCTGCCCGAGTTCAGGGGACTGGACGTACAGCAACGCGCCATCGACGCAGGCGTCGATAAATCCGGCTGCACTGTTCATTTTGTCCGACCGGAAATGGATACCGGACCGATCATCGTTCAAGCACAGGTTCCTGTGCTCCGGGGTGACACGGCCGCGGACCTGACGGCGCGTATCCTGGTCAAGGAACACGTTATCTACCCGATGGCCGTAAAACTGATTGCCGAAGACCGCGTTGATATCAAAAACGAACAGGTTTTGATCGACGGTAATGGCGCGCCGGAAGGCGGCTTCAGCCCCTTGACGATATACTAGATCAATCTGCATTGAAGGGTTTCATTTCAATGCAGATAATTTGATCGTTTCATGAACAGTTAGAGCATCTTACCTGCGTTCATGCGAACGCAGATTGCACTGAAATTTTACAATTATTATTGCACTGCAGCGAACTTTATATTAGTTTATCGTAATATTAATTGGAGATGCGTGATGAGTCTGCTCGACGCGATAGACTGGTTGGGTGAAGGCGGCGTTCTGACACTGGGAAGCCTGCTTGTCGGCCTCTTCTTTGGCATACTCGCCCAACGCAGCCGTTTTTGTCTTCGCGCCGCCGTGATTGAATTCTTTCGCGGTTCAATCGGTGCCAGCGTCAGCGTCTGGTTGCTGACTTTCTTCGCCGCCGTTTCGGCCACTCAAATTCTCATAACAATGGATCTTCTGGAAGTAACTGAGGCCCGCCAACTGGCCTCTCGCGGCAGCCTGTCCGGTGCAATTATTGGCGGCCTGATGTTTGGTACGGGCATGGTCATGGCGCGGGGTTGCGCCTCGCGCTTATTGGTGCTGGCGGGAACCGGCAACCTGCGCTCCTTCGTTACCGGTTTAATCCTGACTGTCACAGCACAAGCCTCCTTGAGTGGCATCCTGTCGCCTGCACGCGAGTATCTATCCGGTCTATGGACGGTTGCAGGCGGTGCGGAACGCGACCTGATGGCGATCTTCGGATTGAGCTACGACAGCACGTTGGCAATCGGCCTGATCGGGATGGCCGGAGCCACCTACTACGCCATCGCCAACAAGATTGGCGGTTGGCGTTCCTTGGGTGCAATTGGCGTAGGCCTGATGATCGCCTTCGGTTGGCTTTTCACCTATTCCATGTCGTATCAGTCTTTCAAACCGGTTCAGGTCATGAGCATCACCCTGATCGGCCCCTCCGCCGATACCCTGATGACACTGATTAACGAGCCCAGCATACCCCTGGACTTTAACCTGGGACTTGTTCCGGGAATCTTTTTCGGGGCCATGCTGGCGGCGTTTCTGAGCGGTACGTTGAAAATGGAATGCTTCGACGACCAACGCCGCATGCCACGCTATATCGGTGGCGCGGTGCTGATGGGATTTGGCGGCATGCTGGCGGGCGGTTGCGCGGTCGGTACGGGCATCAGCGGATCTACCATATTTTCGCTAACGGCCTGGGTCGCCCTGGCCTCCATGTGGCTGGGAGCCGGGCTCACGGACTATCTGGTCGACCGCAAACGCATCCTCGTCGTCTCCCTGCCGTCGATTCCCCAAACGATAGTGGAAAAATAATCCAGATGCCGGTCTGAATATGCGGCGTCCCCATACAACGTCCCTGGGCAATCATCTTCAAGCTATGGAGAAAGGAATTTGTACAGGTGAAAACTTCATTTTCAGTCATACCGTAAGCGGCCAGTTTATGGCCCCGGGTCACACACCATTCCAGACCGGAAAAATCGTCAACCCGTGCGTCAACTCGCTGGATGGCTGTTTACTTGGCTGATCCGTTCATTTTGGCCCCTTTTGTTATTTGACCCCGATATTGATGACCACGATACCAACGATACCCAGATTTCCCATTCATTAAAATGGCCCAACTATTGTGTATTTATCGAGGCAATTTGATTTATTGAAATAGATTAGCTCACAAAAAAAGCCCCCCGGCTTTCGCCGGAGGGCTTTCTTAGAAATTTTATTTCAGTCGAATTAACCGACGATTTCAGCGTCGGAGAAGAAGAAGCTGATTTCCTTGGCGGCGTTTTCAACGCTGTCTGAGCCGTGTACAGAGTTCTCCTGCACATTGAGCGCAAATTCCTTGCGCACGGTGCCCTCGTCGGCCTGAGCCGGGTTGGTAGCGCCCATGACTGTGCGGTGCGCAAGGACAGCGTTTTCGCCTTCCAGAACCTGAGCAACAACAGGGCCAGAGATCATGTAATCGACCAGTTCACCGAAGAACGAGCGTTCCTTGTGAACATCGTAGAAGGCTTCGGCCTGTTCGCGCGACAGGCGAATACGTCGTTGAGCGACGATGCGCAGGCCTGCGTCTTCAAACATGGCATTGATTTTGCCAGTAATATTACGTTCAGTAGCGTCCGGTTTAATGATGGACAGGGTGCGTTCAATAGCCATTCCCCAAGTCCCTCCAAATCTGTTAATACGATTTATTACCGGTGCCTGACGGCCAATTGAAGGCTTGCCCCCTTCCCGGTGTTAAGGCCGCGGGTTATAGACCCATAGACAGGCGTTGGCAAGAGCTTGCTAATATTCATTTTAAGGCCTTTTCCCTTCGGACCGATGCGTGCTATCAGGTCGCCCATGCTTCACATCAATGACCTTACATACCGCATTGGCGGTCGCGTCCTGTTCGATCAGGCTTCCGTCGCCCTTCCCGCTGGCCACAAGGCTGGGCTGGTCGGGCGCAACGGAACCGGTAAATCGACACTGTTTAAAATGATCCTGGGCGAACTGCACCCCGATAGCGGTTCGATCAATATCAGGAACCGTGTCCGCATTGGCACTGTCGCCCAGGAAGCCCCCGGCGGTACAACCAGCCTTGTCGATGCAGTGCTTGCCGCCGATACGGAGCGCGCACAACTACTGGATGAAGCTGAACACGCCAGTGACCCCGGTCGTATCGCCGACATCCACACCCGCCTTGCCGATATCGAATCCCATACGGCCCCGGCCCGGGCGGCGGCAATCCTGTCCGGCCTTGGCTTCAATGAAGAAGCCCAGAGCAGGCCCTGCTCGGATTTTTCCGGGGGTTGGCGCATGCGTGTCGCCCTGGCCGCCGTGTTGTTTTCAAATCCTGACCTGTTACTGCTGGATGAGCCAACCAACCACCTTGATCTGGAAGCGACAATCTGGCTGGAAAATTACCTCGCCAACTGGCGCGGCACCATGTTGGTGATCAGCCATGACCGCACCTTGCTAAATGCGTCAGTCAACGAAATCATTCATTTACAGGCCACCAAACTGATCCGATACGCAGGTGGTTACGATCGTTTCGAAAAAACCCGCGCCGAACGCCTGGCCAACGAAGCCAAGATGCGCACCAAGCAAATAGCTGCCCAACAACATATCCAGTCCTTCGTTGACCGCTTTCGCGCCCAGGCAAACAAGGCCAAGCAAGCCCAAAGCCGCATAAAAATGCTGGCCCGTATGCAGCCCATCGCATCAATGATGGAAGAACGCACCGTCGCCTTTGATTTTCCCAATCCTGATGCCCTGCCACCACCGATCATCTCGCTTGAAGATACCGAGGTCGGTTACGTGGTCGACAAACCTGTGTTACGAGGCCTGGACCTGCGCATCGATATGGATGATCGAATCGGCCTTATCGGCGCCAATGGCAACGGCAAATCGACGCTGGTCAAGCTGCTGTCCGACCGACTTAAGCCGATGGCTGGCAAGTTGCGAAAATCGTCAAAACTACGCATCGGTTATTTTGCCCAGCATCAGACCGAAGAATTGAGCGTTACCTCCACCGCCTATCAGATTATGGCGAGTAAACTTGCCACCCAGCCTGAATCAAAGGTACGTGGCCACCTTGGCCATTTCGGTTTCGGTGCAGACAAAGCCGATACGCTGGTTGCCGACCTGTCGGGTGGCGAGAAGGCGCGACTGTTATTCGCGGTCATGAGCCTTGAGAAACCCCACGTCCTGCTGCTTGATGAACCGACAAACCATCTGGATGTGGACTCCCGCGAATCCCTGGTCCATGCCCTGAACGATTTCGAGGGGGCCGTAATCCTTGTCAGTCACGATCCGCATCTGATCGAACTGGTCTGCGACCGCCTGTGGCTGGTCGATGGCGGTGGCTGCAAAACATGGGATGGCGATTTGGACGATTATCGCGCCAAGCTGCTCGATGATCGCCGCTCCAACAGCAAGGCAGACGGGCGTGGAAATGGTGAAGGATCGAAAAACCGTAAACAGGCGCGCAAGGAAAGAGCCAAGGCTCGTGCAGAAACCTCAGGCCTGCGCAAAAAGGCCAAGGAAGCTGAGAAGCACGTCGAAAAGATGGTGAAAAAGTTGGCCGACCTGGAGAACCAACTGGCGGCACCGGAGATCTACGAAGGATCGACATCAGCCTTGATGGAATTGCAGGTTAAACTTGGCGATGCAAAATCAGCCCTGGCCGATGCCGAAGACATTTGGATGGCAATGGAAGCCGAGATCGAGGCGACGGAAGTAGATTAACTCTCAGCGACCCGCGGTAGATCACCGCTCAGATACCGGGTCATTTCGATAGCCGATAGCGGCTCACTAAAATGAAATCCCTGAATTAAGTGACACCCCCTTGAGCGAAGTAACGCCAGTTGTTCAGGGGTTTCGACTCCTTCTGCTACTACAGGAAGATCAAGGCTGCCGCACATGGCGATGATCGCGTTCACCAGAGCCAAATCCCGGGAATTGGTGACTATGTCCTTGATAAATGTTTGATCAATTTTCAGTGCGTTTACCTGGAAGTGTTTCAGATATGCAAAGGATGAATAACCGGTGCCAAAATCGTCGAGAGCAAGCCTCACTCCCATGGCTGACAGTTCATTCAATCGTTCAATAATTTGCACAGAATCTTCGATAAGGACTGATTCCGTAATTTCTATGGCCAGCGCTTCAGCTGGCAGATTACATCCACTCAAGGCATCCCGCACTACATCAATAAGACCATGATTTCTAAAATTTGATCTTGATATATTGACGCTAAGAATTAAGGTCGGAGCAACATCCGCCCGCCATGAGGCAACTTGGCGACAGGCTTCATCAAGGACCCATTTTTCGATCGGCAGGATAAATCCGGCATCTTCCGCCACCGTGATCAATTGACCGGGGTCCACGTCTTTCAATATTGCGTCGTCCCAGCGTATCAGTGCTTCAACAGCAGCGACCCGGTCCTGGAACACATCGACCACAGGCTGAAAATAGAGTTCAAAATCCTCACGGTACAGGGCATGGCGAAGGCGTTCGGCAATACGGCTGTGCTGTTGTGCAAGATCGTTTAGCCCCGGCGTAAAAAAGCGGAACGTATTGCGTCCCTGCCGCTTGGATTTATACATCGCGGCATCGGCATGCTGCAGAAGAACTTCCGACTCTTCTCCGTCATCGGGGTAGATAGCAACCCCCAAACTGGCTGTTACGAAAGTTTCAATGCCATCCAGTTCGAAGGCAGGCGCGAAAACATCAATAATTTTTGTTGCAACAGTTTCTGGTCCGTTGGGTAAGTCTACGTCATTCAACAAAATAATAAATTCATCGCCACCAAGGCGGGCCACGGTGTCCTCCTGGCGAACCAGATTAACCAGTCTTTCGCCAATAAGCTTCAACAACTGATCGCCAGCCGCGTGGCCACGGGTGTCATTGACCTGCTTGAAGTGATCAAGATCGACAAAAATCAGCCCTACATTGCGTTGCTCGCGCCGGGCATGTTCAATCGAGCGGGCCAAACGATCGAATAGCAGCGAGCGATTTGGCAGGCCCGTAATCTGATCGATGGTGGCCTGTAGACGTAATTGTTCCTCAACCAACTTTCGCGCCGTAATATCTTCATGAGTGGAAATGACTTCGGACCAGTCGTCTTCACGGCCCGTAACGACCCTGCTGGTACAACTGACTTCAATGATTGAACCATCAACTTTGAAATCTTGAAATTCATTGGAATAAGTATGCTCACCTGCCGCCAAAGCCACCAGTTCGCCAATGTAAAATTCCGACCACCCACTGTTTTTCCAAAGATCGAAATTGTCATCGTATTCTTTGAATTCTTCGAACGAGCTCGCCCCAAACATTCGTATCAGAGTATCATTTGCATCAAGCAGCAAGATGTCCATGACCGCGTCCTTAAGCTCGTCCTCATGCTCTTCAAAATAATGCCGGAGATCTGTAATACCTTCCTCGCGCAACCGGTCAATACGCTGTTTAACAAGAGAATAATCTTCCAGACACACGCCCGATGGGGATTGATGGTAAAGGGCGCGGAACCGCTCTTCGCTTTCACGAAGGTGTTTTTCTGCTCGTTTGCGCTCTGTGATGTCCCGCCCGGAGCCATAATACCCTTGAAAAATTCCGTCTGCATCAAAGACCGGAGTACCGCTAATAGATACCGTCAGGGTTTTTCCCCCTTCAAATATTAAGTCGTACTCAAAATTTCGAAACTTTCGATGCGCATCCATATCGGCCAAGTGCTTTTGCCAATAATCCGTATCGGTATCCATATGACTGAGTTCTTTTCGAGTTTTTCCCAGAACTTCTTTCGCATCCCGGTTTGTGATATCAAGGTAGCGGTCCGAAACATAGGTGAAGCGAAGAGTGGAATCCATTTCCCACAACCAGTCAGACGACACTTCGGCGAACTCCCTGAAACGGGCTTCACTTTTCAGTAATGCCTTCTCAGATTGCTTGTGTTCGGTAACGTCTTGTCCCGTGCCCAAGTATCCTTGAAAAACATCTTGATCGTCGAAAACCGGATTGCCGCTAATGGATATTGTCAATACACGCCCGCTTGCTATTTGCAAGTCGTACTCGAAATTTCTAAATTTTCTATGGGCGTCAAGATCGGCCAGATGACGCTGCCAATACTCGTTATCGCTTTTGCCAAAACTGATCTCACGCCGGGTTTTACCGATATATATTTCCGGGTTAAAGCCTGTTATTTCCTTGTTACGCGGAGAGAAGTAAGTGAAGCGCAAATCCTTATCCATCTCCCAAAACCAGTCTGTGGCTATATTGGTGAATTCCCGGAACTTGTGCTCGCTTTTCTGCAAGGCTTTTTCAGCATTTTTTCGTTCGGTAACATCCGAATAAAGAGAGACGAAGCCGCCATCAGGCATTGGGTGGCGACGAATTTCGATAACCTTTCCATCGGGACTGGTCCGCTCAAACAAGGGCGGATTACATTTTTGGGCCCGCTCAACGTACTTACGAACCAACGCCTCCGTATCGCCAGGGCCATATTCACCGCGTTCGACATTAAAGCGCACGAACTTTTCAAGAGGGTCTCCCGGTTGAAAATTTTCAGCAGGAAACCTTTGAACTTCGAGAAATCGCCGGTTATAGGCAAGTACGTTAAGGTCAGCATCGACCAGACTGATGCCATCGGCCATGTTCTCGAATGTTGTTTCAAGTAATTCGGTTTTTTCAGAAAGTTCGTCCGCAGTCTTGCTAATGGAAATATCTTCAACACTTGACCAGATCATTTGCTGATCATTCTCACGAATCAGAACACCCGACAGGCGCACGGGAACCCTGTGTCCGTCTTTATGCAGGTATTCTTTTTCGTAAGGGCCATATCGCCCAGACTCGGAAAGTGAAGCCAGTTGTTCTTGCTCCTGGTCTTCAAAATCCTTAGGCGTCACTTCCCAATATGTCAGGTTTATCGCTTCTTCAGCGGTGTATCCAATGATCGAGGCAAATGCCTTGTTTACGTAAGACAGACGGCCATCCATATCGCAAATGGCCAAACCAATAGGCAAAGCCTCGATTAATGCGCGGTCTGGATGGACTTGTAGCTTCAAATCGAAGGCACCCGTCAGATGGCTGAAAACTATTTTTGTTTGTTAGACTAACCGTTTTGGCTAGCCTGATACAGGAGGTGCCCCCTTGTAAAGGAATAGCCGCACTAATCAGGCTTAATGACGATCAAGTACACGGAGATAATCACCCCTATAATTCAGAATAGCCTGACCATGAAAGTGATCACAGGGATAAATGTTAAAATTAGCCGTTACCTTTGGCGAATCCAGTCATTTTGACGCGGTTGAAGACCGGGACGATCTGGAACGTCGATTCCAGCCCTGTATTCCCGACGACATCTCCTATCGACTGGGAAACATTCGTCTTGGCAATGAGTTCTGCGAGCGCCTGATGCCATCTTCAAATCAGACCCGCAATGCCATTTTCAAAGCTGATCGTTTCAACCTTCCTTTTTCGCTGGTGCTCTCGAACCTTACCGATAAGGGACATAAAAAGCTGAAACGCCTACTTCCTGTCTTGCCGGATAATACGGATGTAACCGTCAACGACTGGGGAACAGCCGCCCTGGTTTCATCTGAATACCCTAACCTTTCCGTCACTGCCGGACGGCTTTTATGCAAACACCTTAAGGAAGCCCGGATATCGACACCGGATGCAGACCCCGAAGTTGTCTGGCCGATCAGCAGTAAACAGTTCCAAAAGGTTCTTGGCGGATTGGGCATTCAGAATGCCGAAGTCGATCTGGCCCCCCACACGCGCCCACCTGCTAAAAAAACACCGGGGTTCAGCGTGTCCTTGCATCTACAGCGGGGGTACTCAGCCAAAAGTCACGTTTGCAAAGTCGGCTCGATCAATTTGCCGCCTGAAAAGAAATTCGCGCCAGGGCACCTGTGTCGCCGTGAATGTCTGGATTATGTTTCGCCGGTGATCGAGCAGCCACATCCGAAAAAAGATGCCCTGCCTGTTTTTCAAAGGGGCAACACCTGGTTCTATGAATATTCCGAACGCATGAACGCCGCTATTGCCACAGCCATTGAAAATTCCGTCATTGACCAAGCCATCGTGACGCTGGACTGACCATGAAAATTGTTTCCCCCATCAGCAAAGTCGAAGAAGCCGCCGAATTCGCCCGCATCGGCGCGGATGAGTTGTTTTTCGGCGTCATTCCCGAAGAATGGACAAAACGATACGGCAATTTCACCGCCAACCGGCGCAGCGCCAATAACCTGAACAGCCTTGCTGATGTGCAAGAAGTTATCTGTGCCGTTCAGGGCGAAGGCAAGCGGACCTCGGTCGCGCTGAACGGCACAACCCACACCGCCGAGCAAATTGAATTTGTCAAGGAACTGGCGGTGAAGCTGGCCGATATGGGTGTTGATTCCCTGATCGTCGGCGATGTCCAGGTGTTGTCACTGGTGAACGAGTTGGAACTCCCGGTTCGCCTGCACGTCAGTTCCACCGCATCATGTCGCAATATTGCAACGGCACGGTATTTCCAAAAATTGGGAGCCGACCGCATTATTCTACCGCGCCATGTTTCCCTGAAGGAAGTCTCGACCATGGCGAAAGGCGCGCCCGAAATTGAATTCGAGGCGTTCGTGCTGAACGACGGCTGCCCCTACGAGGAAGGCCTTTGCCACACACTGCATCTGCCAAACCAGATGGGTGGACCGCTGTGTTTTGAGCAATTTGGCCTTGAAACCGAACGCCTTGACGGTAACTCAATGAGTGCTGGGGAAATCCAACAAATTGATCAGAACGATACCTGTTATGATCGCTGGCGCTGGTCCAAGTTCTCCCGCGGTTTTACCACCACTGAAAGCGGCCAGCCATACGGCCCTTGCGGCCTGTGCGCCATTCCCGCCTTGAAAGAAGCCGGTGTTGAATACATCAAGATTGCCGGGCGCGATGGCAATACGACCCGAAAAATCAAAAGCCTTGATATGGTGCTGGAAATAACCTCACGGCTAAATAATGGTGAAAATAACAAGAGCATCATGTCTTGCGCCAAGGGATTGCGTGGACAGCCAGAACTCTGCCAGAACAGCGAAATGTGCTATTATCCGGAAGTTATCGAAACCCCTTAACCGGTGGCTTTTTCTTCCCAGCCGCCGCGTTCTGTCTGTTGCAAATATTTAAGCGGATGTCCGGCTTCCCTGTAAGCCTTCCATCGTTCACGGGCTACCGCAACCTGCGTGCTGTCATTACCGTCGAACAGCTCAAAACAACGCTCAAAAGCACTAACATCGTCGCTGGCCGCACCGTCGGTAAGGAAAAGAAAGGTCGCGTTATTCAGGTTGTCATCACCCGCCGTCAACCAGATCGGCTGATCTTCAGGCCTGCCATCCTTGGCGGTGCCGTGGGGCAACCACGAGCCCTGAACATAGCTCCACAACTCGTTGTTCAGTTGTTCCGCACGCGCATCCGAACCGACCATAACCAGCGCGCGCTTGCCTGCTGAAAGGGTCTTTTCCAACAGCACAGGCAAGGCGTCTTCGAGGCGGGATTTCTGTAGATGGTAGAAAGACACCTCGGTCATGGTTTTGGGCTAACCTATTTTTCGTAGTTATCTGCGACGAGGCGATCAAGCAGGCGCACGCCGAAGGCGGTGCCGCCCTTGGGCGTAACCGGCGAGTCCTTGCTGGACCATGTGACACCGGCAATATCCAGATGCGCCCACGGCGTTTTGTCGACAAAGCGTTTCAGGAATTGCGCCGCCGTAATGGAACCGGCGCCGCGTCCGCCTGAAATATTCTTCATATCAGCCGCATCGCAGTTCAACAGCTTGTCGTAGTTTGCCCCCATGGGCATGCGCCAGATACTTTCGCCCACGGCCTCGCCGGCATCACTCAACTGTTTTGAGAGTTTGTCATCATTGGAAAACAGCCCGGCCTTTTCATCGCCCAGGCAGATAATGATGGCCCCGGTCAGGGTTGCCAGATCGATCATGAATTTCGGCTTGAAACGCTCCTTGGTATACCAAAGGGCATCGGCAAGAACGAGGCGTCCTTCGGCGTCCGTGTTCAGGACTTCGATGGTCTGGCCTGACATGGATGTAACAATATCGCCTGGACGCTGGGCATTTCCCGAAGGCATGTTTTCAACAAGGCCAACAACGCCAACCACATTTGCGTTGGCCTTGCGACCCGCAAGCGCCTTCATCAGGCCAATGACGACGCCGGAGCCGCCCATGTCCCATTTCATGTCTTCCATGCCGACCGATGGCTTGATCGAAATACCACCGGTATCGAAGGTAACGCCCTTTCCGACGAAGGCAACCGGAGCATCGTCTTTACCTTTGCCCTTTTTGCCGTTCCATTGCATGACCACCAGCTTTGATTCGCGCACGCTTCCCTGACCGACACCCAATAGCGCACCCATACCCAGCTTGCGCATTTGCGCCTCGCCCAGAACCTCGACCTTGACTCCCAGTTTGCTCAGAGACTGGGCCTGCTTGGCCAGTGTTTCAGGGTAAATCACGTTTGCCGGTTCAGACACCAGATCGCGGGTAAAGAAGACGCCGTCGGCAACCTTGTCTTTGGGAGCAAAAGCGGTGCGGGCCTTGGCCGACCCCTGGCAAATAATTTTCAGAGTTTTCAGGCTGGGCTTGTCTTCTGCTTTTTCCTTGGTCCGGTATTTATCGAACCGGTAAGAGCGCAAGCGTGCGCCGAAGGCCATTTCAGCAGCCAATTGAT
>JADHSW010000054.1 GCA_016776705.1 Rhodospirillales bacterium
ATCTAACCCAAAGCATTATAACGGACCCAGCCTTCACTTGCTCTTTATTTCACAATGGACCTGAACAGGCGGTGAAGCAGGTCCTGAAAACTCTCGATACGGATGCGCGGGTCGTCCCGGCAACTAACGAAGGAACGACGCAACTTGCCAAAGTCCTGCGTCAGGCCAAGCGCCGCGCCTCCCTTGCCATCGCCCTGGGCGACATTTCCGGCGACTGGCAACTGGAACAGGTAACCGAAGCATTGTCGGACCTGGCTGAGTCTGCGATCTCTGCCGCATCAAGCCATTTACTTGCCATTGCCGCTGCTCAAGGAGCCTTTATCCTTGAAAATGCCGACCAACCCGAACGGGGGTCCGGGCTGGTTATACTGGGTATGGGCAAACTGGGAGCGCGGGAGCTAAATTATTCAAGCGATATCGACCTGATTATTCTTTACGATCCGGAACGCATAAAGACGGAAAATCCGGAAGGCCTGCAAAATCATTTTGTCCGTTTCGCTCGCGCGCTGGTCAAATTGCTGGAAGAACGCACCGTCGACGGTTACGTCTTTCGCACTGACCTTCGACTTCGCCCCGACCCGGGCGCGACCCCGCTGGCCATTTCCGTACTGGCTGCGGAAAACTACTACGAAAGCATTGGCCAGAACTGGGAGCGCGCCGCCATGATCAAGGCCCGCCCGGTAGGCGGAGACAGGGAGGCGGGTGATGCCTTCCTGAAATGGTTGACACCGTTTATATGGCGCAAGAACCTGGATTTCGCGGCGATCGAGGATATCCATTCCATCAAACGCCAGATCAACGCCCATCATGGCGGCGAGGCAATCACGGTGCCCGGACACAACGTCAAGCTGGGGCGGGGCGGCATTCGCGAAATAGAATTTTTCGCCCAAACCCAGCAATTGATCTGGGGTGGCAAAGTCCCGGAATTGCGCCCTGCCCCGACCCGCATGAGCCTTGCCGCCTTGACGGAATTTAACCAGATCACCCCCACCGTTCGCGACGACATGATCGCCGGATATCGTTATCTTCGACGGGTCGAGCACCGCCTGCAGATGATTGACGACAAACAAACCCATTCGCTGCCGGAAAATCCGGAAGACATCGCAGCGCTTGCCGCCTTTTTGCGGTATCCGGATACGGAAAGCTTCAAGGTTGAATTGACCCATCATCTGAAAACCGTCGAAGCCCATTATGGCGCCCTGTTCCAGGATGCACCGTCCCTTGGTTCCGATGATGCGGTTTCGGGAAACCTGGTATTCACGGGTGGAGACAGTGACCCTGAAACCATCGATACAATTGAAAGGCTGGGCTTCAACAATCCGAATGCTGTCGATAGCACAGTCCGTGGGTGGCATCACGGGCGCTACAGGGCTATGCGCAGCGCACGCTCACGTGAATTGCTGACAGAATTATTTCCGGTCCTTTTGAAAGCCATTGCGGCAACCCCGGACCCGGACACGACGTTTTTGAAATTCGACGAGTTTCTTTCGGGCTTGCCCTCAGGAGTGCAGTTGTTCTCCATGTTTTATTCCAATCCCGGCCTACTTGGTCTTGTCGCCGAAATCATGGGTGGTGCGCCGCGGCTGGCCGAACACCTGAGCCGACGTCCACAGGTTCTTGAAAGTGTGCTGACCCCGGGATTTTTTGACACCCCGCCCGCAAAACTTGAAATGGCCGATGAGCTAGAGAAAATTCTGGATCGCTGTGGAAACATTGAAGACACGCTTGTCGCCACGCGACGCTGGGCCAATGACCGTCGCTTTCAGGTTGGCGTACTCAGCCTGATGTCAACGATCAATCAGACCGAGGCCGCTTGTTCCCTTTCGGATATCGCTGATGTTTCCATTTCCGCCCTTTACGATGAGATCGAAAAAGAAATGGCAAGCCTGCATGGCCGTATTACAGGGGCTTCCATGGCGATCCTGGCAATGGGCAAGCTTGGCAGCCGGGAAATGACGCCGGAGTCCGATCTTGATCTGGTTTTTATCTATGACATCCCGGAAAATTCTGAAGCATCTGACGGACCAAAATCCCTGACCCCCGGCCATTATTTCGCCCGGTTGGGCCAACGCCTGATCAACGCTATTACCGCACAAACCAGCGAGGGCGATCTTTATGAAGTTGATATGCGCTTGCGACCTTCGGGAACCGCAGGCCCAATCGCTTCCAGCATTGGCTCGTTCTGTCAATACAACGAGGAAGATGCCTGGACCTGGGAGCACATGGCCTTGACTCGGGCGCGCATCATTAATGCGCCAGAACAACTGGAAAGCAAAATTGCCGCGATTATCGACAAGACCCTGACGCGCCGACGAGAAGCTGATGCGCTGCTGATGGATGTCGCCAATATGCGTAAGCGCATGTTGCAATCCCATCTGACAGATTTTATCTGGGACATCAAACATATCCGTGGCGGCCTGGTCGATGTGGAATTCATCGCCCAGTATCTGCAACTGCGCTACGCACATGACTGTCCGTACATTCTTGATCGCGATACCAGACTGGCGCTCGCAAAACTGGCTGAGAACGGTTTCCTTGATCAGGCGATTGCCAACGACCTGATTGAGGCGCTTGATCTCTGGAAAGGTCTTCAAGGTATGCTGCGCCTGACAATCCCCCGGGAATTACGCAAACGCCGTCAGCACGACATTCCCGAAAGCCTGCAGGAAAAACTGGCCAAGATCGCTAATGTTCAGGATTTCAACGCCTTAATTGAAAAGATGACGGTAACTGCAGAAAAAATTCTTGAGCACTTCAACACCCTTGTCACAGAACCAGCGGCACTCCTTGAACAAGCGAGGGAAACCGCCTCATGAGTGGAATTCCCCAAAACAAGGCCACGCTCGGCTAGTTTTCCACGTTGTCACCGACATTTTTAAAGGGGAGGGTTTTCAATTTATCCGATAAACGTTTCATGATCGGCGCAAATTCACTGGCTAAATAATGATAAAGCGGGGCCTCGAGTAGCACCTTTTCCCGTTCAGGTGGCGGCGACAACTGATTATTTTTCACCATGGCCGCCACGCTGAAGTCAGCCGCTAAAAAACCTCTCAAGTGTCCTTTATTATAGGTCTCAAATATTTTCTTGGAATCAACGAAGGATTTTCCCTCAATATTCTTCATATAATTTTCCTGCCAAACGACCCCCAGGAAATATCCGATTGGGAAACGCTCACTGTCCTTAAGTTCAGGATGCACCCATAAAGAATTCGAAAGGACAAAAAGCGGCCATTCAGATCGAATGAACGGACGATCATAATGACTTTCAACTTGGCGTAAGCGGAATAGTTCCCCGTCAACTATTGCACTATTGAAATGCTTGATTCCACGACGCGCCGGCAATTCAACAAACTCGACTGAACACCCCAGTTCAGTGTAAAGGGACTTTAATATTTTTCCAGCTGCACTATTGAGAGAATCATTTTCGATGGCGGCGATGGTTTTCGGGCACCGCAGCTCGGCGGCCTGGGCACTCCCCGCGAAAAAACAAAAAAGTACAAGAAAAAATGTATTCGACTTATTTTTTTTAAAGAGATTAGTCATTTTTCCAATTATTCTTTGCTTAAACTTAAGATAACAGACCAATCATAAATCAATATCAGATTACAACATCTCAAGAATGAAATAGTTTCGTCACGATACCATTTCACCCCCGATACGTCCCATATCTTTTTTCAGAAAACTAAATACACTGCTTAACGACAAGGAATATCTCCATGACAATAAAAGTGGGCTCCAGGGCTCCCTCATTTAATTTGCCAACTGATGGTAACGGCGCGCTTTCACTTAAAGAACTTAGGGGCAAGAACGTTGTTTTGTATTTTTACCCGAAGGATTCGACACCGGGCTGTACGATCGAGGCCCGGGATTTTCGTGATTTACACGACAATTTTCAGAAGGCAGGCGCGGTCGTCGTCGGCGCCTCGAAAGACAGTGTCAAGCGACACGATAATTTCAAGACCAAGAACGAACTGACGTTTCCGCTTTTGTCAGACGAAGAGGGAGTCTTGTGCGATGCCTATGGGGTCTGGATTTTAAAGAAGTTGTACGGACGGGAATACATGGGCATCGAGCGCGCCACTTTCCTGATTGACGGTAAGGGTGTGGTCAGGCACATCTGGCACAAGGTAAAAGTCAAGGGTCACGCTGAAGAGGTTCTGGAGACCTTGAAAACTTTATAATGGATTTAGTCAGCCGATTGCTCCCGCGCACGTCATCGTTATAATAGTGACACTAAATTATAAGTGGGAAAAACAGGGGTTGGGCAGGGAATACGCACAATGAGTGACGAAGAAGACGAAATCGACGAAGACGAAAATGAAGATGGCAATGGCGGAGAAAAAGGGGCAGGCGGCGGCAAGAAAAAACTGTTTCTGATCATTGGTGCCGTTGTTGTGCTGCTGGGAGGCGGTGGCGCAGGTGCCTACTTCATGGGTGTTTTCGGTGGCTCAGAACAAAAAGAAGAGGAGGTCGTGGAAATCCCCGCAGGCCCTCCGGTTTATCATGAGTTCCCGCAACTGGTTGTCGACCTGAAGAAAAAAGGCAATCGGACCAATTACATAAAACTCAAGGTCGTCGTTGAAATCGTCACCCGCGACCTGCCGCTCTTGCAGGCGCAGGAACTGAAAATTGTCGACAAAATGCAAGGCTATCTGCGCTCGCAAACCCGCGAAGACGTGGCCGGAGGCCCCGGCACTGAACGCATGCGAACCGGGATTGTTGATATCGTCCGCGATGTGATGGGTGAGGTAAAAGTAGAAGGCGTCCTGTTCAGGGAAATCCTGCTTCAGTAACTATTCGTCATCATTACCCCTTACCCTGGCAGCCAGCGCAGCAGCCATGAAATCATCCAGATCCCCGTCCAGAACTGCTTGCGTGTTCGAGGTTTCGACCTCGGTGCGCAAGTCCTTGACCATCTGATAAGGTTGCAGCACGTAAGAGCGAATCTGGTGACCCCAGCCAATATCAGTTTTGGAATCGTGCTCGGCCTGGGAATCATCCTCACGCCTTTGCAGTTCTGCTTCATACAAACGCGCTTTCAACATACTCATGGCGGCGGCCCGGTTTTTGTGTTGCGAGCGGTCATTCTGACATTGCACGACGATATTGGTCGGTAAGTGAGTAATACGAATGGCGCTGTCGGTTTTGTTTACGTGCTGACCACCTGCGCCGGACGCCCGATAGGTATCGACCCGCAAGTCCTTGTCCAGGATTTCGATCTCGATCGTATCGTCGATTACCGGATAAACCCAGATGGATGAAAAACTGGTATGCCGCCGGGCGCTGGAATCATAGGGCGAAATCCGGACCAGCCGGTGAACGCCGCTTTCCGTCTTCAGCCAACCATAGGCATTGTTGCCTGAAATGCGAATTGTCGATGATTTTATGCCGGCTTCTTCGCCTGCGCTTTCTTCCAGCCATTCAACCTTATGGCCCTTTGATTCCGCCCATCGGGTATACATGCGCAGAAGCATTTCAGCCCAATCCTGGGCCTCGGTTCCACCCGCCCCTGCGTGAACTTCAAGGTAGGCGTCATTGGCGTCAGCTTCACCGGACAGCAGTGTCTGCAATTCCGCCTTGGCGGCAGTCTTGTGGGCGACCTCCAGTGCGGCCTCGGCCTCGGCGACGATATCATCGTCCCCTTCAGCCTCTCCCATTTCAAGAAGTTCCAGATTGTCCTCAAGCTCGCGGGTTATATGGTCAATGACTTTCAGGCCGTCTTCAATAGCGGTTCGCTCCCGCATGAGCCCCTGTGCACGCGCGGAATCATTCCAGAAATCGGGGTTTTCTGTTTCAGCGTTTAATTCGTCCAGACGACGCAAGGCATTGTCGTAGTCAAAGATGCCTCCTCAACAGTTCCAGCGACTGTTTGATTTCCTGGGTAAGGGCTGCGATTTCGGCGCGCATTATGATTGTTCTTTCGCTTGGGTGTTAAGGAGCATGGTTTTACCCTCGATGGAATTTTAATACAATCCACCCGTGCCGCTGGCTGGTGCGCCACCATTTGAGGTCAGGCCCCGCAACACCTGAGACTCGCCGCTGGGAACCGATCCAGGCTTGAAGGCTTCGAGAATGATTCTTTTTTCGCCGGCGCGCGCCGGACTCCCGGTTGTCGCATTTACCCTGACCAGACGAATCCCCGGCGGAATACGAAATGGCGTCGCCGTACTATCGGCCAGTGCATCCTGCATAAATTGGCGAAAAATTGGAGCAGCGACCGAGGCCCCCTGTTCGCTTTTCCCAAGGGATCGCGGTTCATCAAACCCGGTAAAAACACCAACAGCCAAATCCGGTGAGAACCCGATAAACCAGGCATCGACACTGTTATTCGTTGTTCCCGTTTTGCCGCCAAGCGGCTTGCCGACGGAACGGATCGAACGACCAGTGCCCCGATCAACAACGCCTTTAAGCATTGAGACAATCTGGTAGGCACTGGCCGGATCGGACAATTGCTGGCGCAGGTCCGGCAACAATGGCACAGGCTGGTTTGTCCAGAACGATGCCTGACAGTCGTTGCAGGTCCGCAAGTCGTGGCTGAAGACCTTGCGGCCATGACGGTCCTGAATACGATCGATCAACGTCGGGGTGATCTTCTTACCGCCATTGACCAACATGGCGTACCCAGCTGTCAGGCGCAGCAAGGTGGTTTCACCCGCCCCCAAAGACATCGCAAGTTGTTCAGGCATGTTGTCAATCAGTCCGAATCGATTGGCGTATTCAGATATCTTGTCCATGCCCACTGTCTGGGCAAGGCGGACCGTCATCAGGTTGCGGGACTTTTCTATCCCCAGGCGCATGGTGCTTGGCCCGTAAAATTTCTTGGTGTAGTTGGCAGGACGCCATTTTGGCAGTCCGGGTCCCTGATCGATAACGAAGGGCGCGTCCAGAATAAGGGTCGATGGCGAGTATCCTGACTCCAGCGCTGCTAAGTAGACGAACGGTTTGAATGCAGACCCCGGCTGTCTTTTTGCCTGTGTAACCCTGTTAAACTGGCTTTTGGTATAATCGTAGCCGCCTGACATCGCCAGAACACGCCCTGTATGAGGATCAAGGGCGACAAGCGCCCCTTCAATTTCGGGTATCTGTCTGAGCGCATGGGTTCCCGCCGGGAAAAGGTTTCCCTCCTTATCGGCAAGCAGGGATTCAACGACAATCACATCCCCCTTGCCCAGTACATCTGACGGGCGATTGACGCGGGGACCCAGTTTTTCATCTTTGGCCCAGGGCCTGGCCCATTTCAACTGCTCCAGTGGTATGTGACCGGTTTTTCCATCAGCCAGGCCAATGCTGGCGGCTTTATCATCAAGATCAAGAACAACAGCCATTTTCCAGTTTCGCAGTCCCGGAATCGGTTCGATAGCGACCAGCTTTTGATGAATGGTCATGCCTGAATCATCGACTTCCAAATGCATCAACGGGCCACGCCAGCCATGGCGGCGATCATAGGCCTGTAATCCATCCCTCAGGGCTTTGTCTGCTATATCCTGGAATTTCGGGTTCAGGGTCGTGCGAACAGAAAGACCGCCCTTGTAGAGTTCTTTTTCGCCGTAACGTTCCGCCAGCTCCCGGCGCACTTCCTCGGCAAAGAATTCGGCGGTGACAAATTCCGTGTCAGAACGTTGTTGTGTTGCCAGGGGCATGGATTTGGCGATCATCGCCTCGTCATCGGTAATAACGCCATCTTCAAGCATACGGCCAATCACCCAGTCACGACGGATCACAGCGGCATCATGACTGCGAACGGGATGATAGTTATTGGGGGCCTTTGGCAGCGCAGCCAGATAGGCTACTTCTTCGATGGTCAATTGATCCAGGGGCTTGTTGAAATAATTCAACGCCGCCGCAGCCACGCCGTATGAGCCGTACCCCAGATAGATTTCGTTAAGGTAAAGCTCCAGTATTCGATCCTTGGTGAAGGCACGTTCTATCCGGAAAGCCAATATGGCTTCTTTTACCTTTCGGTCCCACGACACCTCATTGGTCAGCAGAAAGTTTTTCGCTACCTGTTGGGTAATTGTCGACGCACCGACCATGCGGCGCTGCTTGCCAAGGTTTTTCAGATTGATGATGATGGCCCGTGTGACGCCAACAAAATCAATTCCCTGATGATTGTAAAAATTGTGATCTTCTGCCGACAGGAAGGCATTGACGACACGTTTGGGCATGGCCTGAATGGGAACAAAGACACGCTTTTCAATGGCGTATTCCGCCAACAATCGACCGTCGCCAGCGTGCACACGAGTCATGACCGGCGGCTCATAATTGGCTAACTGGCGATAGTCCGGCAGATCCTGACCAAATTTGTTAAACACATAGATCACCCCTCCTACTCCGACAAACGCCAGAATAATCAAAAAACCAAAGAAGGTGAGGAGTGCTCTGAACATCGATTTTAATGCGGAGCCTTTTTGAACAAATCAGGGATTAAATTTTCACGCTGCATCATAAGTCAATCCGATTACAGTCCGATACACCCAAATCAGTGGCAAAATTTACGATTAAAATGTGGCGGGGATAGGGCATAGAGAGAGCAAAAAAGTTTACTTCTTATAAGCTTCTTCGATGTTCGAAAAATAACTGGAAACCGCACGAACCATACCCTTCGCCAGTTTGGCGCGATAGTTTTTGTCTTTCAGGGCTTTTTCATCGCTACGATTTGAAAGGAAACCAAGTTCGATCAGCACCGAGGGAACATCCGGCGCCTTTAGAACGGCAAACCCTGCGAAACGATGGGTTTTGCGCAAGAGATGCGTTTGGCGACGCATCTCGTCGACCAAACCGCTGGCGAACTTCGCCGACTGGTTCATGGATTCCCGTTGGGCAAGGTCAATCAGGATGTTCGTGACTTCCTTGGTCTCGCCGACAAGATTGATACCAGCGATCAGGTCGGCCTTGTTTTCCTTTTCAGCCAAAGCCTCGGCTTCCTTATCAGAAGCCCGCTCAGACAGGGTGTAAACCGAAAGGCCACGGGTGTTGGGGTTTTTGATGGCATCTGCGTGGATGGAAATAAACAGTTCCGCCCCGGCATCGCGGGCCCTGTTCACGCGGTCGCGCAAGGGTATGAAAATATCGCGCTCGCGTGTAAGCATGGCCTGAAAGCGGCCTGTTTTGTCCAATTGGGCTTTAAGTTCCCGTGCCATGGCAAGGGTTATATGCTTTTCGTAAATTCCGCTTGCGCCAATGGTGCCGGGATCAACCCCGCCATGGCCGGGATCGATGACAATAATTCGCTTGGCTGGCCTTTCAGGTACAATATCGGGCTTCGCCGGGGGGGGTGAAAACAGCGCTGCCGTTGTCGATACTTCCTGCGTTGGCGAGCTTTGTGCGGGAAGTGTTTTCGCCGCGCTGGCAAATTCGCTTTCAGAAATTCCGCCCAGATCAATAACCAGACGGTAACCATTTTTGCCATCAGGGTTCAGGATAAAGCTTTTTTCAATGCTGGGCGGTTGCCCTACATCCAGAACAATCCGGGATTTTCCCGGCTGAAACAAACCATAACGGAGCTTTTGTAACAGACCGACGCCAACTGGCAAGGGGCGCGGGGGCAAGCGCCAGCCCACTTCCGGAAGATCAATCACAACGCGGTAGGGCTTGGAAAGCGCGAACACCTCGAAGGCGACATTGTTGGTCAGATCGAAAACAAGCCTTGTTGTTTTCCCATGATGTCCAACGCGTACATCAGTGACGACGGCTTCAGCAGCGTGGGCGACACCAGCAACTGAAGCCACTAAAAAAAACGCAACAGCAAACGCGGGCAACCAGCGATAGACCCCGGGGCGGAATGTCGAAAATAACCGAATACACGCAAGCATGGCTCACCAACAAACAGGGATTTACGACGGGATTGTTAAACGGGTTCCCATGGCTCCCTGCGAATAACTAAAGTTAAAAGCAACAATACGATTGTCGAACAATAATCCTACCGTTATGTTAACATCATGACATTAGGGATTCAGTCTTTTTGACGCCCTGGTCAAAAATTTACGAATCGGAGCGCCCCTTTATCAGGAGCTGTCCCAATTCATAAGTGATACGAACAGATTACAATCGAGTTTTTTCATGCCGGATAGAGCAGCGCGAACATTCATGAAGGAAGCACCGTCAATGTTGATGGTCGCCAGTTCGTTCGAATGCGCCGCCGGCGAACAACGAACACGCATCGGCCTCACAAATGGATTTACCTCCAGTGATGGGCCGACGCCTTGGAGTTACAGTTTTAATGTCTACCAACAAAATGCTAATCGATGCCGCCCACCCGGAGGAAATCCGGGTTGCGGTACTCAGTGGGAATCGTCTTCAGGACTTTGATGTCGAATCAGTCGCCCGAAAGCAAATCAAGGGCAACATCTACCTTGCCAAAGTGATCCGGGTCGAGCCGTCATTGCAGGCGGCCTTTGTTGATTACGGCGGAAACCGTCATGGTTTCCTGTCATTCAGCGAAATTCACCCCGACTACTACCAGATTCCAATCGAGGATCGTCTGGCCCTGCTGGAACACGAGGCCGAAGAAATCGCAGAGGAAGTGACCGGGGAGTCGCGAGAAGGAACCGAGGAACCCGAGGACGGGATCGAGAAAGTTAGCACTCGGGACGACCACGCCGAAGACGCCCAGGACGGTGATCAGCCTGATGGGCAAAATGCCAGCGAAGAGGCTGAGGATGAAAATCCATCCGAGGAAGTAATCAGCGAAGCATCCGACGATGCATCCGAACCAGACGAGACCTCAGAAGATGATGAAGATGGGGAACTGGGTGCCCTGAGGAAAAACCGCAAGGGTATAGAAACCCTGGGTGGAGACGACGCCGAAGATGCCCGTCCCAACCGTCGCACGCCAAGCCATCGCCGCTATAAGATCCAGGAAGTCATCAAGCGTCGCCAGATCCTGCTTATTCAGGTGGTCAAGGAAGAACGCGGCAATAAAGGCGCGGCACTGACGACATATATTTCCCTGGCCGGTCGTTATTGCGTTCTGATGCCCAACACAGCACGGGGCGGCGGCATCTCGCGCAAGATCACCAACGGCGGAGACCGCAAGCAACTGAAGGCGATCCTGTCTGAACTGAAAATCCCCGAAGGCATGGCGGTCATCGTCCGAACAGCCGGGATCAAACGCACCAGGACGGAAATCAAACGAGACTATGAATATCTTGTGCGCTTGTGGGACAGCATCAGGGACTTGACCCTGGAATCAACCGCCCCATCACTTGTTCACGAGGAAGGTAACCTGATTAAACGTTCGATTCGCGACCTGTATACCCGCGACATCGAGGAAATCATTGTTGCCGGTGATCGTGGATACCGCATGGCAAAGGACTTCATCAAGCTGTTGATCCCCAGCCACGCCAAACGCGTGCAACCGTACAGCGCCTCGACGGAATCGATTTTTCAGCACTATCAGGTAGAAAGCCAACTCGACGCCATTCACTCGCCCGAAGTGCAGATGAAGTCCGGCGCTTATATTGTTATCAATCCGACAGAGGCTCTCGTCTCTATTGACGTTAACTCTGGCCGTTCGACCCGGGAACGCAATATCGAGGAAACCGCTTACAAAACAAACCTGGAAGCTGCCGATGAAATCGCCCGTCAGTTACGACTGCGCGATCTGGCAGGGCTGATCGTTATCGATTTTATTGACATGGAAGTGTCTCGCAACAACGTCCATGTCGAAAAACGCCTTAAGGACGCCATGCGCAACGATCGCGCCCGCATTCAGATCGGTCGCATCAGCCCGTTTGGCCTTCTTGAAATGTCGCGCCAGCGCCTGCGGATGTCCCTGATTGAAACCAGTTCGGAACCCTGCCCCTTCTGTGGCGGCACAGGTATTCGGCGCTCAACGGATTCTGCCGCTCTGGTTGCCCTACGCGCCATTCAGGAAGAAGCCAACCGCCAGCGGGCCAGTGAAATTATCACTCACGTACCGACAGCCGTCGCCCTTTATATTCTGAACCAAAAACGCCCGGCGCTTTGGGATATTGAACAGGCAACGGGAATTAAAATTTCAGTAACCGCCGACGAAGCCTTAATTCCCCCTGATCTGCGTATTGAACGGATCAAGGCCTCAGGTCAGGTTGAAGCCGTGGCGACAAGCATTGCTAGCGTTGAAGAGCCCGCGGAAGAAAAACAGGGAAAGCGTCGCCGCAGACCGCGACGCCGCAAGACTTCGGATGTGGAGTTCGAGTCAAATGAAGAACTCACCAACACCGAAAGTGACTGCAGCGAGCCACAGGATATTGTCGAAGAAGTCATGGCCGACGACGATACTGATGAAGGTAAATCGCCGAAACGCCGCCGCCGCGGCAAACGCGGCGGTCGCCGTCGTCGTGGCCGTCCCGACGAGCAAAACGCGAATGAGGAGGGCCAGGCAGATTCGGGTGAAGCGCCTCCGAAGGATAGCGCGGGCGACACACCGGAAGCCCCCACTGATACAACTGTTGAAACTCAACCCGAAAAAACCGATGACGCCCCGGATGTAAAAACGGCCGAAGATAAAGAAGAGAAAAAACCTGCCAGAAAACCGGCCCGCCGACGCTCACGCGCCAAGAAAAGCGATGGTGAGAACGATACGCCCCAGGCTGATGCGGACAGTACGTCCCAGGACGCCCCTCCTGAAGCTGTAACCATTGAAGGCGAGGTTGAAGCAGCGCCGGAAGAAAAACCGAAACGCCAGCGCCGCACACGCAAAAAGCCCGTTGAAAAAACGGCCACGGAAGCTGAAACAAAGGAAACGGCGCTCGAAACGCCCATCGAAGTAAAGAAGCCCGAAGAACCCGAGGTTGATCTGAAGCTGATTGCCGAAGCCGCTAAAACCACCGTTATAAATATCGGTGATGGCGAGACAGCCAATGCGGAAGAACCAAAACGAGGCTGGTGGCGACGCTAGAACGACTCAGTTCCCGGCACCTGTTTCGCTGCGCTGGCTGTATAGTTTAAAGCTTTTTTTCCAGGGAGATATGATCGCCCCGGTGCAGGGGTATGGTCACTGTTTCAGTCGCAATGCCCTGGCCGGGCAATGACCACGTTTAAGGCTATATGAGACTTGCATAGAGGAAACAAAGTATCGAAGCCGTTATCGCTTCCAGTTGATTAAACGCCTTCCGGCTTCGGCCATGTCGGAAAACGGACCGGCGAAGGAAAAACGGACAAAGTGATTGCCCCGTTCAGGATCAAAGTCCACACCGGGCGTGATGGCGACGCCTGTTTCCGCCAAGCACCGTCGGCAGAATTCCTCACTGTCATTGGTCAAATGCGAGACATCTGCATACAAATAGAATGCCCCTTCAGCATGAGATAACTTGTCAAACCCGGCCTTGGGGAGCAATTCCAGCAACAGGTCCCGGTTTTTCCGGTAATTGGCTACATAACCATCCAATTGTTCCCGGCAATCAAAGGCGGCAACGGCGGCGACTTGCGAAAGGGTTGGCGGTGATATGAAAAAATTTTGCAACAGGCATTCCACGGGCCTGAGCAAGGGTTCGGGCACGACCATCCAGCCCAGACGCCAACCGGTCATGGAAAAGTACTTGGAAAAACTGTTTATAATGATGGCGTCGTCGCTGTAAGCTAAAACGGACTGGGCGCGTTCCTCGTAAGTAATGCCATGATAGATTTCATCCGATATCAGCCGGATGCCCCTTTCCTTGCAGTAGCCAACAAGAACGCGCAGTTCATCGGCGGAAATCATCGTCCCGGTTGGATTCGACGGGCTGGCGATAATCAGGCCATCAAGCTTGCCTTCCACGGCGTCAAGACTGGTGGGTGTTGGTTGAAAATTGGTTTCCGGGCCCACCGGCATTCCGACGGGTTCAATATCCAGGGCTTTCAGAATATTACGATAGGCAGGATAGCCCGGATTGGCGAGAGCAACACGGTCCCCGGCGTCGAAGGCGCTCAAAAAAGAGACGATAAAAGCACCCGAGGAACCCGTCGTAATGGCGATGCGTTCACTGGAAACGCCAAGACCATAATAGTCATTGTAATGCTGTGCGAGTCGCTCACGTAGCTCAGGAATACCAAAAGCAAGGGTATAACCGATGCGATTGTCCTCGAGGGCCGCATGTGCTGCTATCAACACGGCGTCCGCAGCCGATGTACCTGGCTGCCCTACTTCCATATGCATGACATCATTTCCGGTCGCTTCACGTTCGGCTGCAGCCCGCATGACATCCATAACAATGAACGGCGGAATCGCCCCGCGCTTTGCTGCTTTAAGCGTCATTCTATTTGTCGACTTTCAGGGCCAGACCGTAGCCCCGTGGATCTGTTGCGACGGCGCAACTACTGGGATCAAATGTCAGGCCTTGAGTACAGGCGACGGCATTGACCCTTCCCAATGAAGGTGTCGCTGCGACCCGGTGACCTTTCTTGATCAGGGTGTTGATGGCCTGCTCGTCATAGCCCTGTTCATAGTAGACAATATCCGGAGCACCGCTGTGGTGCAGGCGTTTTGCCTGCATGGCAGCTTCTAGATCACCCACATTGATCGCGTTTTCTATGGCCACCGAGAGCAGCGCTGTGGGCGCGGTAACGCCACCCGAGGCCGCTCCTGCAAAGAAAAAATCATTGGTGAAATGGTCCACGGCCAACATGGGCCCAAGGGAAAATGGCCCCCGTCCGCCGCTGCCCGGTGGTGACGCCATCAAAACGCCCGTGTTCCCGGCAACAAGCCCGTTGCCAAACAAGCCGTTCATTGTCAACGCGCAGGCAACGCCTGCCCCATCCATATCCATCACGGCAAATGTCGTCGCCGAGGGATCCTCCGCCATTTCAACGGGGGCGGGATTTAATGACCCCGCCGGTGTGTGAGCATCAGAACGATAAGAACTCATGAGCGGGGTAATTCTGGAAGACGATACAAGATCAAAGTTTGCTACGGAACTACCGCCGTCTGGCCTCATCCATTGCGCACGATCCGAATAGGCCCTGAGGGCGGTTTCAACAATCAAATGCGGGCGGGTTTCCAACGGCGTATTACTCAGACGCTGGCCCTGCAGCATCATTGCCAGCATTTCAGCTGCAACGGCCCCACCGGCTGCGGGAGGGGGCGCAAAATGGATTGATATATCGCCCAGGGGGACTTCAATTGGATTGCGCCAAACTGGCTTGAAATTAATCAGGTCACTGACGTCAAGCGCACCCCCTGTTGCGTTGACAGCTGCGGCGAACTGTTCGGC
>JADHSW010000055.1 GCA_016776705.1 Rhodospirillales bacterium
GCCCATTTCCGAGCGCAACCTGTCCAATCAGGTGGAAGACGAGGTGGTTGACGCCCTGGTGTCATCGGTCCTTGATTCTTATCCCAGGCTATCCCATCGTTATTACCGCATGAAGGCCAGGTGGTTCGGCGTCGATGCCCTGGATTACTGGGACCGCAACGCGCCTTTGCCCGATGACGAAACCCGGTTGTACAGTTGGAGCGATGCCCGCAGGACGGTTCTGGATGCCTATGGGGCTTTCGAGCCCAGGCTGGCGGAAATTGCCGATCAGTTTTTCGACAAGAGCTGGATTGACGCCCAATTGCGCGAAGGCAAGGATTCCGGCGCCTTTTCACATTCAACCGTGCCCTCCGTGCATCCCTATATCCTGATGAATTTCCATGGCAAGGCCCGCGATGTGATGACACTGGCCCACGAACTGGGGCATGGGGTGCATCAGGTGTTGTCCGGCCCGCAGGGAGCCTTGATGGCTGACACGCCGCTGACGACGGCGGAAACGGCCTCTGTCTTCGGCGAAATGTTGACCTTCCGCTCGTTGCTTGACGGTGAAAAGGACCCCGCCCGCCGACGCATTCTGCTGGCGGGCAAGGTGGAAGACATGCTGAACACGGTTGTCCGTCAGATCGCCTTTCATTCGTTTGAAACCCGCGTTCACGACGAACGGGCTGGCGGCGAGCTGTCGCCGGAACGGCTGGGCGATATCTGGATGGACATACAAGGCGAAAGTCTGGGTGACGGTATTCGGTTTGATGACGACTACCGATCCTATTGGGCTTATATCCCGCACTTTGTCCATTCGCCGTTTTATGTCTACGCCTATGCCTTCGGTGATTGTCTGGTAAACTCGTTGTATGATGTCTTCAAAGATGGCCATCCTGGCTTTCAGGGCAAGTATCTGGACATGCTGGGAGCGGGCGGAACATTGCGTCACAGGGAGTTACTGGCGCCGTTCGGGCTTGACGCGACGGACCCTGAATTCTGGAAGCGGGGCCTTGGCGTCGTCGCCGGTTTTGTCGACGAGCTGGAAAGTATTTAAATCAAAAAGGAGTTTTATTTAATGATCATAACCACAACTGACGGCGTCGAAGGACGCACCATCAGCACTTATTGTGGCGTCGTATCGGGCGAAGCCGTCATGGGTACCAACATATTCCGCGATATGTTCGCCGGTATTCGCGACATCGTAGGCGGTCGTTCCGGATCGTACGAAAAAGAGCTGAAGAACGCCAAAGCCCTGTCCCTTGAGGCGATGGTCGCCGAGGCCGAGGAAATGGGCGCAGACGCCATTGTCGGCGTTGATCTGGATTACGAATCCCTGGGCGGAAACGACAAATCAATGCTCATGGTCGCCGCTAACGGTACGGCGGTAAAACTGGGCTAATCAGGAGCTGGTGGAATATCTGTCGGGTTGACGAAAATCTTAGCCGTTCAGAAGGGCTTCGACCTCTTCCTGTGACAGTTCGCCGTCCCCTGCGCCAGATTCCGTAGCGACCTTGCGTCGCTCACCGCCCATGTAGGCCGGGTTGGCCCGACGCCTGCGGTCGGGACCGAAATACTGGCCGGCGCGAACAAACGGTCGTGGGCGTTCGATGATAGAGCGAATACGCGAATAGAGTCCCTTGGCGGACAGCGGTTTGGCTAAAAATTCATGGACACCGGCATCCCGGGCTTCAACCACCCGGTTCATTTCCGTATGCCCGGTCAACATGATGATCGGGACAAAGGGATTGGGGCTGTCGCTTGCCGTGCGCACCATCCGGGTGAAATCCAGGCCGTCCAGGGGTTCCATGTTCCAGTCGCAAATAATGATGTCGGCGGAATAATGCCGCAATTCCTTGAAAGCATCGGCGCCATCACTGGCATCGATAACATTCTTCACGCCCAAGGCGTTCAAAATCCCCTTCACAAGCGCACACATGTGAGAGTTGTCATCGACGACCAGGAAGTTCAGCCGTTCAAGGTTATAGTCGACCATCAATTATTTCCAGATTCTATGCTGCTTTTGCATATATGAACTTTAAACCGGTTTCTAAAGGATGAACAATTTCATCTTAATAACGCCGGATAACTAGCAGGATAGAATAGTTCCCCTATACGCACTTGAAATCTTTACCTTTTTGACTTGAAAAAGTCGAATTGTTTTTCACTATAGCCAGAGCCGGGAACCTACCAGTACTTCATCGCATTCCGGTAAATCCCGGCGAGGTCTTTTTCGCTTACCGGGCACGGGGTTTGCGCCAGCAGGCGTTGCTGGGCGTAACAGCCTTTGACCAGGGCCGGGATGTCGTCTTCGCCGTAACCGATTTCGGCAAGGCCGCTGGGAAGGCCCGTGGCGCGCATCATATCGGCCAGGCGCGCGGCAAGCAATTCACCACCATCGGCGGGCGAAGCGTTCGAGATATCGGCGCCCAAAGCGTCAGCGGCTCGCAGGTGGCGCTCAGGATTCGCAGGACCCGTAAAGCGGAAGGCGGCGGGGGCGTTTATCACCACGGAAAGCCCGTGCGGCACCATGGGATTGTCACTCTCGTATCCCCTGGCGACGAATTCATGATTCAGGCCGGCCACGGAATAGGACATGGCGTGGGGAATATGCACGCCGGCGTTACCGAAAGCCTGTCCGGCAAGGGTGGCGGCAAACATCAACTGGTGGCGGGCTTCGATATTGTCAGGGTCATTCACTGCATCGACAAGATAGGTACCGCCGATGCGGATAGCCGCTTCAGATCCAATATCGGAAAACGGGTTATTGCCCTGATAAGGCGGGCGGGCGCCAAGGGCCGGTTTCGGGCGGGTTGTGTATGCCCGTGCGGTGAAAGATTCAATGGCGTGGGTCAGGACATCAAAGCCGGTTGCGGCGATGACCCCTGCGGGCAGGCTGTGGGTTGTCACCGGATCGACAAGAGCCAGTCCCGGGCGCAGGTGGACGGAAGAAATGCCGGTTTTGACCTGTTGTTCGACCAGATCGAAAACCGCGACGCCCGTTGTCTCGCTACCCGTGCCGCATGTTGTGGGGCACGAAATATGGGGTTTGATGGGACCCGGAACCGGCCTGGCCTTGCCGATGGGCGCATTGACATAGGCCAGCAGGTCATCAGGGTAGGTCGCCAAAAGGTTGGCTATTTTGCAGGTGTCGATAACCGATCCACCGCCCAGTGAAATATAGCCGTCAAAATTGCCTTCGCTGGCGAAGGCGGCGGCTTCCCTGAAACTGGCGTCCGTTGGTTCAACCTTGACCGCATCGAAAACAACAACATCGACCCCGGCGGCGACCAGGGCGTCGAGCGCCGTTTTCATGGGTTCGGTTTCGACAACATGTTCGTCAGTGAACAGCGCCGCACGGGTCATCCCCACACGACGGGCGTCGTCGCCAAGTTCTTTCAACGCGTCCGGGCCAAACTTGATTGTCGAGGCAGGAACGGTAAAGACCTTTTCGCCATCGGGCAGGGTGGGGTAAGCGGCTTGAGTTGTCATTATCGAATCTATCCTTCATCCGTCATCTGGCGTCGCAAATTGTCGCATGAATTCTATCCGCTAAGTGTTAGCGTCGCGAAGCTCGAAATTCAAAGGCAGGAAAAAAAAGTGGAAAACATCATCAAAATCCAAAACGGTGAGAAAACGACGCCAACTTTCTCCGCAGCGGAAATGACATCCCGGCAGACAAGGTTGCGCGCCCTGATGGCGGAAAATAATGTCGATGCGGTGCTGTTTTCTTCCTACCAAAACATCAACTATTATGCGGACTTCCTGTATTGCTCGTTCGGCAGGCTTTTCGGGCTGGTGATGACCCAGGACAAGGCCGTGACGATCTCTGCAAATATCGACGGCGGCCAGCCGTGGCGGCGCAGCTTCGCTCAAAACGTTATTTATACGGACTGGCAGCGCGACAATTATTTTCGCGCTGTCCAGGGCGAACTCTCCGCTCCCGGAACCCTGGGCGTTGAATACGATCATATCAATGTTGAAAACCTGGGCAAGTTGCAGGCGGCGTTTCCTGAAACGAAAATTGTCGATATCTCCAAATTGGTGATGGCCCTGCGAATGGTCAAATCCGACGAGGAAATCGCCCTGATCAGGAACGGCGCGCGCATTGCCGATATTGGCGGCGAAGCCTGTCGCGAGGCCATCGCCGCAGGGGTGCCGGAATATGAAGTGGCGCTGGCATCCACCGGGGCCATGGTGCGCGAAATCGCCGCCACCTATCCCCATGTAGAACTGCTGGACACCTGGACATGGTTCCAGTCTGGCATCAATACGGACGGCGCTCATAATCCGGTGACAACCCGCAAGATTGAAGATGGCGATATTCTGAGCCTCAACTGCTTCCCGATGATTGCAGGCTACTACACGGCGCTGGAACGCACGCTGTTTTGCGGCCATGCGTCGGACCGGCATCTGGAACTGTGGAACGTCAACGTCAAGGTGCACCGTCGCGGGTTGGAGTTGATCAAACCAGGTGTGCGCTGCTGCGACATCGCCGCCGAATTGAACGAGATTTACAAGGAGCATGGCCTGCTTCAATATCGCACCTTCGGATACGGCCATTCCTTTGGCGTGCTTAGCCACTATTATGGTCGCGAGGCCGGGTTGGAATTGCGCGAGGATATTGAAACCGTGCTGGAACCGAACATGGTTGTTTCCATGGAGCCGATGATCATGTTGCCTGAAAGCATGGACGGGGCAGGGGGCTACCGTGAACACGATATTCTTGTCGTCCATGAGGATGGAGCCGAAAATATCACCGGATTCCCGTTTGGCCCGGAGCACAATATCGTAGGAAGATTAAGATGACCAGCGACCAACATCCCAAAGACTAAACCCTGCGGCCTGTTCATGCTGCGGCTCTGGCGAAATATAATCGTTGATGAATTGCCCGCCGTGACAGGAATAAAACAATTGGACTTTGCAGAAGAGCAATAATACATAAATCGGATGTGAAAACCGGGGGCGGTTTGGCACTATGTGACAAAGAGTAGTTGTGGGGAAAAATCATGCCTAAAGACGAACTAGCTGTGGAAATTGATGATTCGAAAGATGACGTTACAGTCATTCGCTTAGCCCAATTGAAAGGCCTGGTTGGTATTTCCATTGAAGCGAACGAGGCCCTGTCGGCGATTGCGGTTCTGACCAGGGATATCAATGACGTTAGCCATCAAAGTCAATCCATTGCGGCGGCCACTGAAGAAATGGTTGCGTCTGTGGGGACCATTTCGACCAGCAGCGAAGCGGCTGCGGCGGATGCCACAAGTGCCAGTCAGGCGGTGGAAGAAGGCATGTCTGCCGCCAAGCAGGCGGTTGAAACCATGCAGGGTATTTCAGGGGCGGTAACGGATGCAGCCGCACAGGTTGATGTCCTGGCGGATGCGTCGACGGAAATTGGCAGCATCGTCGCCGATATTGAAGCGATTGCAAAGCAGACCAACTTGCTGGCTCTGAATGCAACAATCGAGGCCGCCCGCGCCGGCGATGCCGGAAAGGGATTTGCAGTTGTTGCATCGGAAGTAAAAAATCTTGCCAACCAGACTGCCAAGGCAACCGATGATATTCGCCAACGCATTGAAAACCTGCGCACGGAGATGGCGAAAATCGTCAGCTCTATGGAACAGGGAGCCAGGGCAGTCGAGGACGGACAGGCGGTTATTGAAGATACCCGTGGCAAAATGGAACAGGTTTCCGACCGGGTGAACAACGTCAGAACCAAGATGGATGAAATTTCCAGCGTTTTGGCGCAACAGGAAGAAGCATCTTCCGAGGTGGCCCAGGGCGTTTCCTCCATCGCCAAAAAAGCTGCCAGCAATGCTGTAGAAGTCAATAATGTGGTCGACGCGATGGACCGTTCTGATGTGCTGGTGCAAAAAGGCCTGTCCGATCTGACGGATTTAAAATCCAATGCGGCGGTATGCACAATAACCCGCTCTGATCACGTCGCTTTCAAGAAAAAGGTCATGGAAGCCATCTGTGGTCGCACGTCCCTTCAGGCTGACGACTTGCCGGACCACCATAACTGCCGCCTGGGCAAATGGTACGACAACGTGTCCGAAGAGCGGATGCTGGAGCATTCCGCCTATCGTGATCTTGATTCACCACATGAACGTGTTCATCGTCACGGCAAGGAAGCCCTTCGCCAGTACGCCAATGGTGATTGGGAAAAGGCCATCGAAGAAGCACACAAGCTGGACGAGGCCTCCCATGAAGTGTTGGATTTATTACAGAAACTTGGCGATGAGGTTCCTTGAGAGCCGAATTCGGTTAGGCCCCAATTTCGGGGAAACGGATATTGAACGTCGTGCCGACGTCGCTCCCGGTGACAAAATCAATCGTTCCGGACATCCCTTCACACAATGCCTTGCTGATGGGAAGGCCAAGGCCCGTACCGGCGTTTTCACGTGATGAAGATGAATCCAGCTGGGTGAAATGGTCAAACATTTCATCTTTGAACTCATCAGGAATGCCCGGACCGTAGTCCTGTACCGAAACAACGACAGAACCGTTCAGTCTTGAGATTGCAATTTCAATGTCACTGTTTGCGGGGGAAAACTTGGCGGCATTCGATAAAAGGTTTCGCAGGATCTGCTCATACCTGTGTTCATTTATTTCTGCGAAGGCCCTTATTTCTGGCGTCTTGAAGATAAAATTGACGGATTGCAATCTTGCATACCCCAAATTGTCTTTAATGACGCTGGACGTCAGCTCACCAATTTCATGAGGGGTTGTTTCTATTTCCAGGGCGCCGGAAATAATTTTTTCGTAATCCAGTAATTCGTTTACCAGACGCAGCATCGCATCGCTGTTGCGTATGCCAATGGAAAGCAGGTCCTTCTCTTTTTCTGAAATGGTTTCCTTCAGCGAAAACTCCAGTAGTCGAAGGCTGCCTTTTATGGAGGTAAGCGGCGTGCGTAGTTCGTGGCTCATGGTGGCCAGAAACTCTGATTTAGCCAGGCTGGCTTTTTCTGCGGCAAGATTGGCGTTTTTAAGCTCGGTGATATCAACCCGGAAACCGACAATGCCCCCGTCGGGTGTTTTTCGTTCCGCTATTCTTAACCAACGCCCATCGGAATGCTTCTGTTCAATGATCAAATTGGCTTTTTGATGGAGCGCCATGCGCTCGGTGACCCATTCCTCGATGCGGCCCTTGGCGGCCTCATACTCTCCACGTCTGGCGCCTTCGCGAATAATGTCCTCGAAAAGAGCGCCGGGCACGATGAGGTCCCGGGATTTTGGATAGTACTCCCGGTATTTTTCGTTACACAGAACCAGACGATCATCCTTGTCGTAGTAGACAAATCCTTCGTCAATTATCTCAAGGGCGTTAAGGAGCCGGTGTTTTGACGTCTCGGCCTCATGGGACAGGGCGATCTCGTTTGATATGTCCCGGGCGACGCCGCGATAACCGATAAAAATACCGGATTCGTCAAAAAACGGCTCGCCACTGGTTGATATCCAGCACTCCCGGCTGGGACCATTGCGTTTATAGCGAAAATCATAAAAGGGTCTGTGGGCCTTCAGGGCTTCAATGTGATCGGATAAATCCTCATCGTTCAGGCATCTGCTGAGCAAATCGATTCGGGCTTTGCCAATATGCCACTTGGCAGGGGTTCCCGTATTCGCTTCTACATTTTCGCTCATGTAGACAAATCGGTTCTGGTCGTCGGTTTCCCAGAACCATCCATCGATAAGTCTTGAATAATCTTCAAGATGGTTCATGGACCGGGGGATGTTTAAATAGCTGTCCACTGAAAGCACTCGTTAAACGCCAGAAAGTTTTTATTATAAACTATTCAGAGGTGTTGGTTGGGCGTTCAGGTTTCAAGGAATTTTTCAGCCGATCACCGGCATTTCCCCTGGCGCACGGCGGCTCAGGTATTGGGCGCCGTCATTAGTGATGACGATGTTTTCCTCGTGCACCATCTGCTTGCCCGTGGCCATGGTCATTCCCGGCTCAAGCGTCAGCACCATGCCCGCTTCCAGTGTGGTTTTGTCCACGGGCGTTATCGACGGGCCTTCGGTCAGTTGCATTCCCAGGAAATGGCCCATGCGCCCGACATCGTTTCCCATTGATCCCCCGGCTTGCAAGACCGCCGCCATGGCGGCCCACAAATCCGTCGTCGTCGCGCCCGGACGTGCGGCCTGGAAACCGGCGTCGGTGGCCTGATAGACGATGTCATAGGCGCGCTTTGCGGCGTTGCAGGGGCCGCCGAAAGCATAGTTGCGATCAAAGTCACAGAAGTAGCCGTCATAGGTTGCGCCGGTGTCGATAATAAGGATGTCGCCGGTCTCAATTACCCGCTCGGTCGGTCCCATGATAATGCTTTCGTATCCACCTGGGCCTGAACCGGCGATCAGGTAAGGTACCGAATCGGCTCCGCGCTGCAACAGATCGACAGTCATGCGGCGGCAATTCTGGCGTTCGGTCTCTCCGGCTTTCAGGGACTCGGGCAGGGCCTCGAAGGTGTCTGACGCCAATTGGCAAATGTAATGAATTTTGGCGATTTCCTCTGCCGACTTGATATCACGCAAAGTGCGTATCAGGGGTGCTGCGTCAACGAACTCATGGGCATTCTGTAATTTCAGAAAGTCGGCCATGGGCATGCGCAGGTGGCTTTCGTGTCCCATGGGCGTGCCGATGCGTCCATGACGTTTGGGGATTTCTGCGAAGAGCTGGCTCAAAAGCGTCATGCCGTCATCGTCGGGCTGCGGGGCCGGCCAGGTTCGAATATCGTCGACCCAGGTCGCCTGCATTCCGGCGATGCCAATTTCGGGGATCACCGCAATCGGGCTGCCTTCAGGCGGGACAACCAGAAACCAGGGGCGGGTCGGGCTTTCCCAGAACTGACTGTGAAAGCCGCTGAAGTAGCGGACTTCGGGTTCGGTGCTTAAAAACAGCGCATCGACCCGTAAGTCGGCCATCAGGCGTTGTGCCCGCGCCGTGCGCTGTTCGAATTCTCTCAGGGTAAAGCCGCGTGGCGGTACTTCATGCATGTCGACGTGTCCCAATCCAGTCAGACGTGACCAGGGCGATTATGACAACCAGTCCCCCCAGATATTGAGTGCCTGACAGGGTTTCGCCAAGCAATAAAGCGGCGGCGGAAATGGAAATCAGCGGTTCCAGATTGTTCATGAACGCCGTCATGGTCTTGCCGATGGCCAGAATGGCTGCATATTGCAACATGATGGCCAGGGCGTACAGGATACACGCGGCCAGGAGTCCGGTTATGCCCAGACTTGTTTCCGGCGGTTGGTAGTCGTCCATCATGGTTATCATCACCACCGTCATGAACGGTATGGCGAACAGGTTGGAATAGAATGAAATGCTGACCGGGTTGGCGTGATTTAAGGCACGGCTCGTGAACATGAAAATACACATCACCCCGCAGGCCCCCATCAGGGCAAGCACGACGCCGCGCCAATCCAGAACATCGAACGAAGGGCCAATGGCAAGGCCGATGCCGAGAAACGCGACAAGAAAGGCGATGATGCGGCCCTTGTCGATTTTCTGTTTGTCCACGATCCAGCTCGCAGCCGCCACCATTAACGGATAGGTGTAGAACAAAAGCACGGCCAGCCCGACAGGGATATAGGCGACCGATGAAAGGTAGGTGGCCCCCTGAAAGACCGATGAAAGGCCGACCCCCAGGATGGGCATGAGGGCGGCTTTGGATATTGTGAATTTTCGCCGGATCAGGACCATTAACAGTGCGATTGCCAGGGCCGTAATAATAAATCGAATAAAGACGACGGTACCCGGATTTGAACCGCCATCATAGGCCAGTCGCGCCAGGGTCGTGTTCAGGCCCAAAAACAAGGCAGAGGTGAGGGCCATAAGCCGACCGAGTCGTTCCGTGGCGGGGGCGGAGCCTGGCTCAGAGCCGTTATTGTTGAGGTTATTTTTCATTTCGACACCTGCTTTGCGTCATCCACCAGACGATTGCAAGCTCTGTGAGATCGGCTTTTTGCCTTTAAATGAAATAAAAGCGGAAGTTTTTCAGCGCCAGGGCAACAAATTGCCAACTTTTACCAAGCCAGCCCTTGTCGAAACGCTGTGAAGAAGGCATAAATCCAACCGGAACAATTCCTGCCAAAAATCCGTTCGGAGAATTTAAGGAACGTCTCAATATGAAAATCGCTATTCCCAAGGAAGGCCACGGAGAAACACGGGTCGCAGCTTCCCCGGAAGTTGTGAAGAAACTCGTAGGTCTTGGCTTTTCGGTTACAGTTGAAAAAGGTGCAGGCGCGACGGCTGCTTTTACCGACGACGCCTTCAAGGATGCCGGCGCGACCATCGCCAAGGACGCGGCCAGCGCATTGAAAACTGCCGACATCGTCTTGAAAATTCAAGGCCCGACAACTTCAGGCGCGAAAAGCGAACTGGGGATGATGAAAAAAGGCGCCATGCTGATGGCTAGCCTGGGCGCCTTGTCCAACAAGAAAGATATGGAGGCCATCGCCAAGGCAGGCGTTACGGCCTTCGCCATGGAACTGATGCCGCGCATCACCCGCGCGCAAAGCATGGACATCCTGTCATCCCAGTCAAACCTTGCCGGATATAAATCCGTGCTGGATGCGGCCAATGAATACGGCAGTGCTTTCCCGATGATGATGACGGCCGCTGGAACGATCGCCCCGGCAAAGGTCTTTGTCATGGGCGTTGGCGTCGCTGGCCTTCAGGCCATCGCCACCGCCAAGCGCCTTGGCGCTATCGTCACCGCAACGGACGTTCGCCCGGCAACCAAGGAACAGGTCGAAAGCCTGGGTGGCAAGTTCCTTGAAGTTGATGCTGAAATGGAAAAGGACGCGCAGACCGCTGGCGGATACGCCAAGGAAATGCCGCCAGAATATTTTGAAAAGCAGAAGCAGGTCGTCTCCGAGCATATCAAAAAACAGGACATCGTCATCACCACGGCGCTGATCCCCGGTCGTCCGGCACCTGTACTGGTCACTGAAGATATGGTCAAGTCCATGAAGGCCGGCGCGGTGATCGTGGATCTGGCCGTCGAGGCAGGCGGCAACTGCCCGCTTTCAGAATTGGGCAAGGTTGTCCAGAAGCACGGCGTAAAGATCGTCGGCCATGAGAACGTCCCGGGACGTTTGGCCGAAGACGCAAGCGCGCTGTTTGCCAAAAACCTGTTTAACTTCCTCAGCCCGCATGTTGATAGCGAAACCAAGGCTTTTAACATCAACTGGGAAGATGAAACCATCACCGGCACCTGCGTTACCCGCGACGGCAAGATCGTCCATCCGCGGCTGACAGAACAACAGGCGGAAAAGAAAACACCCGCCAAGACAACCGACATAGCGGAAGAAGACACCGCAAGTAAGGGGGAATAGTCATGGATCCGGCAACGATTGCTGATCATTCGACGAAGCTTGCCACAGACGCCGCCAAACTGGCGGAAGACGCTGTAAGAATAGCCTACGAGGCGACCCAGTTGGCCGCCGCACCGGCAGCCGGCGGAGGCGACGGGTTCCTGTCGCTGTTCACGGTTTTTGTTCTGGCCTGCTTCATTGGCTTTTATGTGGTGTGGAGCGTCACACCGGCCCTTCATTCGCCATTGATGGCCGTGACCAATGCGATTTCATCGGTGATTATTGTCGGTGGCCTGCTTGCCGCCGGTCCCGCCGATATGGACTTCTCCAAGGTCATGGGCTTTATGGCCGTGACATTGGCATCGGTCAATATCTTCGGCGGCTTTATCGTCACCAACCGAATGTTGGCCATGTTCAAAAAGAAAAAGAAATAGGGGAGCCTGATTATGACTGCAAATATGACAGGCTCTGCCTATCTCATCGCCTCGGTGTTGTTCATTCTTTCACTGCGGGGACTTTCATCACCTGATTCGTCGCGTACCGGTGTTCTGTTCGGTATCGTCGGTATGGTTATCGCCATCTTCACGACCCTGATGGATCCGGGCGTCGTCAGCTATTCCATGATCATCATTGGTATCCTGATCGGCGGCGCTATCGGCACCGTGATCGCACTTAAAATCCAGATGACGGCCCTGCCTCAGCTTGTTGCGGCCTTCCATTCGCTGGTCGGTTTGGCGGCTGTGTTTGTTGCCGCGTCGGCGTTTTACAATCCTGAAGCCTTCGGCATTGGAAACTTTGGAGAAATCGCAGGCGCCTCGCTGGTCGAGCTTTCCTTAGGCACGGCCATCGGCGCCATTACCTTCTCCGGCTCGGTCATCGCCTTTGCCAAGCTGCAGGGCATCATGAGCGGCTCGCCCATTACCTTCCCCGGTCAGCACAAATTGAACGCTCTGGTGGGTATCCTTATCGTCGCCCTGATCATCATGCTGGTGCGTGGACAGACGGAAACGGTTTTCTGGACCCTGGTTTGCCTGTCCTTCCTGATCGGCTTTCTGGTTATCATCCCCATTGGCGGAGCCGATATGCCGGTCGTGGTTTCCATGCTCAACTCCTATTCGGGCTGGGCGGCCTGCGGTATTGGCTTCACGCTTTCCAATCCGGCGCTGATTATTACCGGCGCACTGGTTGGATCATCGGGTGCGATCCTTAGCTACATCATGTGCAAAGGCATGAACCGTTCGATCTTTAACGTCCTGCTTGGCGGATTTGGTGGCGAATCCGCCGGTCCTGCTGCCGGTGGCGGCGGTGCGGAAGACCGCCCGGTCAAGTCGGGCAGTGCGGAAGATGCAGCCTTTCTGATGAAGAACGCCTCCAAGGTCATCATCGTTCCGGGTTACGGCATGGCTGTCGCCCAGGCGCAACACGCCGTGCGCGAAATGGCTGACAAGTTGAAGGAAGAAGGCGTTGAAGTTGCCTACGCCATTCACCCGGTGGCCGGACGTATGCCCGGTCACATGAATGTGCTGCTGGCCGAAGCCAACGTGCCTTACGATGAAGTCTTCGAGCTGGAAGAGATCAACCACGAATTCGCCACCTGTGATGTCGCCTTTGTTATCGGCGCCAACGACGTTACCAACCCGGCGGCGAAAACCGATCCTACCAGCGACATCTACGGCATGCCGATCTTCGATCTGGAGAAAGCGGGAACGGTGTTGTTCATCAAACGCTCCATGGCGACCGGTTACGCCGGTGTTAATAACGAATTGTTCTTCAACGACAGGACGATGATGTTGTTCGCCGACGCCAAGAAAATGACAGAAGAAATCGTCGTCGCCCTGGGCTAGAAGGTTCATTCTGTCGTAACAAAACAAGGCGGGGCTCCGGAAATACCGGGGTTCCGCCTTTTTCTTGATGTAACCAGCTCAATGCACCCCAGTTCGCGACATGAACAATTTTTTGATTTTCATAATAAAACCGTAACGAGTATAAATAAGGTAGCGAAAAAACCGATCCAGATACAAACGGTGTACAAATTATAATTAGTGACAATCAAAACCCTTCGGGCAGGAATACTTCATTCAAATTAATTCTTATCGCCGCGGCCTTGGCTGCTACGATTTTTGCTATTGATTTGTTGCTGCCGCTCGGTGTCGCCGGTGGCGTCCCTTATGTCGCCCTGGTGTTGTTGGGCATATGGTTTTCGAAGGTCCGTCACATATACATCCTGGCCGTCATCGGCTCGGTATTAACAGGTATCGGTTATTTTGCCTCTCCGCCCGGAGGGATTTACTGGATTGTTCTTTTCAACCGTGGACTGGCCCTGTTCGCGATCTGGATTACGGCGTTTTTAATCTCTGCACATAAGTTGAAAGCTGCGGAACTTCGTAAAAGCGATGAGCGTTTCCATCGAGTTTTCGACATGCCGCTCATGGCGATGGGGATCTTCGCCGCCGAGGATAAAAAATGGATCGAGATCAATCAGCGAATGTGTGAACTGTTCGGTTATAGCCGGGAAGAAATGTTTGCATTGAGCTGGACGGATCTCACCCATCCCGATGATCTGAACGCAAATTTGTCATTGTTCAATACAACGATGACAGACCCTGCGAAAAACTCATACTCACAGCAAAAGCGATTCATTTCCAGGGATGGAAAAGTCATCCATGCCATCGTCCAGATTGAATGCATTCGCTCATCAGACGGCAAACCTGACTATTTCATCATTCACATTGAAGACATAACAAAACGAAAAGAGATCGAAGCAAAGCTGAGGGAAAGCGAAGAAACGTTGGCAATGGCGATTGAAAACGTTCCGGGCGGTTTTCTGATGGTCGATAAGGATGACTGTATTGCCCTGTACAATAGCAAGTTCATCCTGATGTATCCCGAATTGCAGGATTGCATTCTTTGTGGAGCCAGTTTTGAGAATCTCATCCGCACAGGCGCCCAGCGCGGCATCTATCCTGATGCCCAGGGCAATGTGGAGGAGTGGATTGAGACCCGAATGAAGAAGCTAAACGAGAAGGAAATCAGTTTCGAGGAACAGCTATCCAAAGGCAGATGGATTAGCGTCGCCCTGAAGAAAATGCCGGATGGCACCAGGGTTGGCATTCATGTCGATATAACAAATCTCAAGTAAATCAATGAAGTTTTACAAAATAAAGACAACTTGTGAATGAAATAATATGGGCAGCAGCCTTTCATGAAAGATTAAAGTGAAGCAGTTACGACTTAATCTGACACTGCTCCCTTGAAAGGGTGTGGGTCTTCTGTTTCATCCGCAGGCTTCATTACCGTATCTGCATATTTCGGGAGTAACGGCGTCCTCATAAAGTAACGATCAACCAGTTTTTTAAGTATTCGAAGGCGTCGTCTTAACATGCATTGAGGGCAATGCAGGGGCTGAGATCAAGCGCGGAAGCACTGCTCATACTGGTGATCCATTCCTGATGGCTTATACGTTCCAATAAGAACACAAGACACGCAAAAGCGCACCCAGGGTTCCCCAAGGTGCGCATCAGCACGTCGTCTAAATCGAAGAGGCTCTAGTCATTTGGAACAGAAGATCACTTCATAAATAACGTTTTGTGTGATATCTTTGCCGTGGATTTTA
>JADHSW010000056.1 GCA_016776705.1 Rhodospirillales bacterium
CGAACGGTCATGTAATCGCGCATGCGGAACATGTCCTCAAGGTCGTCGATACCGGCTAACATTTGCTCCCGCGTCAGGCCTCCATCGACGTCGTCGTAAAGAGAATCATAAAGTGACCCCCAAAACGCCTGGACATCTTGCTTTGCTAAGTCCCTCGACATGGTAAAGACTGCTCCGGTACACAAAAAATGACCAATTTAAAGGCCCAACCCGCGATGCGAACATCTATATACACTGCCCCGTACGGATGCCATAAGTTTCTAGGATTTCATGGTTAGGCCCTGATGCTTTCATCATTAATTCGTAAAACTTGCCAGCTACAGGCCGACCCCGTATTGCGGCGCTGGCTAGTCGGGCGCTTGCTTGGGCGTTGGCCGGGCAGGCCACCCTTCACGGCGCACAAGCCACCCTATCTGGATGGCTTGCTGCCGCTGCCTCTTGAAATCCCATCTTGTCATTTTGAAGAATTCCCCGAAACGCGCCCAACCGGGACGCTTACGCTTGACTTGGCGGGGGAAACCATTCGCATCGAATTCGGGCAAGAGACAAATTTATTTAATCGCTCCTTCGCAGATGTCGAAACCTTACTGTCCCTGCACCGGTTCGCATGGGTCAGAGACGACATGGACCCGGCCTGGGTGGATACATTATGGCGCGCCTGGCTTGAGGGCTTTCACGTTCCATCCCATGACTGGCCGTGGCATCCTTATACGGCTGGCGAGCGTGCCATCAACATTTTGGCGTTTGCCCATCAATACGGCATGCCGGGTCCTCGCGATCAATCCCTGTCGGTGCTGGCAGCCCATGCATCGGTCATTTCTGAGCGGCTGGAGTATTTCGGCGACCATCACACTTCAAACCATCTGGCTAACAACGGGCGCGCGTTATTTTTTCTTGGGTTGGAGTTTGATCTTCCGCAGGCTACCGAAGTCGGTGCTAAAATCCTCACTGAAGAGGCGAGGCGTATCTTTACCTCTTCGGGTTTGTTGCGAGAGGATTCAAGTCATTATCATCTGCTTTACCTACGCCTTTTCGAGAATGTCGCCAAAGCTGCTGAAGCGGCATCAAGACCAGAAGCACAGGAGTTCCGGAACATTGCAGCCAAGGCGCGTGACGTAGCACACTTCATGATGTTACCGGGTGGTCTTCCGCTGATCGGCGATATATCCCCCGATATAGCGCCAGCCGCATTGCTTTCCATGCTTGCTATCGAACCAGGCACACAGAGTTTTTGTGCAGATGGGTGGGTGCGTTTCAACAGCCGTCCATGGTCCGGACTCTGGCACGCTTCCCCGAACGGGTTTTCGCAGATGCCGGGGCATGGTCACCAGGATACAGGAAGTTTCGAGCTGCACTACGAAGACGAGGCGGTCTTCATTGACCCTGGTCGCGGCGCTTATGGCGAAGATGGCGAGGCCGCTCTTTATCGTTCAGCCGTGATGCACAACGGTTTAATGCTGAACGGACAAGACCCTTATCCCTCCAACCGACCGTATTATGACGACAATTTTTGCCGCCATATTGCTGGGCCATTACCCGAAATGACGATCAGTTCAAATGGTGTCACGATCAGTCATCACGGGTTTGCACGATTTTCAAATGGCGGCGAACATCATCGTAGTTGGCAATTTGACGGTCCGCGCATGACACTGGACGATAAGCTGGAAGGGCGCGGGCGCGCAAACATTACCCGCACGCTCATCACCCCGCTTGCCGTTGCGCCTGAAAAAGACGGTGTGACCATTAAGGGTAAAGACAGATCCTATTTTCTTGATACCGGCGAAGCTCGCATAACCGTGGAACCAGTGACTCGCTGGCAGGCTTATGGCAAGGGCGTGTCGGCTTACGGGATTCGTATGGATACCCGTCAGGAACTTCCCTTCGCGCAAAGACTATCATTGGAGGCCCGTTGACATGTGCGGTATTGCGGGTCTGTTTTTACCTGAGCACGCCACCGGTATAGAGCTGGATATGGACGCTATGTTGAGCGCTATTGCTCACCGTGGACCCGATGATGAGGGTCGCCATATGAGTGAAGACCGGCGCTTTCAAGCTGGCTTTCGCAGGCTTGCCATTATTGATCTGGAAACCGGAGACCAGCCCATTGTCGATGACTCCGGGGGGCGGGTGCTTGTGGGTAATGGCGAGATATACAATTACAAGGAGTTGCGCGCCCAATACCCCGCCTATCCCTATCAAAGCCAAGGCGATATGGAGGCCGTGCTGGCCGCACACGCGGCAAAGGGCGATGCCTTTTTTGAAATACTCAACGGCATGTACGCCCTGGCCCTGTACGAAAAACAGGGTCATCGGCTGACACTGGTGCGTGACCGACTGGGTATCAAACCGCTTTATTGGTGCGAATTACCCGGCGGTGGTGTTCTGTTCGCATCTGAAATTAAGGCGTTGTTGGCATCGGGTTTGGTCAAGTCGGCGGTTGATGAAGCGGCCATCGCCAGCCACCTGATACACGGTTACGTCCCTGCCCCCCAGACAATTTATAAAGGCATCCGACAATTGCCGCCGGGTCATGTTTTGTGCACTGACGCCAGTGGCAACATCAAGGTTGAACCCTATTGGCATCCGACTCCGGCAGCGGATTTGCCGGGTGATCCCGAAGCAATAAAAAAGCACCTGACCGAATTGCTTGGGCAGAGCGTCAAACTTCAACTTCGAAGCGACGTGCCCTTGGGTGTTTTGTTATCCGGTGGCATTGATTCCGGATTGCTGGCAGCACTTGCCGCCGAACATTCCGCGCAGCCACTCAATACTTTTACGGTGCGTTTTGAAGGGGCGTCATTTGATGAAAGTCCATTGGCCGAAGCTGTTGCTGCACGGTATGGCACCAACCACACAACCGTTGATCTTCCGTCGACGGGAGCCGGGGAGCATTTATGCAGGCTAGCCTGGTACGCGGACGAGCCTTTAAATGATCCGGCGCTGTTACCGAATTTCCTGATCGAAGAGGCATTGGGAAAATCTCTCAAGGTTTCTTTGAACGGAACCGGCGGAGATGAGCTTTTTGCCGGATACATGCGTTATTTCCAAACACCAATCGAAAGCTCTTATCTGAAGGTGCCCGGTTGGTTGCGACACGGCCTGATCGAACCAGCCGTCGCTACCGTTTCGCCAATGAATGCGTGGCGTTTGAAGCGTGCTGAAAAATTCAACCATGATCCCGGCGGTTATGTTCACGATCACACGACGTTTTTTGCCGAACCCATGCTGCGTTTGATCGGCAACAAGATGCCGCTTCCAGACCCGGCACAGGTGGCCTTTGCGAATTCATACGGCGGGCCGGGCCAATCGGCCATGCTGGCCGCCGATATATCGACCTATCTGGCGGGTGATTTGTTGAGCCTGCTGGATCGGACGTCCATGGCTGTCGGGGTAGAAGGCCGGGTGCCGTTCCTGGATCACAGACTCGTTGAGGCGGCCTTGGCAGTGCCACCGGAAATCCGCACACCGGGCAATCGCCAAAAAGGGTTGGAACGTTTGATCGCAGAAAAATATCTACCATCGGAAATACTGGACGCACCAAAAAGAGGTTTCGCCTCGCCGGTTCCCGCGTGGATGCAGGCTGGTTTGGGGCAAACAGTATATCGCCTGCTGACCCGAAAATCGGCGCTTGATCGCGGCTGGTGGACGAAACCTGGCATCGATGCCCTGTGCGCCGATTTTGGAAAACACGCATTCAGGCTTTATCATTTGGCGATGCTTGAAATGGCCGTTCGCATACATGTGGAAGACACGCCAACCGGCCAACCACCGACAAGGTCGCTGGAGGACTATGCCGATGCCGCCTGATACTCATGACGTCAGCGTCATCATCCCGGCGTACCGTGCTGCCGGTACGATTGGGCGAGCGCTTGCCTCCATCGCCGCGCAGAGTGTCAGACCCCTTGAAGTTATTGTCATTGATGACGGGTCGGATGACGGCACCTTCGAGGTCGCGGGCTCTATGGCAGGCGACCTTGAGGGTATCGAGCTTAAAACCTTTGTTCAGGAAAACGCCGGTGCCGGCGCGGCACGCAACAAAGGTCTTGATGAGGCGAGCGGCACTTACATTGCTTTCCTTGATGCCGATGACGAATGGTTGCCGACAAAACTCGAACGATCCATGGCCAGGATTGTTGAAGGTGGGCATGTGCTCGTCGCTCACGATTTTATCCAAATTGAAGCGGATGGAAGCGAGACTTTGATTGAGTGCGCTCGCCGATATGATGATGCCCACGATGTTTATTCGGGCCTCTATCGACAGGGTTTTATCGGCACATCGACGGTTGTTGCAAAACGCGCCGCCATCGTGGCCGCGGGGGGTTTTGATGAAACCCTGGCAACTGCCCAGGATTTTGATCTGTGGCTGAAAATCCTGGGTGATGACGGGACAAGCTTTAGCGTTTTCCCCGAAACTCTGACCCGATATCATGTCAGCCCAAGGTCAATCACCACGTTCACGGAACGAAGACTGGCCTGTACCTTACGCATTGCGCAAAGACACTTTGCCGGGCTTTTGGAACGCCCCGGCAATGCCCTTGCAAGTCTCGGGTTTCGGGTGCTTGCCGTTCATTACGAGGCTGTGACCGCCCACCTTCAGGCGGGTCGCATGTTCGCCGCAATCAAGACGGCCCTCGTCCTTCCCTGGCATTTGTTGAGCGTGAGCATGAACACACCTGGGTCGAGCAAACCGGCACCAAACTTGCTGGTGGCTTTTATTTGGTTATGGGTCATCACCGGGTTTGGTGCTTACGTCTACCGTTTTAAACACCTTGGGCAGGCATTTATTAGCATGGTGGAACGGTTATGACGGCGCTGGCAGTTTTGCTTCTGCAAACCATTTCGTGCGTCGGCTTCGGGGCTACCGTGCTGCGTCTGCTGCGCGTTGATCAAACCCTGCAATGGCAGCAGCGCGTATCGTGGAGTTTTGTGCTCGGCATCGGCGTGTTGGGATGGGCGCTGTTTTTTTTAGGCATTGCGGGCCTGTATTCCCCTGTCGCAATGTTTGTCCTGCTTGTCGTTGGGGTTCCCGGCGTTATCTTTCTTGGCCGTCCGGAAAGTCGTGCGCGCGACACCTGGGCATGGTTTGAGTGGGTAATTCTGGCGGCCCTGCTGGTGGCTCTTGGACTGGATTGTCTGGAAGCATTGTCGCCCCCCACCGACGCCGATACGCTGGCCTATCACTTTGCCACACCGAAGCAGTTTTTACAGGAAGGGCGCATCTTCTTTATTCCCCGCGCCGTTGACGGGGCCGCCCCTTTGTTGTTGCAGATGACATATGGCTCGGCCCTTGGGCTTGGCGATGAAAGTGCAATGACGCAGTGGGCCATGGTTTCGGGATGGGGGGCCGCGCTAATGCTTTACGTGCTTGCCGCCAGTTACATGAATCGCGCCTGGGCGCTGACAATAACTTTAATATGGCTGACCGCGCCGGTTGTTCTTTATGGCGGTGGGACGGGCCAGGTCGAGGTTCGCAACGCGGGCTTTGTCCTGCTGGCTATTGCCGCGTTGATGAAGGGCCATGAAAAAGGCTGGCTACGTTATGCCGCCCTTGCCGGCCTGGCCATAGGCTTTTTTATTGCATCGAAATATACCGGCCTTTTGGCCGCCGTTGCTGTTGTGGCAGGACTGTTATTCTTGCGGCGTTGGCCCGTGCAGGTGCTTGTTTTCGGGGCAATGGCCGTGTTGGCGGGATCGCAGTGGTATGTGTGGAACTTTATTCACACGGGGGATCCTGTATTTCCCATGTTATTTTCTCTTCTAGGCGGTCCCGATTACCCATACTGGGACGCAGCCCATAATCAGGCTTTGCATGACAGCCTGTTTCAGGGCGAGCGCGCCATACCCAATACACCGCTTTGGATGCTTGTCTATCCGTTCCTGGCAACGTTCGCAACAGAAGTGGCATTTGATTCAGAACGCGCTGGCATGGGACCCTTTCTATTATTGATCCTGCCGTTTGCTATTGCCGGCTATTGGCGATATCGCCGGAACATAACAAACAGCCCGTGGCTCGTGGCGTTGGTTGTTTTGACCTTGTTCTATTTGTTTTGGTTCCTTAGTGGCAGTTCCCAGCGCGTCCGTCATCTTGTTCCGGTGTATCCTGTCGCCTTGTTGGTCTGCACATATTTGGCCGTACGTTGGAGCAAAAGTGCGAAGACGGCCTGGCCCCTGTACGTTGCGACCCTGCTTACTTTGGTAATTCAGATGGCCGGTCATGGTGCCTCTTCGCTCAACTACGCCCGATATTTGTTCTTGGGTGAAACCCGCGATGCTTATTACGAACGGAATATTTCGGGTTATGCTGCCGTTAAGTGGATTAATGACAACCTATCGAGTGGGAAAAAGGTCATGTTCAGAAATAGGGAGCTGAACTATTTGATCGACGCCCCCTCCTTCTATGCCCACCCCTCCAATGAGGTCTTAGTTGATATACGTCATGACGCTGAAAATGCTCAGCTCTACTTCCGTCAACTTCAGAACCTTGGCGTCACTCATATTTTAACGTTAAATATACAGAATGATCGTCCGACCACGCAGGAGGAAAGCCTTGGTGGTGGTCAATGGCGGGCCCTTTTTGATGCCGGATGTGTGAAAGTCGATGCCAGTGTTCCCTATCGACCAATACTTTCACGAAGCTTAAATATCACGTCCCCAATCAAGGGTCGGCAGTTAATCCTGAAGATTGTGACATCCACCTGTTCGACGGAATAGAAAATGACCCGGCCAGGTTTCTTGAAGGCATGAACTCATGGGGGTATAAGGACCGCTTGTTCCCGGTTCATCAGTTCCCGCTTCTGTTATTTGGATTGAAAAAAGCATGATCAAAGTTTCGATTTTAATTCCCGCCTATAACGAGGAAGCGACAATCCTGGATATTTTAAAGGCCGTGTCTGTTCAGAAGATCGATGGCATTGAGTTCGAAGTGATCGTCATTGATGATGGATCGAAAGATCGCACAGTTGAGTTATTGAAAGCCAATCCGGGACTTTATACAAAGCTGATCAAACAACCCCAGAACGGGGGCAAGGGAGCTGCTGTCAAAGCGGGGATGAGCGAAGCTACAGGAGACTACATCCTGTTTCAGGATGCTGATCTGGAATATGACCCTGCTGACTACAAGCAGTTGATGCTGCCGGTATTGCGCTTTAATGCCGATGTGATCATGGGTAGTCGTTTCCTGGCCCCTGAATTTGTCAGGGTGTCGTACTTTTGGCATAAGGTTGGAAATTATCTGATAACGTTCATTTTCAATATTATGAACAACACGACCTTCACGGACGTTTACAGTTGCTACCTGATGTTCCGGCGATCCCTTGTCGATGCCAATCAGTTACAAACGGAAGGATGGGAGCAGCACGCCGAAATATTGTCCAAAGCCGTTCACACCAGCAAATCAATTTACGAGGTGCCCGTTAGTTATCAGGGACGAACATATGATGAAGGCAAGAAAATCCGCGCTCATCATGCAATATCCGTGATCTGGACAATTATCAGGATGCGGCTGTTTCGTTGATGGGAAGCTCCGATGAAAAGGCACCGATTTATGAAGGCTCGGACCTGGAAGCGCTCGCAACGCTGAAGCGCTATCAACGCTGGATCGTTGATACATATCAGCCATACTTAGGCGGGCAGGCGGTGGAATTTGGCGCTGGAATTGGTAATATTTCGGCGCGTGTCAGAGAGCATGTCTCGACGCTCGATCTTATTGAGCCATCGGCTAACTTGGCAACGCCACTTAAACAACGTTTTGAAGGTGACAGTGGGGTCGCGATTTATAGTGAGCCCCTTGAAACGTACATTCCAAAAGTCAATGACAAGGCTTACGATTCGGTTGTCCTGGTCAATGTTCTGGAGCATATCGAAGACGATGCTTTAGCGCTCAAAGGATTTTGCCGCATTCTCAAACCGGGGGGGCATCTATTTCTATTTGTTCCGGCGCTCAAGTTTCTTTACAGCGACCTTGATGCGGCTGTTGGCCATTTCCGCCGATATCAGAGACCCGATTTGAATAAGCGGGTTACAGACGCTGGCTTCGAAATAATCAGATCTCGATACTTTGACACCATCGGCGTCGTCCCCTGGTGGCTGCTCAACACGGTAATGGGGGCAACGGGGTTCAATCCGTTACTTGTGGGTATTTATGACGCCGTGTTTGCGCCTTTGTCGCGAGGACTGGAAAGCTTGATCCCGCCTCCTTTTGGCAAAAATATTCTACTTGTCGCCCAACGACCTGAAAATAAAATCGTAGAAGATTAGAGAGAAAAGCAGGCTTCCGCGCCGGTCATGTATTTTGAATGGCGGCTGCGGCGCAGTGACAGGGTGTCCAGAATGCCAGACACCTTTTCTCTTTGGGATTGATCGAACTTGACCTCGACAATCACCCCGTCCGGCATCGGCTCAGCCCGACAGCGAAGATTGATCTTTCCTGATAGCCATTGATTGTAAGTGCGAATATCGTCGTCCACGGTCACCCGGAAATTTCCGTCAGGAGAAATGAAGTACTGGCGCCGATAGCGATTGATAAGAACGGCCCGGGTAAATTGATCTAGCCAAATTTTCCCCTCGCCCGGCAATTCCTTTTTCAAGGCAGTGATGGCATTTCGCCATCCATCACCATGAAGGAGCTTTATGCCGGGGATCGGGTGTTGCATTTTCCAACCCAGTTGATTGCGGCGTGATTTTATTTCAAGCGCACCATTTTGTGCGACATTATCAATGCCGTACCAGCGATATCTGACTTTGATCCTGCGGCTGATACCCGAAAGATTGTCGGCGTAGGCTTCCAGATTTTCTGTATCGAAGTAAACATTGTTAACGCGGCGCTCTGGATAGGCCTTTTTAAACAAGACCGGATGCATATTCAATTGACTGATGATCCAGTCGGTGGACTCTGGTGGGGCCACGAACTTAAGCTCAAAACGGCCATTGCTGACCTGGAAAGGGGTTTGTGCGGCAGGCATGGGGGTCATTTTTTCATGTACCCTTCGCTATAAAGGGCATCGATATCTAAATCCTGGGATTGAATGTCGTTTCCATTGATCGAAAGCTTGCTGCCGGTTTGCACAACGGCGTTTTCGCCGACTTTAAGAAACTCAACATTTTCAGCTTTCAGCGCGCCCGGCCCGTAAGACGGTTTTTTCATATAACTCATCATCGCAGCATGCAGGATATCCGTGAATTTTCCGCCATCCAGCATGGTTTGGGACCCGTCCTTGCTGGCGATTCCCGTTCCCGCCCCATTTACACGAATATTTTTTATCTCGGCGTGGCTTCCTTCACCGATGGAAAGCGCCTTGTCACTAATGCGCTCCAGTACAGCACCGTTAACAATAAGTTCCGTGCCGCTGATATCTATTGCGTCACCGCCGATGTCTCTAAAGTGCCCATCGGTAATTTCACCATGAGAGAAATCTGTATCAATCCCGTCAGATCGGGTTGAGCTGAATGACGTGCGGCGCAACGTAAATGTTGATCTGATGATGTTCAGTGCGTCTTCGGCCTCTACATCGCTAAAAGCCGTATCTGTTATATCGACATTGGATTGTGCGAAGGTAACGCCGCCGGTCAGTTGCCAGCCGTTACGAGCGACACCTTTCAGATTTTCTATGAGGACATGAGAAAATCGGGAGGGCGTACCTGACCCCAGAACGGCTATACCATTCCAGCCGAGAACCGGATCAAGGCCGTGCAGATAAATGGGTTCCAGGGCCGTGCCCCTGAATGTAAGGGGCCCACGGGCGAGCAACATTGCGCCTTGCTGAAAGCGCAAACGGGTTCCTGGGTTAAGAATGAGGCCAGCCCCACGGGGGAGAATAATGTCTCCTGCAACCGTCCAATCGCCCGGAAGGGCTGTAAAAACATTGCTTGGTTTGTTCCATTGCAGAAACGGATGTGCCTTCAAGGTATTGTCAGTCGACAAGGCCTGAGGAGTGGCAGGTTTATCTTCCTGCTGGCTATAAGGGATTGCCGTTTCCCGGTATGTTCCGTCATGTCCAGCAACCTGTGCGGAGACTACGATCTTTTGGTTTTCTTGAATGGCGATGTCTGAAAGGTCGAACCTGACAGTGAGTCCTGTTTTTCCTTCGGCGCGGCCCGGTAATGAAAGGGGTAAATTCGGGCCGCTTCCCTCTGTGAATAGAGGCCGCTCTACGCCTTCCTTTTCGACAATGGAAAGTTTAATCACCGATAGTGTTGCTGGCATGATGTTGCGAAGTTCCAAAACAGGATGCCCCCCACCTGAAACCAGATAAGCCTTAATCACTTGCGGGAAGCGAACACCGGGGATGGCCAGTGAGAGATCGGCGTCCTTGATGCTTAACATGTCATCATTAAAGAGGGCGATAGTGCGTGCGTGACGCTGGACAACATCTCCCAAAAAATAGGGAATAAGTGGGTTCTCGCGATGCAGAACCTTTAGGTATCCTGCTTCGCGTTTATCGACCCACCCACGAAATATCTTGCTTTGGGCATCTTCTCCGATCCGCTTAGCCGCCTTAAAGTAAGCCTTCCTGAAAATGGGATCATCGAAAATACGTTCATAGAAAATCCCTTGGGGCGGCCCGGCGGAAGGTTCTCGCACATCTAAAAGAGGCACGCCATCAAAGCCAATGGGCTCGATCAACATGGTAACGGGATTAAAATACAGCCTGAGGTTATCAAGAACCATCGTGTGCTCGGCGTTCCACAACTTGTTGATAACGAGGTAGCGCGCCAACAATTCGATGTCGAATATGTCGGATGTCTGCAAGCGCCCCTCAAGGAAACCACGTAACAATCCGATAGACAGGTCACGTTGTTTCTTTAAGCGGGGAATTTTATTGGTCCTGTTTTTTCGATAAGCCTCGATATCACTGACCATGAAGTCGTAATACGGCCCGGATCGTCCCCCGTGCCGGGATTTGAACGACCACCAATTATCGCCACTAAATTTCAAGATGACTCCTTCGCGGCGTTGCTGGCTTTCCAGAATTTCTTTCGAGAAGTGTTCCTCGACTGCCATCAGACCGACATCCTTGCCGTTGACTATGACGCGGATGAAAAAATACCGGGGTGCTAATACGCCTTCCCTGCGCAAATGATCCAGGTACATGGGCTCGCGATGATAGCGGCGCACCAAGGGATTTTGGATAGAAAAGCGTTTCATTCCAAATATCTGATCGTCACCACGGGTCTTGATGCGGAACGACCAGCGGTCGGTCTGAAAATGATCCGGCAAGTCGCCTTTCAGGCGTAGTTTGACCCTGATATCCCGGCCCTGATAGCGAATACGAGCGGGTACAAAGTCGTCACCAGTGGTATTCAAAAAACCCTTCGCCAGAGCCGCGTCGCGTTGTTTGCGTATCTTTTCATAATGTTTGAACTTGATATCGATGCGGATTGTTGGCACGGCCGCCTGATTAAGGACAGCTTCAAGATAGTAACCGGGGGCATTCATTATAGATTCCGCCAGGGTTTCCATAACCGCGCGCTTGTTTTTCCAGGAAATTGCCGTCGTCAGGGTGACCGCGTTAAAGCCTGCCTTTAGGTTTGGGAAAACGAAAATACCGGCCAGGAACGCGCCAGACAACGCGCCGATCAAGACTATAACGATCAGGGCGGCTTTCAGAAACTTGCGCCTGATTGGGGGAAAGTGTTGTTTGGTTCTTGTTTTTGAGCCGGAAAAAAACTCGATCATGGATCGGTTATATCCTTGGCAAATGAGATTGATCGATCAGGCTGACACGTACGTCCTTCATTGTTTCCCTTAGTTCGCTCGTCAGTTCGGTTACTGCCGCCATGTTTTCGACGTCAATCAGGTAACCGATTTCAGAACCCCCGCTATCGGTTTCCGCGCGTCGCAAATTACCACCCTGGAAATGCTTTTCGACGATACCATGAACATCGGCGAGAGACACGTCGGGTGCTTCATGGCTGATCGACAGATAGACGTTATTGTATGTACGCCCGGATTTGCGGTTCTTGATCAGGGACATAACGATCAAAATTCCACTTACGGCCGTAACCGTTACAACTGTTTGGTTAGCGCCCAAACCAAGGCCGACAGCGATGGACAAGAACAGATAGGCCAGTTCTTCCGGCTCCTTGATCGGGGTCCTAAAGCGCACAATCGACAGCGCGCCGACAAGGCCAAGGGACAGGGCCAGCGATGATTTAACCACCGTGATAACCAGCAGTGTCGTTAAAACAATAAAGGGGAAAATTTCCGAAAATTCCTGGCGGTTCGAAAGGGATGTTCCGTAGCGTTGAAAGTGCCAACGAATAACCAGCGACATTACGGTGCCAACGGCAAGATTGATGGCAAGCAGCATAAATGACAGTGGTTCGCTGGCAATTGCGCTCAGGCTTTCGAGTTCCTTGATCATATATTCGTCCTTCGCCCCTTAATGGGTCTGTACACGGTAGGGTGGGGGCCACATCATAGAATTGACATTTCTTACCTCAAAGCGTTTTCTACGCAAGTGTAGTGGTCGAAATTCAAAGATGGCCCGCTATTTTTTCAGATACTGGAAGCTTGCAAATGAAACAGTTTGTCAATGTTCGCGTGCGCCTTTTGCCGGCGCTTTGCCTGTTTGCCGTGATCCTAGTGGGCCTGGCGGCATTCGGGGTGCATCGACATAATGCGCTGATCAATAATGTGCGATTTCGTTTTCAGCAACATGTCGGCGCCCACCCCCTGATTTCAGGCGGTCAATTGGTCGGCAACTATGATCCCGCTTATTTTTGCGACGCAGTCACATATATAGGTAGGGAGACGCTTATATTTTCTGACCGGCCTTATCACACGGCTGCTTCGCACGGGGTATTGAGGGGGCTCCATTTCTGCCGGACAGCCCGTCACGCAGAAACATATACCCTGATAAAAGTGGTTGTCCCGACGACGTTGTATGCCTTCGGGGTTGACGCTATGCGCCTCGATTTTCTTGGCTGGGACGAGGTTCCACTTGAGGTTTTCATCAAGGCGGACGGTTTATCTTACGATAAGTTGTATCGTAAATTCTTTCTTCCAGGTCGATATATCGTCAATCATGCCTTCCAGCATTCATCTGTACCGGTTTTCTGGAATTCCGACGAGGTTAAGGTCATTCACTGATGGTTTTTGCCTATTGCCGCGCCAATTAAGCCTATTCCTCCTTGCCGTTTCCCGGCCATGGGATTATACAAAACCGCCCTTAAGCAGGAGAGCGTATCAAATGTCCGAACCCGATATCGATCCCGTCACGCAGGACGAACGCCTAAGCTGGCCCGATGAAGCCATCGTGCCGCTTGAAAAACCGTTCGTTGATGGCCGCGGTGCTATTCAGCCACTGGTCGACCGAATGATGAAGTCGGCGGTGATGATCGAGTCGAAAAAGGGTGCGCTGCGGGCCAATCACTATCACAAGACCGACTGGCACTATTGCTATGTTATTTCAGGAAGCATCGAATATTACCACCGCACCACCGGCAGCACGGGTGAGCCCGAGATGTTGCTGGTCAAACAAGGCCAGATGGTGTTTACGCCGCCGATGATCGATCACGGCATGAAATTCCCTGAAGACACAGTGTTTTTGACCCTGTCGCGAAATCCGCGTGATCAGGCGACTTATGAGGCTGATGTGGTACGTGTCGATATGCTCGATGACGCGGACAGCATTTCCTGGCGCCCGGAAGACGACGCCTAGAAAATGAGCACCGCCTGTCATCGCAGAACGACCTGTCGCCTGTGTGGCGGCGCACATTTAAGCGAGGTGCTATCGCTGGCACCAACCCCGCCCGCCAATGCCTTCGTTGATGAAGACCAGCTTGCCAAGGCCCAACCAACTTTCCCGCTCGACGTTTTCTTCTGTGAGGACTGCCACCATGTGCAGCTTCTTGATGTCGTCGACCCGGCGGTGTTGTTTGAAAACTATGTCTATGTGTCGGGAACCTCACCGCTGTTTGTTAAACACTTCGATGACTATGCCGCCTTCGTCATTGACACCTACGCGCCACGACCCGGCGCACTGGTTTTTGATATTGGCTCAAATGACGGAACTTTGTTGAAAGCCTTTAAGGAGGCCGGTTATCAGGTGCTTGGCGTTGATCCGGCCAAAGATATTGCCGCCCAGGCGAGCGCCGAAGGGATCGAGACCATTACCGGCTTCTTCTCCCCGGCCATGGCCAGCGATATTCGCGCAGAGCATGGCAGGGCCAGCGTTGTTACCGCCAACAACGTGTTCGCCCACATCGATGATTTGGGCGGTGTTGTGGACGGCATTGCCGCGTTGCTTGCCGACGACGGGGTCTTCGTGTTCGAGGTCTCTTACCTGGTCGATGTTTTCGAGCACACCTTGTTCGACACCATTTATCACGAGCATCTGGCCTATCACACCGTTGCCCCGCTTGTTTCTTTCATGGCCGCCCACGGTATGGAACTGATCGGCGCTGACAGGGTATCAACCCACGGCGGCTCTTTACGCGCCGTTGCCCAAAAAGCCGGTGGCGGAAAACCGGTTGCCCCCTCCGTTGCCCATTTGATCAATCTTGAAAGAATGATGGGCCTGGACAAGCCCGAATCCTACCGTGACTTTGGCTTGCGTATCGATGTTTTGAAGGCGGAATTATCCACCTTGTTACACGCCAGTAAAGCCGAAGGGCGGACGATCGCTGCCTTCGGCGCGCCCGCCAAGGCAACAACATTGATGTATCATTTCGGTATCGGAGCAGACCTGATTGATTTTATCGTCGATGACAGCCCCTTAAAACAGGGACTCTATAGCCCGGGTATGCACATCCCGGTCGTGCCCTCAAGCGCCATTGAAGAACATAAACCTGACGACATCGTTATTCTGGCGTGGAATTTTGCCACCCCGATCATGGCGAAACTTGACAGTTTTAAAACCGCCGGCGGCCGCTTTATCGTTCCCCTGCCCAG
>JADHSW010000057.1 GCA_016776705.1 Rhodospirillales bacterium
AAAAATTGGCCAGGGAATGGCGTTCATCCCGGTGACAGAAACCGTTAAAGGACATTGCTTTGGTTAAATTAATTCTAGTTTGCCTTGAAATTTATTCAGATTATCCACACAATGTATAACTAAGAAGTGTAGCCTTTAATTTAAGCGTCGTTTCAGGCGCATTAATAAACCGGCGAAATAGCCAAGGGAGGATCCATGAAGAAAAGTTTAAACATATTAACGGCACTGTCAGTTGCTGGCTTGCTGTCGGCTTGCGTTTCTTATGACCTGGATATGGTAGCGGCGCAGCCAGGAACCGGTAATGCATTTACGGACGCCCTGCACAATGAGTACTTGTTGCTGGCCCTGGCGGAAGATCATGAAGACGATTGGGAAGATGCCAAATTTTTTGCCGAAAGGGCTATGAATGCTGCTGCCGGAATGGATTTTGGCCCTCAGGAAGTTAAGGAACGAAATATCCCCGAAGCAAACCGCAAGGAATTGGGCTTTGCCCGTTCCAGCGTTATCAATGCGATCGCCACAGGTAGGTTGGGGCCTAATGCTGGCCATATCGCCCGTGCCCAGGCCAAGTTCGATTGCTGGTTACAAGAGCAAGAAGAAAATACCCAACCAGAAGATATTGCCAAATGCCGTGCGGAGTTCGAGGAATCAATGGCCGCCTTGATGGCCAAGGCGATGCCAGCCCCGGAACCGGCCCCGGCCCCCGCACCCGCACCGGCCATGAAGATGGAACCGAGAACTTTTGTGGTCTATTTCGATCATGACAGCGCAATGATTGATCAACTTGCCAATGTTGCGATTGCCAATGCCCTTAAGGAAGCCAAGGCAACCAGCCCGAAACTGGTTCTGGTCGGCGGCCATGCCGATACGACAGGCAATGTGGTCTATAACAATGCGCTATCCCAACGCCGCGCTTTGGCTGTCGCCAAGGTGCTTATGGATGGTGGGTTGACGGCTAAAAAGATGGTCCAGACGGCGATGTTCGGTGAAGACTTCAACGCAGTTAAAACCGGCGATAACGTCAACAACCGTGGTAACCGCCGCGTAGAGATCACGCTGAAATACTAAAATCTTCAGTAAATCTTACTGGAAACGGCGGCTCATTACCGGGGCCGCCGTTTTCATTTACCGGGGCAGCCGCATCTTGACGATGCCCTTGAAATCTTTGGGATCGACAGCTTCGCCCTTGCGCGTGATTTCAATTCGCCCGTTCTTCGCCAGATGCACGGCCTGCTGCTTGACCGCGTTCATATAACGCCGCCACAGGTTGGGACCGTCCTTGGGCTTGCCTCGTTGCTTGGCGATAAGTCGGGCGACATCCTGAAAAGTCAGATTTACGCCACCGGCCAAAGCATCAAGTATGGCGACGACGATTGGATCATCGGCCTGGACCTCTTCAGCCTCTTCAATTTCTTCGGGTGTGTCATTCATGGGGCTATCTAACCCAGAAGTCCGCTTGATGCAATGCCGTCGAAGATGAATTGCACGGCAAGCGCCGCCAGCAGGACCCCGACGACACGGGTTATGACGTTCAGGCCGGTGACGCCCAGCAGCTTTTGAATACGTCCCGCCATCAACAACAGGATCAAGGTAATGAGCAAGACCGCAAGTATAGCGGCGAGGATGGACATTTCGGTTTTCCAGTCGCCGTTTGCTTGCGCCATTAATAAAATGACCGCGCCCATGGTGCCTGGTCCGGCAATCAGCGGCGTAGCAAGGGGAAACACAGAAATATCTTTCTTGTGTCCGGCTTCCTCAGTCTCGTCGTCGGTGGTGGAGGACCCGCCGGATGATCTCGCGAAGACCATGTCGATGGCGATTAGCAGCAAAAGGATGCCCCCCGCCGTGCGCAGGGCGGGAAGCCCAATTCCCAACCGGATCAAAAGCGTATTGCCGAAGATCGCAAAGACGAAAAGGATGCCGCCCGCGATCAAGGTGCCTTTCAGGGCCATGATCCGGCGCTGCCCGTCGCTGGCCTTTGGCGTCAGGGCGGCGAACAGGGCCGCCACGTCAACCGGGCTTATGGTCGCGAACAGGGTCGTGAAGGCCAGCAGCGCCGCTTCAATATTCAACCAATACGCCCCTCCATTGCCGCTTCGTACATTTTTTTCATATCTGCCGCCCCGACCTTGATCGGGTTGCCACCAGCCGTCGGATCAGCAGCGGCCATTTCAGCCAATTCATCCAGGCGGCTGTCCTCGACGCCGATTTCCCTGGCTGTGTGCGGAATGTCGAGAAGTTTACGGAAATCAAGGGTCCATTGCATGATGCCATCGAAAGAAGCATCGGCCAGTCCCAGATAACGACCCAGCCGTTTCATTCTTTCTGAGATGGCGTCACGGTTGAAATCGATGACATAGGGCATGAAGACCGCATTGGCGAGGCCGTGGTGGGTGTTGTAGACAGCGCCCACAGGGTGAGCCAGGGAATGAATGGCCCCCAGACCTTTCTGGAAGGCCGTGGCGCCCATGGAGGCGGCGCTCAGCATGTTTGCCCTGGCAATAAGGTTGGAGCCATCCTCGACGGCGATGGGCAGCCAGTCCTTGACCAGTCGCATGCCTTCAACGGCGATGCCTTCGGCCATGGGATGATATCCGGGTGCGCACAGGGCTTCGAAACAATGGATAAAGGCATCCATGCCGGTGGCTGCCGTAATGTGTGGTGGCAGGCCAGCGGTCAGGGCAGGGTCGGAAATAACGACACCCGGCATCATTTTGGGGTGGAAGATAATTTTTTTAACGTGATTGGCTTCATCGGTGATAACACCGGCGCGGCCGACTTCCGATCCGGTGCCCGATGTGGTCGGCACGGCGACGATGGGGGCAATGCCGTCCGGGTCAGCGCGGCTCCAGTTGTCGCCAACGTCTTCAAAGTCCCACATGGGGCGGGTTTGCCCGGCCATGAAGGCGACGACCTTGGCTGCATCCAACGCACTGCCACCGCCGAAAGCGATGACGCCGTCATGGCTGCCTTCACGGTAAACCTTGATGCCGTCTTCGACATTTTTGCTTATTGGGTTGGGCTGGACGTCGCTAAACAGGCCTGTCGGCAGCCCGGCGGCTTCGTTGGCCCTGATGGCATCGGCGACCATGGGAAGGGCGGCCAGGCCGGGGTCGGTAACCAGCAAAGGCCGGGCAATACCCAGACTTTTGCAGGCGTCTGCCAACTCGGAAATACGGCCAACGCCAAAACGCACGGCAGTGGGGAAATTCCAATTGCCCACAAGGGCGGAAGCATCATTGGTCATCAGTGGTAATCCTAATTTAAAGGGCAGTTTTCAAATGGAAAGACTTGGGACGTGTCATGTGGTCGTAGCCAAGGGCTGACAGGGTGCATCCGCGTCCGGAATTCTTGATCCCGGTCCAGGCCAGGGCAGGGTCCAGATAATCGCAGCGGTTCATGAACCAGGTGCCGGTATTGACCTGATCGCCAATGGCGGCGGCGGCATCTGCGTCCATTGTAAAGACACTGGCAGTCAGGCCGTAAGGGCTGTCGTTCATCATGGCGATGGCTTCTGCGTCAGACGACACCTTCATGATGCCAACAACGGGGCCAAAACTTTCTTCCATCATGACTTCCATGGAATGGTCCACATCAATCATCACCTGGGGGGCGAGATAGGGGCTTTCTTCCTTGTGGGCGGGGAACAGGGATGGATCAATCAGGGCCTGGCCACCAGCGGCGACGGCGTCCCTGATTTGTCCGCGCACGTATTCGGCGGCGCCGGTTCTAACCATGGGGCCGATGGTGGTGGCGGGGTCGAGAGGATCGCCCAACTGGTATTTTTTGACCAGTTCGACCGCTCCTTCGACAAAGGCGTCGTAGATATCGGCATGGGCGTAAATGCGCTCGATGCCGCAGCAGGATTGGCCGGAATTAAAGAAAGCGCCGTCAACAAGGGTATCGATGGCGTGCTCAAGATTGGCGTCCGGACGAACGTAACCGGGGTCCTTGCCGCCCAGTTCAAGACCGACGCCGATAAAGCGACCGGCGGCGGCCTCTTCGACCATCTGTCCACCGGGAACGGAACCCGTAAAGGCGACGAAGTTGACTTCATCGGCCTTGATGACCCGTTCCGTATCGGAATGGCTCAGGTGCAGGTACTGGAAAACACCGTCGGGCAATCCAGCCGCCTTGAAGGCGTCGTCGATACGTTCTGCGCACAGGGGTGTTTGGGCGGAATGTTTCAGGATCACGCTATTGCCGGCCATTATCGCAGGCATGATGGCGTTGATGGCGGTCAGGTAAGGGAAGTTCCAGGGCGCGATGATGAAGACAACCCCCAGGGCTTCGCGGCGAATGTATCGGGTAAAGCCCTGCTTTTCCTCTATGGCGATATCGGCCAGAGCACCAGCGGCGATTTTGATCATATGACGCGCGCGTTCTTCAAAGCCGCCAACCTCACCTGCGGCGTAGGCAATGGGCCTGCCCATTTGCCAGGAAATTTCACCGGCGATGTCATCTTTGGCCGCCACGAAAGCGTCTACGGCCCTGGTGCAGATAGCGGCGCGTTCACTAATGGGTGTGTTTCGCCATGCAACCTGTGCGTCCCTGGCGGCGCTTAAAGCGGCTGCAATTTGTTGTTCATTGGCGAAATCACGCTCGACATACAGCGAGCCGTTAACGGGTGTAATTGTACGAAGTGTCGATGCCATATTCAGGATTCCATTGCGTAAAATCAGGCTCAAGGGGTCCGCAAACAAACGGATGTCTTGGCCTTACGAGAGAGTGTTGTTTGAGTCAAATAATTTCGAAGTAACGATCCATTTCCCAGTCCGTAATGTGCTTACGGAATTCCCGTTCTTCCCATTCACGGGTAGCGGCATAGTGCTCGACAAAAGCTTCGCCAAATAGCTCACGGGCGGCCTTTGAGCCCTTCAGGCGACCCGCCGCTTCATACAGGGTTGCCGGAATACGCAGCTTTTGTGGGAAGCTCTGATCGTAGGCGTTGCCCTCAATCGGCTTTTCCGGCTCGACCTTGTTTTCAATCCCCCACAAGCCTGCGCCAACAGACGCGGCAAGGGCTAGATAGGGATTGGCGTCGGCGGCGGCGATGCGGTATTCGACCCGCTGCGATTTGGCGCTGCCGGGAATGACGCGCAGCGCACAGGTGCGATTGTCGATACCCCAACTGGCTTCCGTCGGCGCCCAGAAGCCGGGAATGAGGCGGGTGAACGAGTTCACGGTTGGCGAAATCATCGCCAGCAATTCCGGCATCAGTTGTTGTTGACCGCCAACGAAGTGGCGCATCTTGTCGCTCATGTTGTGGGGCTTTTTCGGATCGTGAAAAACTGATTTCCCCTTCTTGTCCTGAAGGGACATGTGAATGTGGCCGCTTTGTCCGGGCCAGTCGGGTGACCATTTTGCCATGAAGGTCGCCATCAGATCGACCTTCTGGCACAAAATCTTGGTCATGGTTTTGAACAGGGCCGCTTTATCGGCCGATGCGATGCCCTCGCTAACCCCTATTGCCGCTTCCAGGCAACCGGGGCCGGTTTCTTCATGCAGACCCTCGATCTCGAAATCCATGATTTTGGCCGTGTCCAGAATGTCGGTGTACAAATCCGAATGAACGGAATTTCGGATGACCGAGTAGCCAAAGAAATCCGGCGCCAGCGGCTTTAAATTCCGGAAGTTCTTTTCACGCACGGAATGGGGTGTCTCTTCAAAGACAAAAAATTCATATTCCAGACCTGAGAATACCTTGAAGCCCATTCTGTCGGCTTTCCTGAGCACACTGCGAAGGATGCCCCGCGGGCAGATCTCCTCGGCCTTGTCGCTGAATTCCCCAAGGAATAGAAGCATGCCGTCTTCCCACGGGATTTCGCGACAGCTTTCCGGCACGACCCGGACCGGGGCGTCGGGGTAGCCCGTATGCCAGCCGGTATATTTTACATTATCATATAACTGATCTTTGGAATCCCAACCCAGAACCACATCACAAAATCCAAAACCACCGTCCAGGGCGGAAAAGAACTTGGATTTGGACATGTATTTACCACGCATGATGCCATCCACATCAAAGACGCCAACCTTGACGTAATCAAGCTTGCGTTCATTGACGATCTTGCGCGCATCGGCGGCGGTCTTTACTTTTCTGGGGTCCATGTGGGGTTTCCTTAAACTTTCTTGGAAGACAATTCCCCGGGGGAATGAAGCCCCCGGGGAATATCCGTATTGAAACGTTTAGACGTTCAAACCTTAGTAACGATACGGCTTGCCAGCTTTGGCCATGGTTGCGTTGTATTTTTTGAAGATGTTGACCACCTTCTGGGCAACCGGGCCGGTTTCGGCGATCTCATCCCAGAACTTGAGCGCTTCGGCTTCCACCGTTGCCCATTCTTCATCGGGGATCGAGGTCAGTTTAAGCTTGGTGCCATTGACACGCAGATCGGCTTCACCGCCCCAGTACCAGTGCTGGCGGTAGTAGTGCGAGCTGTCACAGGCAAGATGGAGCAACGTCTTCAAGTGGTCAGGCAAGGCGTTGTATTTATCCATGTTGGCGAAGAACGATCCGCACCATGCGCCCGAGATATTGTTGGTCAGGAAGTAGTTGGTCACATCGGCCCAACCGACCGTGTAATCCTCGGTGATGCCTGACCAGGCAATGCCGTCAAGTTCGCCGGTTTGCACGGCGACTTCAATGTCTTCCCAGGGCAGGGTTACCGGAACGACGCCAAAGCGCGACAGGAATTTACCGGCTGTCGGGAAGGTAAAGACCCGCTTGCCTTTTAGATCCTCGAGACTGTTGATCGGGTCCTTGGTGTTGAAGTGGCAGGGGTCCCACGAACCGGCACTGATATGCTTGATGCCGACCTTGCTGTATTCAGAATCCCAGATTTCGTTCAGGCCGTACTGGTTGAACAGTACTGGAACGTCCAGCGAATAGCGGGTAGCAAACGGGAAGTATCCACCGAACTGGGTAACCGCCGTTGGCGACGCCATGGAATCATCATCGCTTTGCACCGCATCGATCGTGCCATTCTGCATGGCGCGGAACAACTCACCGGTGGGAACAAGTTGGTCACCATGGAAAAGTTCAATGACCATCTCGCCATTGGCCGCCTTGTTGAAGGCATCAATCGCCGGTTTGATCACATGTTCAGCCAGGGCCGGGCCGGCATAGGTTTGCAGGCGCCATTTGATGGTTGAAGCCGCATGGACATTCGGGGTGCTTAAAGCTGTTGCAGCGACGGCACCGGCTGTCGCCGTTCCCGCCCTTTTTAGAAACTCTCTTCTTTTCGTCATTATAATCTCCCTTGGTTGTTATCGTTGATGGTGATTCACATTACGTTTGCAGGTTCCGAGGGTGAGGATGGCCCTCTGAAACAAACAGCGGCGGCCTGCCTGTGAATCCTTGCTTTATTTTTGCCGCCTTCTTGACGTTCTTTTGTTCACTTTCACTGAATTCCTATTCTCCATAAAACTTATTGGGCAGCCACATGGCGATGTCCGGGAATGCCATAACAAGGATGAGCCCGAAAATCATGATGCCGACGAATGGGATGATTGATCGGTAAATGTCGCTAAGGGTTACTTCTTTTGGCGCCATAGCGCGCATCAGGAACAGGTTGTAGCCAAACGGGGGCGTCATGTAGGCGATCTGACAGGTAATCGTGTAAAGGACGCCGTACCAGACCAGATCAAAGCCCAGGACTTTCACAAGCGGTACATAAAGCGGGGCGACAATGACCAGCATCGCCGTGTCATCCAGGAACATGCCCATGATGAGATAGGAAAGCTGCATCATGATAAGGACTTCCCAGGGACCCAGTCCCATTTGGTCGATGAAGAAGCCCTCAATCGCCTTCACAGCGCCAAGTCCGTCGAATACAGAGCCGAAGGCCAATGCCGCGACAATGATCCACATGAACATACAACTGACGCCCAGTGACTTGCGGATGGTGTTTTCCAACACCTGACGGGTCAGGCGTCCCTTGACCAGGGCTGCGATGGTGGCCGCCGTTGCGCCAACGGCTGAGCTTTCGACCAGACTGGTCACACCCATCAGGAACAACCCTGTCATGGAAATGAAAATGGCCAGCGGTGTAATTCCGGCCTTAAGCAGACGGAATTTCTCTCCCCAACTGACTTGCCGCTCTTCTATAGGCAATGCAGGCCCAAGTTCAGGCTGAATCCTGCATCGTACGACAATATAGATAATGAATAGCCCGGCCATCATAAGTCCGGGGAAAACGCCGGCCATCCACAATTGACTGATTGGTTGACGGGCGATCATGCCATACAGAACCAGAACGACGCTTGGCGGCACCAAAATGCCCAGCGAACTACCTGCCTGGATAACGCCCGTCACCATGACCTTGTCGTAGCCGCGTTTAAGCAGCTCGGGCAGGGCGATGGTTGCGCCAATGGCCATACCGGCGACGCTCAAGCCGTTCATTGCTGAAATCACCACCATCAAAATGATGGTGCCGATCGCAAGGCCGCCATTCAGGGGACCCATCCAGACATGAAACATTTTGTAAAGATCGTCGGCGATTTTGGATTCCGACAGCATGTACCCCATGTAGATAAAAAGCGGCAGGGTCAGCAGCGGATACCATTTCATTAACTTCATGGCGGCGCTGAAACCCAGTTGTGATCCGCCATCACCCCACAAAAACAGGGCTGCAACGACGGCGACAAAACCGATTGCACCAAATACACGCTGTCCGGTCAGCAGCATCGCCATCATGGAAGAGAACATCAGTATGGCGATCATTTCGTAGCTCATACCGTGGGTTCCTCTTCGTGACTTTGTTCGAACACGGTGAGGCCCCTGGACCAGGCCAGATCCTTGAAAAAGATGGCAATGGCCTGCAGCAACATGATGAATATTCCAAAGCTCATGATTACCTTGATCGGCGCCATATAAGGCGCCCAGGACGAGTAGCTTTGTTCGCCATAGAAAATCGCATATTGCGTACTCGACAGCCCGCCGTAGAGCAGCAATATCAGATAAAAAATCAGGCAGAACGATGTCAGTGAATCCGTGAAAGCTTTCTTTCTGGAAGGCAGGTTTCCATAAAGAAGGTCCATTCGCACATGATCTCCCATTTGCATGGAATAACCACCGCCCAGCATGTAATAGGCTACCATCAGGAACTGTGCGGTTTCCAATGTCCACAAGACGGGAAGGAAGAACGTCTTCATGATTGACGAGTACAAAAGCACGCCAAGCATAGCGAAGATCAGATACATAGCGAAGCGCCCGACCCGGAAGGTCATGGCTTCCACATATCGCACGTATAAAATTATCGCATTCGGCATTCTATAACTCTCATTGGCTGAAGATTTTCCGCGTTCTCTCAAGCCCGTTGCCCAATCGCTCGGCCCATTCGGACTGTTGGCCTGGTGTTCCAATATGATCTTGTCTGATCTCAAACTGGGTGTGAGGAAGGCTCCGTTGCTCCCCATGAACGGGCAGGGTGTAATCGGTTTCATCACTCAGAAAATAGGGTTCGTTGTCCCCCAGAATCAGGTCCCCGTCGGCTTTCATCAGTTCCAGCATGATCCGTGACAGGCGTGGGTCCCGGTTGTAAACGAGCGCGAAGTCCCACGGCCTTTGGAAGCCTTTGAACACGGGTGTGAAACTGTGGACAGAGACCAGAATGCTTTCACGGTTTTGTTCCGCTCTGTCATCCAGAATCTGGCCCAGGGCATCATGATAGGGAGTGAAAATATCATCTATACGTTTCTGCCGGTCAGCTACGCTCAAATTGACGTTGCCGGGAATTGGCGTTTCTTCACTGATGTGCGGAACAGAATTGAAAACTTCCGGGCGACGGTTGCAGTCGATAACCAGACGGGAATAGTTTTGATAGATCGCCGCCGCGTTGAACCTGCGGGAAAGTTTTGTGGTTACTGATGCTGCCCCAATGTCCCAGGCTATGTGCCGCGAAAGCTCGCTTTCCGGCAGACCCAGATTTCCCAACGATTGCGGAATTCGATTGCTGGCGTGATCGCAGATAAAGACAAAGGGCGAGGTTCCCTTCAATCGTTCAGTGCGAATCGGCGAGGGTTCCGAGGCTGTCAGTAAACCCGCTTCGGATAGGGATGCCTTTGAAGCTATTTTCCCTGTGTTGACCGGAACCATTGATTCCGCCCCTCCCTGATTTATTTGTTGGCAGGTATTGTAATTCCCATTACAAAATTTGCAATTAAATTAGTTTTGGAATATTTATTACCATAGCCTATAATCAACCGGGCGATGAATTTCAGATGACTTCTGCTAAAGCCAAAGGAAAAAAAAAGCATGCGAGTTCCAGGCGCAGGCTGTCCATTGCGGAAGAGATCAACCGGAATTTGGACAACCTGACGCGAACCGAACGTCAGTGTGCGCGAGTGCTGCTTTCCAATTATCCTTTTATCGGCCTTGAAAAAGTCGCCTCATTCGCGGAACGGGCTGAAGTCAGCGCCCCGACCATTTTGCGCCTTGTAGGAAAACTTGGATATTCCGGATATTCAGAATTTCAGCAACACCTCAGGGACGAGCTGGAGGAACGCTTTCAAACTCCCCTGACAAAGCATGAAGAACCGCTTGGAAATACGCAAAGCGATGATTTTCTGGCAGAATACTGTCGTTGCGTTGAGCGCAATCTTTCACGAACGGTGAAGGCGCTTCCCCGCGCCGAATTCGAAGCCGTTCTCCTGCTACTGGCTGACCCCAAGCGAACACTTCATCTGGCGGGGGGAAAACTGACCAGCACCCTGGCTGATTATTTTTATCGCCATTTGATAATGCTCAGAGCAAACGTCCGGCGCATTGATAACGATTCTTACGCATGGTCGGAACATCTGGTCGATCTGGACCGTCGAGATGTGGTTTTGATTTTCGATGTGCGGCGCTACCAGCCTGAATTAATGGACTTCGCCCGGCTGTCGTCGGAACGCGGCGCGAGTGTTGTTTTGTTTACCGACCAATGGCTGTCGCCAGTGTCAAGTGTAGCCAGTCATGTCATTCCAGTGCGCATTGATGTGCCTTCAAGCTGGGATTCTGCTGTATCGACCATGATGATCGTGGAGGCGATGATCGCGGCCCTGTCCAACCGCAACTGGGCAATGGTTGAACGCCGGGTCAAGGCCCGGGAAAAATTGACGGACTCGCTTCACTCGTGACAGCTTTCCTGGTTTTCGAAGAATTTACGGCTTTCGTGGCTGTCTACCGAGGCGATCAGGATAGCGACGATACCTGTAACAGTCTCTGCGTCGTTTGATAACGGCAGGCGCAATACCTTGTGCAATTCATTTGTGCCGTTTTCATTTCTAAATCCGAAGACGAGATATTCAGGCTGCTTTCGCCCGATGAAGCCCCGGTATTCTTTTTCAAGAGCTTCGCCGAAAGACGCCCACTTGAAATCACGCGGGCTGCGGCCGGTCATTTCTTCACCATGACGCCTTACGACTTCGCTTCCGAAAAATCGAAAAATGAAGGAGTCGTCATTTGCAATGTAATCAATGACAATCGAGTGGGGAAGAATTGCCGAAGGGATATGAAGTAGGTCGAATTCCTTCAGGGTTGGCGCAAACCGCTCACCGCGAAGCTCATCCCAATAGGCAAAAATGGCCTGCATTTCCGCCGGCGCCGCCCCAATTTCACCTCTGTCGAACCTGAACCCCATGTCCAAACTATATCATGCCGCAAAAGGTGAACCAACAGCCTTAAAAGCAGGAGTGCCCAATGCGTCATCGAATCTTTTCCAGTCAGTCTCTCGACCAGGAATCCCTACTCGCAGCCATTGAACGTCATAGTCAAAGCGCCTGGTCAAGATGCCGTTGCGGGCAAGGTTGCCAAAAAGTGTTGCTGCGTTATCACCTGAAACAAGACGGAACAGACTGGTTCCGCCAGTGACAGTGTATCCCGCATGCCCAAGCAACTGGTCCATTCGGTTCGCGGATTCTTGTAAAGCTTGGCGCGTCCTGTTTGTCCAGTGGTCATTGCAAAGAGCCTGTGCGCCAATGTGCAGGGCCGGTGTCGATACCGACCAGGGTCCAAGGAAATTCGAGAGTTGCCCTGTGATTGTTGTGTCCGCCAGGGCGAATCCCAGACGCAGTCCTGCGAGACCGAAAAACTTGCCGAACGAACGTAAAATGATCAAACCGGCCGCCCCCGCGGATCCGGCCAGACTAAGCTCGGGTGTTACATCACAAAAGGCTTCATCGACAATCAGCCACCCGCCTTTGGCCGCTTGCCCCTGAGCGAGTGATTTCAGGTGTTCCGGGTCAAGACGGCGGCCATCCGGATTATTCGGATTAACAACGATGATAACGTCCGTATGGGAACTGACTTCGGACAGATCGTTGATTTCCAATACGTCATGCCCGGCCATTCGCCAGTTGTGGGCATGTTCGTTGTAAGTGGGCGACATCACACAAACCCGAGACGCCTGACGTATGCGGGGCAGGGATTGAATCAGCGATTGGGTGCCCGGCGCGGGCATGACGAGAGAGGCATCGTGAGCCCCGTAGTGATGGGCGGCGGCGTCGCACAGTCGGGTTATATCCTTGCTAGAGGGCAAGGCACCCCATTTATCCGAGCTCAGGTCTTTAACCGGATAGGGCTTGGGATTAATGCCGGTGGAAAGATCGAGCCAGCCGTCATTGGGCCGCCCGTAAAGGCGCTCCATTTCGGTGCTGTCCCCGCCGTGTTCAGGCATTACCCGGCTCGTTCAGAGTATCTGGCGCACGGGGCGTTTCTGTCTGAACGATTTCGCCGTTCAGTCCGCAGGAGGCTTCAGCCAGCTGGACGAAATATTCCGTAACGTCTTCCGGGGGCTTGACGCTTTCAGGGTTCTCACCCGGATAGGCGACATGGCGCATGGTGGTGCGGGTTGGCCCCGGGTTCAGGATGTTGGCTTTGACGTTGGTCTTTTCAATTTCCGACGCATAGGTCCTGACCATGCTCTCCAGGGCCGCTTTCGATACACTGTAGGCACCCCAGAAAGGCCACACACCCTGAGTAACAGTGGATGAGACAAAGATCGCCCGTCCGGCTTCGGATATTTTAAGCAGGGCATCGAAGCTTCTGATCAGGCGATAGTTGGCCGTTACGTTTATCGCCATCACCCGGTCCCAATCCCGGGGCTTGACCTGCGCCATGGGTGTAAGCGATGTCAGTAGGCCTGCGTTTCCGACCAGCACGTCCAGTCGTTTGAAGCGGTCAAACACGGCGGCACCCATCTGGTCGATGGCGTCAAAGTCCATCAAGTCGACTGGAACAAGAGTCGCGTTCTGGCCTGTCATTTCCAGAATTTCATCATCCAGTTCTTCAAGCGCGCCCTGTGTGCGGGCGCTGAGGACCAGGTGCGCGCCTTCCTTGGCGAAACGCAGGGCCACGGCCCGGCCAATGCCGCGCGAGGCGCCGGTGATAAGGGCGATACGCCCCTGCAAGCGTCCATCGGTCATGGTCAGTCTCGCGTTTTCAACAAGGAAAGCTGCTTGGGCTGCGGCCCTGCTTCCATATCGGTCAGGCGGATCGGATAATCGCCACTGAAACAGGCATCGCAATATTGCGGGTTGTCATTGTTGCGTCCCTCGTGGCCAACGGCCTTGTACAGGCCATCGAAAGAAATAAAGGACAGGCTATCGACGCCGACAATCTTGCGCATGGCCTCACGATCATTTTGCGCCGCCATCAACTCAGAGCGTTCCGGGGTGTCGATGCCATAAAAACACGGGTCGGTAATCGGCGGGCTGGAGATACACATATGAACCTCCTTGGCGCCGGCGGAACGGACCATATCGACGATCTTTACAGACGTTGTGCCCCGAACGATAGAATCATCGATCAGAACGACGCGCTTGTCTTTCAGGTAGGCAGCGTTGGCGTTGTGCTTCAGCTTGACGCCCAGGTTGCGAATTTGCTGGGTCGGCTCAATAAAGGTGCGCCCCACATAATGATTGCGAATAATGCCCAACTCGAAGGGAATGCCCGACTCCTTGGCGTAGCCAATGGCGGCGGGTACGCCTGAATCCGGCACCGGCACCACCACGTCGGCTTCTATCCTGCTTTCGCGGGCTAGCTCAGCGCCGATATTCTTGCGGATCTGATAGACATTGCGCCCATCAACGTTGCTATCGGGGCGGGCGAAGTAAATGTATTCGAAAACGCAGAATTTTGTCGACGTTGGCACAAACGGTTTGAAGCTGTGTAATCCTGTTTTGTCGATGACGACCAGTTCGCCCGGTTCAATATCGCGGACAAAGTCGGCCCCGATGATATCCAGCGCGCAGGTTTCCGATGCAAGCACCATGGACTCGCCGATCTTGCCCAGCACCAGCGGTCTGACACCCTTGGGGTCGCGTACACCGATCAGCTTCTCGCGGGTCATTGCGACCAGTGAATATGCCCCTTCAACCTGGCGCAGGGCGTCGGTCACCCGTTCGACCACGTTCGATCCACGGGAAATGGCGATCAGGTGGATAAAGGTTTCCGTGTCACTGGTGGACTGGAAGATACAACCACGTTCGACC
>JADHSW010000058.1 GCA_016776705.1 Rhodospirillales bacterium
GAATTCTGGGGACCTCATCGTCGTGAATAATCGTTGTCGGTTTGTCCTGACGTTTCAGGATTTCAATCGGGTACGGCCCGTGATGGGACGGACGGCGGCGGCGACGCCAGCGCTCCAGTCCTGAAACCGCCCCTGTCATTCCCATAAAATAGCCAAGCCCTTTTGCCTTCCGTGCGGCTTGCGCCAAGGGCTGATCTGTCGCCAGCCCATATGAAGTGGTGACGACGGCGAGCGAGAAATTATTGCCCAAATAAGGATTGCTGATCCCCTTGCCCTCGCGCAGGGCAAGCCCTGCCAGCACGGCCAGCTTTTCCAGATCAACCTGGGCGCACCCGGCCCATCCACTTTGGGCTTCATAACCCATGGCGCCAATTTGCCCTGCGATTACTGTGGCTATTTGCGCGGCCCTGGTAAGCGAGGTTTCCCCCTCCACACCTTCCACCCACTCGTGGGCGGTGTTGCCAGGATCAATGGGGTCGGCATGTTCAACCATGACAACGACGGCATGGGTGTGGGTTTCATCGCACTTGTCCAACCACGCCGAAGCGGGAATTTCACAAATGCCGACCTGGGACGCATCCTGAAAGTAGGCTGACCCTTTTATGTCCTTGCTGCGCCGTGACATATCGTTGGGAACGGGCGCTTTGCGGCTAAAGACAACGGCCTTATGTTTGCTTTCGAAAATCGCCCGATATTTTCGTGTGGAAAGCGCCAATGGTTTAATTGAACCGGCTGACGGATTTTCCATTTCAATGGCGGGACTGGATGACTCGCGCTCATAAACGGAAACGTCGCGAGGCAGGGTTTCCAGCGGGTAGGGCCCAAGCTCGATAGGTCGATTTTTCCTTCTCGAAGTAAACATCAAAGCCTCCACAGGGGGTGGCATTTAACGGGAAAACCTGAGAGATAACAACAAATATGCTCCCTCGCTCTCTTCAAGTTAGCCGTTATGCCCCCCTTGCAGCTAGCTAATCAGGAATGACCGCCGTCGCCTGAATTTCCAGTTTTGCGCCATCTTCAATGAAGCCGCTGACTTCGATCACCGCCATGACCGGAAAGTGGCGGCCAATGATGTCGCGGTAGGCTTCACCAATCCCCTTTAAGGATGCCAGATATTCTTCCTTGTCGCCGATAAACCAGGTCATGCGAACGATATGCTCCGGTTTGGCGTCCGCCTCTTTCAGGATGTCGACGATATTCTGGAAAATCTGGCGGCATTGACCGGCAAAATCATCGGTTTCGAACTCCTCTTTTTCATTCCACCCGACGATGCCGGCCAGATAGACGGTCTTGCCACTGGCGACGATGCCATTGCTGTAACCCTTTGCACGGGGCCAGTTCGGGGGCTGAAGATATTTAAATGAAGTGTCGCTCATGGTTTCCTCTTAATTAATTTCGATTTTTGATCGTATGGCTTCGGGCCAGGATTGTTTCTTGCCTGAGTCCAGATCGACGCAAACAATTGTCATATCGGTGCAACAGCGCACCTCATTGCCACACACGGCTTCAATGGTGGCATTCAAGCTACTGTCGCCAAGACGTTTGACGCTCAGCGTGAAATCAAGCACGTCTTCCAGACGGCTCATCGCCTTGAATTCGGTTTCCATTCGCACCTGTGGGATACCGATGCGTTCCTTGTGGTGAAGCCGGGAAAAGCCGATACCGATAACCTTTTCAAACCATTCCTCAACCACCAGATTAAACATCTCGAAATAGCGTGGATAAAAAACGATTCCGGCCAGATCGCAATGCTGGAAACGGATTGTTATGGGGATCGTAAACGCCATTATTTTTCTTTCAGCCTGAAGCGCTGGATTTTTCCTGTTTGGGTCTTGGGAAGTTCAGCAATAAATTTTACGGAACGGGGATATTTGTAGGGCGCAATCACCGCCTTAACATGATCCTGCAAGGCTTTCACCAAATCGTCGCTGGCTTCAATTCCGTCGCGCAGCACGACGTGAGCCTGAACGATGGTTCCCCGCAGTTCGTCCGCAGCGCCGATAACGCCGCATTCAAGGACGGCTTCATGGCTCAACAGGGCCTGTTCTACTTCAGGTCCGGCGATGTTATAGCCGGACGAAACAATGATATCGTCAGATCTGGCGGCAAAATGGAAGTTTCCCTCCTCATCCTGCGAGAAAGTATCCCCGGTCAAATTCCATCCATCGCAAACATACTCGTGCTGACGATCATCGGCCAGATACCGGCAACCCGTGGGGCCTCTTACGGCTAACCGGCCTTGCTCTCCACGGGGGACTTCGTTCATCGCGTCATCGACAATCTTCGCCTCGTATCCGCTAACCACACGGCCGGTCGAACCGGCCTTGGCGTCTTCCAAACGGTTCGAGATAAAGATGTGTAGCAATTCCGTTGCACCGATGCCGTCAAGCATGGGTTTCCCGATCTTCGCTATCCAGTCGTCGAAAATAGCCGCCGGTAATGTTTCGCCCGCTGAAACAGCACAACGCAATGAGGAAAGATCGGCACCCTCGTCCATGGCTTCGAGCATGACCCGGTAGGCGGTCGGCGCGGTAAAGCAGATCGTCGCCTTATACATTTCAATAATATGGATCATCTCGGGCGGTGTCGCGCTTTCCAGCAGTGTCGCCGTGGCCCCGAACCGCAAGGGAAAAATAGCCAAACCGCCAAGGCCAAAGGTAAAAGCCAGGGGCGGCGATCCGACGACGACGTCATCGGGGGTAACGCTCAAAACTTCTTTTGCATATCCATCGGCGATAATCAGCAGGTCGCGATGAAAATGCATGGTGGCTTTCGGGTTTCCCGTGGTGCCAGAGGTAAACCCCAGCAGAGCCACATCGTCGCGACCGGTTTTCACCGCATCGAAACGAACCGGTTTGCTTAGGGCGATACGGTCCAGTTCGGCGTCATGGTTGGCGGTGCCGTCAAAGCCGATGACCTTTTCAAGGAACTTACTGCCCTTGGCGCAAAGCACCAGTTCATCCATCAGTCGCGTATCACACAGGGCCAGGGAAATTTCCGCCTTGTTAACGATCTTGGTAAGCTCTCCGGCGCGAAGCAACGGCATGGTATTGACGACAACCGCTCCCGCCTTGGTCGCCGCCAGCCAACACGCGACAAGGGCCGGATTATTGGCAGCGCGGATCAACACCCTGTTGCCCGGCTCAACGCCGTAATCTTCGACCAGGGCGTGGGCGATCCTGTTTGTCCAGTCCGCCAGTTCCTTGTAGGTCCGTTGCCTGCCATTGCCGATCAGGGCGATATGATCGCCAAAACCTTTTTCCACCATATCATCGGTCAAGGCGACCCCGATATTCAGGAAGTCGGGATAGGGAAAATCATCCAGAAGAAAATCCGGCTGGTCTTCGCTCTTTGGCAGATTGTCCCGGGCGAATGTATCGGTATGAGCAGTAGGGCCTAACATAATTATGTGCTCCCAATTTGATGGCGCGCGATCACAATTTTCTGAACGTCGGATGCACCCTCGTAAATACGCAGGGCGCGAATTTCACGGTACAGCCTTTCTACGACCGAGCCTTTGCGAACGCCGTCACCCCCATGAATTTGCACGGCCTTGTCGATGACGTTCTGGGCGCTTTCCGTAGCATAGAGCTTGGCCATGGCCGCTTCCTTGGTAATGCGTTCAGCCCCCATGTCCTTTGTCCAGGCGGCGCGGTAAATCAGCAGGGCTGAAGCATCAACATCGAGGGCCATATCGGCGATGTGGCCCTGAACCATCTGCAAATCATTTAGGGGTGCGCCAAATAACTGGCGATCCGCACTGCGCTTCAACGTTTCTTCGAGCGCCCGTCTGGCAAAACCCAGCGCCGCCGCACCGACTGTGGAACGGAAAATATCCAGTACGGACATAGCTATATTAAATCCCTTTCCGGGATCGCCGATCATGGCGCTTTCTGGAATTTTAACATCCCTGAAAGACAGGCGCGCCAGAGGATGGGGGGCGATGACTTCCAGTCGTTCGGCAATTTCAAATCCTGGCAAGTTCGCCGGAACAAGAAAGGCCGACAGACCCTTTGCGCCGGGAGCCTCTTCACTTCGGGCAAAGACAACATAGATATCGGCGATGCCACCGTTTGATATCCATGTTTTTTCGCCATTTAGCAAATAGTCGGACCCGGACCTGGTCGCACTCATCTGCATGTTTGCAACATCCGAACCTGACGCCGGTTCCGTTAACGCAAAGGCCGAAATGGCCCGTCCACTGCGGGTTTTCTCCAACCAGGCCCGATGTTCGTCAGACCCGAACAGGGTAATCGCCCCCATGCCAAGTCCCTGCATTGCAAAGGCGAAATCAGCCAAACCGTCATGGCGCGCCAGGGTTTCGCGGATCAGGCACAATGAGCGCACATCCAGCCGTTGCCCTTTGTCCGCTCCTGTATGAACTAGGAACCCGGCTTCGCCCAAATCAGCGACCAGACCCTGGCATGCCGCATCCACATCCGCATGATCAACCGGCAGGTTTTCTGCGCACCAGCTTTCCAGCCTGTCTTTAAGTTCGCGGTGCCGGTCTTCAAAAAACGGCCAGTTTAAAAAACTTTGATCAGCCATCAGTTACCCTCGAATACCGGTTTTTCCTTGGCCACAAAGGCATGATAAGCCCGCTCGAAATCCTTTGTCTGCATACAAATCGCCTGGGCCTGGGCCTCGGCCTCAATGGCCTGATCGGGCGACATGTTCCATTCGTGGTTAAGCTGCGTTTTGGTGATTCCGTTGGCAAATGTGGGGCCGGCGGCAATTCGATGGGCCAGCTTCAGCGCCTGATCGTCAAGTTCATCAGCCCCGTGAAGCGCATTGAAGAAACCCCAATTATACCCTTCGTCCGCTGACATGATGCGCCCGGTGTAAAGCAGGTCCGCCGCCCGACCCTGACCTATAATTCTGGGTAAAATCGCACAAGCGCCCATATCGCACCCGGCAAGTCCAACCTTGGTGAACAGGAAACCCGTTTTAGCTTCAGGTGTTGCTAGCCTGAGATCGGAAGCCATCGATATGATTGCCCCGGCGCCGACACAAACGCCATCTACGGCTGAAATTACTGGTTTGCCACAACCGAGCATCGCCTTGACCAGATCACCGGTCATGCGGGTAAAGGCCAACAGTTGTTTCATGTCCATTTTCACCAGTGGCCCAATGATGTCATGGACATCCCCGCCCGAGCAGAAATTCCCTCCGTTGGAGGCAAACACCACCGCATCAACGTCTTCTGCATAAGACAGGTCGCGGAAGGTATCACGCAATTCCGCATAGCTTTCAAAGGTCAAAGGATTTTTCCGTTCCGGGCGGTCCAGCCTGATGACCGCGACAGCACCGTCCATAGTCCATTTGAAATGATTTGGTTTCAGGTCAGCCAATTTGCTCATGAGCATCTTCCTTTTGTTTCAGGCGGGCAAAAATATCGGCCATCACGTTCAGGTCTGTATCGTCGATATTGGAAAACAGGCCATCAATCAGCATGGCGTGTTGATCGGCCATCCGCAAAAAATTCTTCCGACCTTTTGACGACAGGCAGACCACTGTTGATCGCCGGTCATTTTCAACCATGATCCGCTTCACCAGGCCATCGGATACCAGCCGGTCGACAATGCCCGTAACATTCCCGTTGGACACCAGAAGCTGTTTGGAAAGGGCACTCATCTTCAGACCGTCCTCGGCCCGATACAGCGCTGCAAGGACGTCAAATCGTGGCAGCGTCGTATCATGTTTGTCCCGCAGGAATTCCCGCAGTCGGGTTTCAACTGATTTTGTCGTTCGCAACATCCGCAACCACATGCGCAAGCGACGTTTTTCAATCGTCATCTCTTCCGGCTTTTGCTGCTCCGTCATATTTCGCCTCCGCAAAGCGCAATAGCCTGACCGTTAACGCTGGCGGCCCCATCGGAGCAAAGCCAAAGCGCGGTTTTGGCCACATCAACAGGATCAATCAGTTTCCCCTGGGGGTTATGAGCTATCAGGGCGGCACGGGCATCGTCTTTTGTCATGCCGGTTTTTTCCATGATATTGGCGATCGACTGAGCTGTCATTTCCGTATCCATGAACCCGGGACAAATCGCATTAACGGTGATGGGAGACTTGGCGACTTCAAGCGCCAGCGATTTGACCAGCCCGACCACGCCATGCTTCGCCGCTGCGTAGGGCGCAACATAGGCATACCCTTTCAATCCTGCGCTCGAGGCTATGGCGATCAGCCGTCCGCCCTGGCTGGGCATTTTCAGCAATCCCTCGCGCAGGGTCAAGAACACACCTGTCAGGTTCACCCCGATCATCCGTTGCCAGGCTTCCATATCGGTTTTTACGAAAGGCGCACTTTCCGACGCGCCGGCATTGGCAATGATGAAATGACACGGGCCCGTTGTCTCAAACATCGCCTTTATTGATTGCTCGCTCGTAACATCAGCAACAACCGGGGAAATATTCTCGTGGGCGGATGCGGCTTTTTGCAATCGTTCTTCGGACCGCCCGGCAATCCAGACCTTTGTTCCGCATTCAGCAAAAGCAAGCGCCATTGCAGAACCGGCACCGCTGCCGCCCCCGGTAATAAGCGCGGTTTTTCCCGCCAGATCACTCATACCCGCACCACCATGGCTTCCGCCTGTTCTGCAAGACGGTACATCTGGTCCCGCCCGGTCAAATAGGGATCAGGCCATTTGGGGCTTTTTTCCCCGAGCGCCACGGCGGCATGAAGAGTCCAGTAAGGATCAGCAAGATGAGGGCGCGCCAGACACACCAGATCGGCGCGTCCCGCCATTAGGATGGAATTGACGTGGTCAGGCTCATAAATATTCCCGACGGCCATGGTCGCACCGCCCAACTCATTGCGAATTCTGTCCGAAAAAGGCGTCTGGTACATGCGCCCGTAAACGGGCTGGGCATCCACCGACGTCTGACCGGCGGAAACATCGATAATATCGACCCCGGCTTCGTAGAACATACGTGCTATTTGGACGGCGTCTTCAGGTGTAACACCGTCATCACCGGCCCAGTCGCTGGCGGATATTCTTACCGACATCGGCTTCTCGTCGGGCCAGACCGCCCGCATGGCCCTGAACAGTTCAAGCGGATAGCGCATACGGTTTTCCAGTGACCCGCCATACGCATCATCCCTGATATTGGACAAGGGCGATATGAACGACGAAATCAGATATCCGTGCGCGGCGTGCATTTCGATCATATCGAAACCGGCCCTCGCCGCCATTTCAGTCGCACTGACAAATTGCCCGCGAACCGTATCCATATCGTCCCGGTCCATGGCCTTGGGGACGGCGTTATTTTTCGACCAGGGAATGGCTGACGCCGACATCAACGGCCAGTTCCCACCCACCAGCGGCGCATCCATTTCCTGCCAGCCCAACTGGGTCGAGCCCTTGCGTCCTGAATGGCCGATCTGGCAACAGATTTTTGCCTCTGTTTCCTGATGGACAAAATCTGTCAGGCGCGTCCAGGCGGCCTCATGTTCGGCAGCGTACAGACCGGGACATCCGGGTGTGATCCTGGCTTCGGGGCTGACACAGGTCATTTCCACGTAGACAAGCCCGGCCCCGCCTTTGGCGCGTTCAGCATAATGAACAAAGTGCCAATCCGTGGGGCAGCCATCCACCGCCTTGTACTGGGCCATGGGGGAGACGACGATACGGTTCCTGGTCTCCATTTCACGAAGCCTGAAAGGCGTGAACATGGGGGCCTTGCCGGTTCCTGATGGCTGACCGGATTGGGTCTGGAACCAGTTTTCCGCACTTTCCAGCCATTCCTTATCGCGCAAACGCAGGTTCTCGTGACTTATGCGTTGCGAGCGGGTCAACAGCGCATAGTTAAACTGGACGGGTTCGAAGCCCACATAACGTTCCACATCTTCGAACCATTCAAGTGAATTGCGCGCCGCCGATTGCAGCCGCAACACTTCCAGACGGCGTTCGTCCTGATATCGTTCGAACGCTGTTTCCATGGAATCTTCTGCATGAATGTAATTGGCCAGGGAAATCGCACTGTCAAAGGCCAACCTGGAGCCGGAACCGATAGAAAAATGCCCCGTCGCCGCCGCGTCACCCATCAGGACAATATTTTCATGATGCCATTGCTCACAGATCACCCGCGGGAAATTCATCCAGACGGCCGATCCGCGCAGATGATCCGCATTTGACATCAACGAATTTCCACCCAGATAATCGGCGAATATTTCTTCGCACGTCGCAATTGTTTGCTCTTTGGACATATCGGCAAAACCGAAATTATCCCATGTCTCGTTTGAGCATTCGATAATGACCGTCGCCGTGTCGCCATCAAACTGATAAGCATGCACCCATATCCAGCCGTGCTCAGTTTTTTCAAATATAAAAGTAAAGGCGTCATCGAATTTTTGATGGGTGCCAAGCCAGATAAACTTGCATTTCCGAACATCAATATCGGGCCTGAAGTGCTCCACATACTCGCTGCGCACTTTCGAGTTGATGCCGTCACAGGCGACGACCAGATCATACTCTTTAGTATAATCAGCCGCGGATGTGAATTCCGTCTCGAAGCGCAAATCCACGCCAAGTTCCTCGGCCCGCTGGCGCAAAAGGATCAGCATCTTCTTGCGGCCGATCCCGGCGAACCCATGCCCGCCTGAAACCGTACGATGACCATTGTGGTGAACCGCGATGTCGTCCCAATAGACAAAATTGTTTCGGATTGCCTCGGCGCTTTTAGGATCGTTTTCAAGCATATTGCTCAAGGCATCGTCGGATAGAACGACCCCCCAGCCAAAGGTATCGTCGACCTTGTTTCTTTCGATGACCACTACCTCATGGGCAGGGTCCTTAAGCTTGATGCTGATCGCAAAATACAGCCCGCCGGGACCACCACCCAAACACACGATTTTCATAAGGGAAGCCTCTCACTGTTGCTGGACTGACGAGACGAGATTATAGGAGGCATCTCGTTTTATTTCAAGTATGAAATATTTAAGCCTGAAATAGTATTTTTTGCCTAAGCTATTCCCCAGAAACGGCGCATTTCTTCGATGGCGGGTTGTTTGATTATCCCAAAGCCCTTTACTTTTTCAGGGGCGCGGGCGACATCGATATATCGGGCATGGTTTTCCAGGGTCAGATTGTTCAGCGCGTCATTTATGACGGTTTCATATTCTTTAATAAGGGCGCGTTCATTCTGGCGCTCGTGGGTATAGGCGAAAACATCAAACCGGGTCCCGCGTAAGACTTTCAGTTTTGCCAGTCCTTCCAAAACCGGCGTCATCCAGGCACCGTATGCGCGTTTGCGATGACGACCATCTGCAGGGTCCTTGCGCGCCAGCAAATCCGGGGCCAGATGGTAGGAAATCCGGCAGGCTCCATCAAAGCGTTTACGCAGGTTCTGGGTAAAATTATTTTCAGTATGCAGACGAGCGACTTCATATTCGTCCTTGTAGGCGAGGAGACGTGCATAGGAATTAGCAACGGCTCGTGTCAATTCATGACTTCCGGAAAGGATCTCATTTTCCTTTTCCTGAACCCTCTTAACCAGGTTTTTATAACGTCCGGCATAGGCCGCATCCTGATATTTTTCCAGATGCGAGGCGAGGCGATCAATGCTTTCCTCGATGGTTTCTTCTACTGGAGGCGAGTCCGCAAGTGGCCCGACATTTTTTTCAAAGGCGTTCGGGTCATGGGCCGCAAAACGCCCCCATTCGAAACATTGGGTATTGATGCCTACTTTCACTCCGTTCAGGGTGATGGCGTTCAAAATTGCTTCACGTCCCAGGGGAATGACTCCCTTTTGAAACGCATACCCCAATAAAAACAGATTGGCCAAAATGGATTGTCCGCCCAGATGTTCGGCAAGACGCGTGGCGTTGATGAAATCCGCAGCGCCCGCCCGGGTTCTGGCCCTCAGCAAATTCTGCATGTTTTCCAGATCGTAGGTAACATCCCCATTTGAAATTTGCGCCGCGGTAAGTTGTACGAAGGTATTTATCAGAATGCCTGATCTATCGGGATTCAGTTGCGACAGGGCTTCCTTGCTACATGCCATGATCATATCACCGGCCAGCATCAGGTCAGCGCCACCGGTGGGAATGCGGGGCTGGGCGATGATGCCAGGGTGCGCCGAAAGACGGACATGGGAGACAACACCGCCGCCTTTTTGCGAAAGCCCGGTAAAATCCAGGGTCGAGGCTCCCTTGCCTTCCTGAAGCGCGGCCATGGCGAGAATATGACCTAATGTTACGATGCCGTTTCCACCAACCCCGGCGACGACGACATTATAAGGGCGGGTCAGGTCAAATGGCGCTGGCAGGGGAATATTCTTCGGCAGATGATCAAGGTTGGCCTCCCCCTTGTCCTCCAGCATTTGACCATCAACGGTTATGAAGGAAGGGCACAGCCCTTCCAGACACGTAAGGTCGCCGTTACACATGGATTGATCAATGCGGCGCTTTCGCCCCATGGGGGTGTCGATAAGTGTCAGGGCCGGGCAACTGGACTGAACGGCGCAATCGCCGCAGCCTTCACAGACATCCGGATTGATGAAGGCCCGACGTTTGATTTTTTCAGCTTCGCCGCGTTGCCTTTTGCGCCGCAACTGAGCGGCGCAGGCCTGCACATAGATAATGACGGAAACACCCGCAACGTCCCGAAATTCACGTTGCACGCGATCAAAATCCTGGCGGGGATGGCAGGTCGTTCCCGGAGCAAATTCGCCAACAGCTGGAATGTGCTCCAGTTGATCATAAACAACGGCGATGCGTTGCACTCCTTCGCTATAGATTTGATGGGAAATGTCGGCCGCATTGAATTTGCTTTCGATGGGCTGGCCGCCGGTCATGGCGACGGCGTCATTATTGAGAATTTTGAACGTAATATTGGCCCTGGCGGCGATGGCCTGACGAATGGCCAGGGAACCGGAATGAAAATACGTTCCATCCCCCATGTTTTGAAAGACGTGAGATGTCTGGGTGAACGGGGCCTGACCGGTCCAGTTGACCCCATCGCCGCCCATCTGCAAAAAACCGGTTGTTTCCCTATCCATGTAAGCGGCCATCAGATGGCACCCGGTTCCCGCATGGGCGCGGCTGCCTTCAGGCACCCGTGTCGAAACACTATGGGGACAACCGGCGCAAAAATGAGGAATTCTCATTGCCCCAGAACCTACTTTCAGGTTGTGGTCTGTCTGCTCAAGGAAAGCGAGATAGCCTGCGGCCCCGTCCAGTTTGCCAAGATCGGGAATGGTGTTGTTCAGGGCGATTGCCACGGCGGCTGAAGTTAACTGGCCCGCTGATGAGAGTAAAGATTCACCCTTTGAATTTTCCTTTCCCAGCACTTTTGGACGCTTGTCATGCGGCAGGTTGAAGAGGATATCCTTGACTTGTTTTTCGACGAAGGAACGCTTTTCCTCGATCACAAGAAGGGTTTCAAGTCCTGTGGCGAATTCCCGTATGCCATCAGGCTCCAGAGGCCAGGGCATACCGACCTTATAAACGGCAACGCCCAGATCCCCCGCCGCCCGTTCGTCAATCCCCATGTCCTCCATCGCTTGCAGAAAATCGCCATGGGATTTACCGACAGTGATTACACCGATCCGTGCGCCCTGCCTGGGCCAGATTTCCCTGTCTATCCGATTGACGCGGGCGAAGGCCTGCGCCGCCTTGAGCCGGTGGTTGATATGGCGGGCCTCCTGCTCAAGTTGAGGGTCCGGCGTACGGATGTTGAGGCCACCGGGGGGAAGAGCAAAATCTGACGGCTCTATTGCATCTGAACGAGATGAGGGAAGATCAATAACAGCCCCCGATTCCACTGTGTCCGAAACCGCCTTGAAGCCCACATAGCATCCCGCATAACGGGACATGGCGATGCCCAGCAAGCCAAAATCCACATATTCCTGTAAATCACAGGGATGCAAATACGGCATCAGCCAGGATTCCATCGCCTGATCGCACTGGTGCGCCGTCGCCGACGACATGGCACCATGGTCATCGCCAACAACAACCAACACCCCGCCCCTGGGTGAAGATCCCATCAAATTAGCATGCTTCAGGGCGTCGGAAGCCCTGTCCGCGCCGACACCCTTGCCATACCAAAGCGAAAAAACACCATCTGTTTTGGCGCCAGGGAAAAGGCCGACCTGCTGGGTTCCAAGGATCGCCGTTGCAGCCAGTTCCTCGTTGATTGCGGGTTGGAAGTGGATGTTGCTGTCGTTCAGGACTTCCTGGGCAGCCCAAAGCTCAATATCCAGCCCGCCAAGGGGTGAGCCCCGATATCCGGAAATGAACCCGGCTGTATCAAGCCCGGAGTTTCGGTCCCTGCGGGCCTGTTCAAGAACAATACGGACCAGGGCCTGAACGCCGGTCAGAAAAACCGCGCCCGCATCCCTGGCAAATTTATCCGAAAGCGTGATGGCTTTCATCGACCGTGTGTTGAGCGAGTCATTGACCATGCTTTTTCCAGATTACTTGGAGAATCTTAGTTGAAATTGCTGGAAAAATAATTGCGTATATTCCAAAATATACTCTGTTTTTGGTAAAATTTTGTGTATTTATGGAAAATTTGGAAAATGTACCCCCTGGATGATTATGACAAGAAAATACTGGATGCCCTGCAAAAGGATGGTCGGATGTCCCTGGGCGATATCTCGCAGGCTGTCGGCCTAAGCCAGTCGCCGTGCTGGCGACGCATCAAGAAGCTAGAAAATGCAGGCATCATCGAGGGCTACTCTGCCAGCATCAATCCTGAAGCGGTCGGGGTCGGACTGAACCTTTTTGTTCACGTGTCGATGGATTTGCACGCCGTCGCCCAATTCGAGGCGGCGATTATCGACCACCCCCTGATCATCGAATGTTTTGCGGTTACCGGCGACAGTGATTACCTTTTACATGTCATGGTCAAGGATATTGCCGCTTCTGATCAATTCCTGCGCAAGGAGCTTATTTCAATGCCGGGGGTTAAGGAATTCAGCACCCGTTTCGCCATTTCTCCGATTAAGAAACGACGCGCTATACCAATACTTGAAATGCTGTAATCCCCCTCTTTTAAATTGTAACAAATCCAGATTTTAAGCCCAAATGGGCAAATTACCCCTTAAATCAAGTATTATTGCACCAAATTATGTATTTTTTTGCCAAAACCGTTTCTTTGGCTGGATAGAATCTGATTCATCCAATAGGATGTAAGGTAACAAAACTTTCCAGGGGAAAGCTAAAGTGCCGTTCAAGAGCCTTTTCTGATAATTCTTAGGGAGAATACACATGAGGACAATTGCTTTTAAGACACTGTTTGCGGCTGGCGCCATTGCGTTTGGATTGGGGGGTGTAACCCCTTCTTCCGCAGAAACAACCTTTACCGTTTCATCCTGGCTACCGCCAAAGCATCCCATCGTCGCCAATATGATTGTGCCCTGGGCCGAGCAGGTCGAGGCGGCAACCGGTGGCAACGTCAAAATCAAGATTCTGGCAAAACCGCTTGGCAAACCACCAGCACACTTCGACCTCGCCCGTCAGGGTCAGGCCGACATCACCTATGGCGTTCATGGCTACCAGCCCGGTCGTTTCCTGCTTACCAGGGCTGCTGAATTCGCATTCCTGGGCGACAAGGCGGAAGACGTTTCCGTTGCTTACTGGCGAATCCACGAAAAACACTTCGCCGGTGCTGACGAACATAATGGCGTCAAGGTTCTGGGTATCTTCACCCATGGTCCGGGACAAATGTTCAATGCCAAACATGCCATCAATAGCGTTGCCGACCTTAATGGCCTGAAAATCCGTGTCGGTGGCGGCGCAATCAACCAGATCACTACAGGTATGGGCGCAACCGCGTTGTTGAAATCGGCAACCAAGGCATATGAGTTGATGTCTCACGGTGTTGCTGACGGCACCTTCTTCCCGAAGGAATCAATCAAGTCCTTCAAACTGACAAAGCTGGTCCGCCATGGCACCCTTGTCCCCGGTGGATTGTACAACACCAGCTTTTTCCTGGTCATGAATTTGGATAAATTCAATGGTCTTTCCGCTGCCGATCAGGCCGCCATGATGAAGGTTTCCGGTGAAAACTTCTCTCGGATTTCCGGCAAGGCATGGGATGCCGCAGATGATGCCGGTGTCGCCGCCATGAAGGCCGATGGTGTCGAAC
>JADHSW010000059.1 GCA_016776705.1 Rhodospirillales bacterium
GGCCGAGTTTTGCACTGTCGGCAGTTTTGCCCTGTTGCTGGCACCGGTCTTGAGTTTGTTCGGGATGGAGGTTGTATCGTTTGGCAAGGGGCTCGCAGGCTGGCTTTTCAGTACCCCCATGATCGTGTTCCTTTTCTACACAAAAACAAAACGAACCGGCGATATCATCATCTGGCTTCCGGAGGCCACCTACAGTGAATTGAACCCGCCTAAGAAATCGACAAAAGCAGACACCAAGTCAGTTTTTTTTCAACGGTGCCTAGGCGTGCTGGACGCTCCTTCAAGGTCCAGCATGTTTCGCTTCGATGTTGAGAACAAGGTGTCATTTCCGTTGTTTGACAAGATCAGGCTTTATTTGCTGCTCGGCCTCTCAACCTCCCCGGTCATACTGCTCGTCTATGCATTCCTTTTGATGATCTGGACTATTATAGGTTCTTCGGGACTGGCAGGATCGGCAACGGCGGCGTTATTGTTCGGCCTGGTTTTTCAGGGTTCGGTCATATTGATCCTTACCATTATTGTGACCGTCGTTTCTATTGCTTTCGGCTTTTTGTTCCCAGCGGCAACAGCGAAGCAAGTTCGGGAATAAGTCTGTATAATCTATTCGTCCAGCGCTTTGCGAACGGCAAGGGCGAGTTCGCTTTGTGTATAGGGTTTGCTGACAAGGGTGCTGGAAAGTCTGGCGTAACTGGTGTTGTTGGGCTTCTGGTCGAATTCTTTTCTTTTGGTGAAACCACTGGTTAACAAAACCTTGAGCGATGGATTGATTTCCCGGGCACGGATAGCGAGCTGGTAGCCGTCCATGCCACCGGGCATGATGACATCCGTGAATACCAGGTCGATATCAGCGTTATCCGTGAGCATCTTCAAGGCCTGCTTGGGGGTGTTTGTCGCCAGGGTCCTGTATCCGAGTTCTTCCAGGAAAATGACGGCAATATCGGCCAGGGCTTCCTCGTCATCAACGACAAGGATGGTTTCATTGCCACCGGGCGGATCGATATCTTCGGGCCGAAAGGGCAATTTCCCCTTTTCCTTAAAGGCTCGGGGGAAATAAAGACGTATGGTCGTGCCCTCTCCCGGTTCGGAATAGATGTTTATGTGTCCGCCTGAACGTTTGATAAATCCATAAACCATGCTCAGGCCCAGTCCTGATCCACGGCCCTCCTCCTTCGTCGTGAAGAAGGGCTCAAGTGCTTTTTCTTTCACATCCGGGTGCATGCCATCGCCGCTATCCGTAATTGCCAGCATCACGAATTCACCCGCCGTGCTTCCCGGATGTCGCTCAGCATAGTTGTCATCCAGAATTTTGTTGGATGTTTCGATCACCAGTGTTCCGCCAGTCGGCATGGCATCCCGGGCGTTAAGTGATATGTTTAGAATGGCATCCTGCAGGTCGCCTGGGTCAACGTTTACGAGCCACAGATCGTCTTCAAGATGGTGTCCAATATTGATTGCCACGGTCAGTGATCTGGTGATCAGTTGGTCAAACTGACCAATCGTCTCGTTTAGAGAAACCACAGTTGAGCCGTCCGCTTCCTTGCGCGAAAATCCAAGAAGTTTTCTGGTTAATTCAGCGCCCCGCTTTGCGCCATTGCGCGCAGTGGCGATACGGCCAAGAATTTTTTCATTGTCGCCGGCAAGCTGTTCAATAATTTCCAGGTTACCCATGACGATGCCCAGAATATTGTTGAAGTCGTGGGCGATGCCTCCTGATAGCTGGCCGACAGCCTCCATCTTTTGCGCCCGGCGGGCATGTTCCTCAAAATTCTTTCGTTCGCTGATGTCTTCGTGTGTGGTTATGACCTCGGCCCAGTCAGCTTCACGGCCTTTGACAATGCGCGAAATGCAATTCAATTGAAATGTGGAATTATCCTTTCGCGTGTCCCTTATTTCCCGGGAAAACATCATTTCCCCGTGGGCGAAGGCGGATATCTCTTCCAGAAAGAACTGGAGCCATTCTGAATCGTTTTGGAAAACGTATGAGCTGTCAAAGCGTAAATATTCCTCAACAGACGAGGTGCCGTACAAGGCCAGTTGGGTGTCATTTACTGCGACCAATCGAATTCTTTTAATTGCCTCGTTCAAGTCGCCCTTGTGGCTTTTAAAATGGGCGTGAAAATCCGTAACGCCATCTTCTGCCAACTGATTGATCAGGGTTTTTACGGCTGAATAATCTTCCAGGGATACTCCCATGTGGGACTGGTGATAAAGGGTTCGAAAACGTTCCTCACTTTTTTGCAAGGTTGCCTCGGCCAGCTTTCGCTCGGTGATGTCAATGATGGTGATGGAGACGCTCTTGTACCCTTCTTCTGTTTCGGGAATGCGAAAGGAAATAATGGCATCAATGTTTTTCCCATCAAGGGTATTAAAAACGGTTTCAGAACGGAAAACTTTCTTGCCGTCCCATATGGCGCAAAGCTCCTCTATGAAAATATCAATGGCATTTGGCCCAAAGGTTTTTTCGATATGGAAAAGTAATTCATCTTCAGTCTTTGCCCCAAATAACTTCAGTGTCGCCTCGTTGACATGAATGACTTTGATCAGCCCTACCAGGTCCCATGCAATGTGATGATTATTGGTGAGATGTTGACGAAGATCGGTTACGCCATCCTGGCGGATATTCCTGAGGGCGTCGCAGACATCCGACAGGTCTTCATGCCATATGGAAACTTCGTTGGTTTCAAACAGGGTTTTGTAACGTTCCCGGGTCTCGCGCAAGGCTTCTTCTGCAATCCTTTGTACGTCTTCACGTTTCTTGCCGCGCCAGGTTATAAAGCCGATGACCAGCACGCCAAGTGACCAGATACCACCATGGGTGCCAAGCAGGATGTTTTTGCTTTGATTTTCGATTGCCAGATATCTGGACAAGGGTACCGAAACACTGGCGCCACCACGCAGATCACCCTCCTTGAAGCCAAGATGACCATGACATTTCATGCAGCCCTGCTCCATGAACATAGGGCGCATTAGTCGCACGTAAGGCTGTTTCCCGATTGTCGAAATTTCGATAATTTCCGGGGTGCCGCTCTTAAGCATTTTAAGGGTAGTCAGTTCCCAGGGGTCGGCTTCATTGGCCGGATTTAGCAGTATCTCTCCGGTAATTTTCCCCCTGGTTCCGTTTAGTTCTTCGAACTCTTCGCTCGTCTGATGCATCATGTAGGCGGGGTTCATTAGCGTCAGTAATTGACCGTCGGTGGTAGTGACATCGCGGTTGGGCAAATATTTCAGAAAAGGATCAGGCGGGGCGCGTTCGTCTTTAACAACGTACATTTCCCCGTGCCGGGTTGCCCAAAGACGAAAAGAATGGTCCTTGTCCCAATTGGCGCGCGCCTCGGCGGTCGCCAGAAAGATCGTCTGGTCCTTTAAATTGCGGACATTCCAGAATGCCGAAATGGCGATCAGCACTGTCCAGATAATTATTAACTGTATGACAATGGGGGCAAGGGAAGACGAATTAAGAAAAGCTGATTTTGACATGGTCGAATATTTTCATTCATTAACCCGCAAAGAGCAATTTCTTTCCCTGTTTCAATGGCTTCACAGGAACTGACGAATGCCCGCAAGGCTCCCTTTCGGCTAAGACGAAAGGCGTTGCCATCTACGGTAGGCCGCTCCTTCGTCCACATCATCCAGGGTTTCAAGCAGGGCAACTTTTACGTCGTTCTTTTGTAATGTGTTAAGGGTATCGGCCAGGGTGTGTTCGCTCGACCAGCGGACGTTTGAAAAAAGGTCTGGTGTCCTGGGTGAACGCCTGGCCCCGACCAGCCAATAACCGCCATCCGCTGCTGGGCCGAAGACCGCGTCATGATGACCAAGCGCCTTGAAGGCATTTTCAATATGATCGGGACGGATCGCTGGAACATCGGTGCCGATGATAACAACTGGACCGGACGGCATCTGGCGCATCGCCCGGTCCATGCGCTGGCCTATATCTCCCCCACCCTGTTTGACAGGTTGGAAAGAAGAGGGCCAGAAAGGATGCCTGTTGATGGCGCTGTCAGGGCTTAACGAAAGCCAGCAACGCCAGCGTTCTTCCTGTCCCAGTCGTCGCGTTACATCCGACAAGATGCGGCGATAAAACCGCGTCGCGGCGACCGTTCCGATATCACGCCCAAGGCGCGTTTTGACCTGGCCAAGAAGGGGTTCTTTGGCGAATACGACAAGATGTCGATTTTGTTTCATCTGTAAATTTTCGAAATCAGGCGTGTCGGAACGCCCAGGAAATAGAGGCAAAGGCAGAACAGGTTTTTCATGGGCCTGAAGAAATAACCGTCGCGACGGTATTTGTCCGCCGATGTGATAGCCTTCGCCTTAAAGACGTGCAGTCTGTCCCTTCCAATTCGGCGGATGATTTCCACGTCTTCCATAATGGCAAAGGGCGCGTATCCGTGCAGGTCATGATAGAGCGAGCGGCTCATTAACAAGCCCTGATCGCCGTATGGCAGGGCAAGAATTTTGGTGCGCCAGTTGACGATAGCTTCCAGCACGTTGGCGGCAGGGGTATCGTCGTCCAAAAGAAAACTGAAAACCGCGGCATGACGATAATTTGCGTCATCATTCATGAACCGCTCAGCTTCTTCGAACCAGCCGGAGCTCAGTTCGGTATCGGCATGCAAAAACAAAAACCAATAGCCCCTGGCCCTTAAGCCCCCTGCGGCTAGTTGTTTGCCGCGGCCGGGCTCACTTTTAACGATTTGGGCTCCACGGAGGCGGGCCTCGTCGACGGTTTGATCTTCAGAGCCACCATCGACGACGACGATGTCATAACGACAGCGTATGCCATCCTTTTTCAGGGCGTCGATGGTGGACCCGATGTTGTACCCTTCATTCAGGGTCGGGATGATAATGCTTAAAGTTGGGCGATCCTTGCTTAACATTCCTCATGCATAGCATAAAGGGACTACCCGCTGGCAAGGCCGACATTAAGCCCGAAACAGGGCCGACATGCGGTTCCAGCTTCGCTCCACAGCATTAACCGCGTGCAGGGTTCCGGAACTGATCATATCCGATACACTGATCGGGGCCGGGTTGACGGTGAAACGGTTCTGGGTGTGTGTGTTGACTCGCGGATTTGGGCTCATCTCCCGGGCCAGCCGGTTGTAGTTCCTGCGGTCTCTGTTTAACAAATAATACGGTGTCATGGTTAAGTTCCTCTCTTGTGTGGATTTTGGTGTGATCAGGATATGACAATAGAATTAGGAGTTTTATGGCGTATCGACAAACGAGTAGTTCTCAGCATATGATATAGAAATTCTAAGGTATAAAGTTATGTATCGTCGACTGCCGCCGTTAAATTCGTTACGCTCCTTTGAGGCCGCAGCCCGCCATTTGAGCTTTACAAAAGCCGCGGCGGAACTGAACGTGACTCCCGCAGCTGTTAGCCATCAGGTCAAGGCGCTGGAGGACCTTGTCGGCGGTCCGCTGTTCAAGCGTTTGACCCGGGCGCTGAAATTAACCGACCGTGGTCGCGCCGCCTTGCCGCTTTTAAGCGAAGGTCTGGACCGATTGGAGGAGGGGGCGCGCCTTATGGGGACGGCAAGGGAAAAAAATGTGTTGATCGTGACCACGGCGCCAACTTTTGCCGCCAGATGGCTGGTGCCCCGCCTGGACTCCTTTCAACGGGCACATCCCGATATCAATATTCGTATTGATGCCACCGTCGCCGCCATTGACTTGCGTCGTGACGAGGTTGATGTGGCCATCCGTTTCGGATCTGGTGACTATCCGGGGTACCGGGTCGATTTGCTTTTTAACGAAGAAGTTTTCCCTGTATGCAGCCCGTCGCTGCTTGCCGGTGTTACTGATCTTACACCCAATGACCTGTCCAAATTCACGTTGCTGCATACCTCCTTTGCCACGTCGACCGGATTTCGTGTCGACTGGAGAATGTGGTTGAAGACGGTCGGAGCGATGAATGTGGATTGGCAACGGGGGCCTGTGTTTTCCAGTGACACCCTGACGGTCCAGGCGGCACTTATGGGGCAGGGCGTCGCCCTGCCAAACGGGGCCGCTGTTAGGGATGACTTGAAGGCGGGACGGCTCATCCGACCCTTTGACCTGTCGATAGAATCTGACTTCGCCTATTACCTGCTGACACCGCTTGAAACCACGGATGATCCGGCCATCGACGCCTTTAGGGAATGGATACTCGGCGAGGTATGTTCTTGATATGTTCCTAGTTATGGTCTACGATTTACCATGATTGATGTTAAGGCCGATTTTGCCCTGAAAGGACGCGGCGCGCTGGCCAACCAGACGGGCAGGCACGAACCCCTGCAGCGGGTCGCCATCGACGATGGATGGGATTTTGCTGATGATGACCTGCCGCCCCTGCGTACCACCGTCACCAATGAATCCTGCCGTACGGCGATCACGTTCAATAAATCCCCCGACCTGCCTTTTGACAGATCAATCAACCCTTACCGGGGGTGCGAGCATGGCTGCGCCTACTGTTATGCAAGGCCGTCCCACGCCAACATGGGGCTCTCGCCCGGCCTTGATTTTGAAAGTCGGCTGTTCGCCAAATCAAATATTGTTGATGCCCTGGAAAAGCAAATACGCAAGCCTGGTTACGCTTGCCGCGCCATTATGTTAGGCGCCAACACGGACCCTTATCAGCCAATCGAAAAGACCCGTCAGCTAAGTCGTAAAATTCTTCAGCTGCTTTCGGACTATCAGCATCCCGTTGCTATTGTCACCAAATCAACCATGGTGGCGCGCGATCTGGATATCCTTGGTCCGATGGCAGAAAAAGGCCTGACTTCGGTGGCGATATCGGTGACGACCCTGGACAGGCACTTGTCTCGCAAGCTTGAACCCCGGGCCCCGGCACCTGGAAAGCGCCTGGAAACCATCAGGCAGTTGACGGCGGCGGGCGTACCGGTGACGGTCTTTGCCTCGCCGATGATACCATTCCTGAACGATGCCGAACTGGACGCCATTCTCGCGGCAGGAGCTGCGGCCGGGGCGACATCGGCAGCCTATATATTGTTGCGCTTGTCCCTTGAGTTGAAGGAGTTGTTCGCAGACTGGCTTGACGCTCATGCACCCGGCAAGAAGGATCATGTGCTTAGCCTGCTGAAACAGAACCGGGGCGGCGAGTTGAACGATTCAACCTTTGGCAAGCGTATGACCGGCAGCGGCCCGCTGGCTCAGTTGCTGGCGAAACGCTTTAAAGTATCGTGTGCAAGACTTGGCCTCGATGCGGCCAATTCCCACGAATTGTCACTGGATTGCGGGTTATTCAGCCGACCCCTGCGCATGGGGGATCAGTTGGCCCTGCTTTAACCCTTCAAGGGCCTGAAATTGCCCACGGCGAGAATTTTTCACAATATGACAAAAAAATGGTTCTGATTTGTCTCACCTGCAGTTTTGGGCGTGATATGCTCCGGCCATGCCGGATTTTACCTTTGAATATGAAGCGATTGCAGAAGGCCTTTGCCCTGTTGCCGGGGTTGATGAGGCCGGGCGCGGGCCCTGGGCGGGGCCGGTGGTGGCCGGGGCGGCGATCCTGGACATAACAACTCTTCCTGAAGACTTGCGTCATGGTCTGGACGATTCGAAAAAGCTGAAAGCCGATAAACGGGAATTCCTTTTCGCCCAGCTATCAAAACATGCCGTTACTGGCATTGGCATTGCCAATGTGGAGGAGATTGATCGTCTTAATATCCTTCACGCGACCATGCTGGCGATGGTGCGCGCCGTCGATGATTTAGGCATCAAACCCGCAATGGTGTTGGTCGATGGCAACCGCTTGCCCGATCTTCCCTGCCCGGGGGAAGCCCTGGTGAAGGGAGACGGGCGGTCACTTTCAATCGCTGCTGCTTCCATCGTCGCCAAGGTCAGCCGCGACCAGATAATGAGGGACCTTTCTGAACAGCATCCTGAATACGGTTGGGAAAGGAATGCCGGATACGGCACAAAAATCCATCAACAAGCTTTGGCGGAATATGGCGTTACGGCCCATCACAGGCGCAGTTTCGCTCCTATCCGTAAAATTCTGACTTCCTAGATGTTGAGTCCGGCGGAATCCGGATGTCCATATATAGGGTCAAGAACCTTATCTAACATATTGGATTCATTTACTTCTTGACCGCGATTCGTCTCTGACTCAGACTGCGCGACTTAACTGGGCAGGGACGGGTGACACTTGAAAAGGTCATCCGGTGAAAAACTTATGGCTACGAGCAAACCCTCTGATGAGGGGATGATTCTTCAAGGAAATTGCGTCGATCTGATGAACGGATTGCCCGAGGCATCCGTCGATCTGGTGTTCGCGGACCCTCCGTACAACCTTCAGCTTGAGGGCAACCTGCTGCGCCCCAACAACTCCAGGGTTGATGGGGTCGACAATGACTGGGACCAGTTCGACAGTTTCAAGGCTTACGATGAATATACATTTGAGTGGCTTAAAGCGGCCCGCCGGGTGTTGAAACCCAATGGCGCCCTGTGGGTCATCGGCAGCTATCACAATATTTACCGTGTCGGTGCGATTTTACAGGATCTGGGCTATTGGATGCTGAACGATGTTGTCTGGCGCAAGACCAATCCGATGCCGAACTTCCGTGGGCGGCGTTTCACCAATGCCCATGAAACCCTTATCTGGGCCGCCCGGGACAAGGATTCCAGATACCTGTTCAATTACGAAGCCATGAAGAACATGAACGACGATCTGCAAATGCGCTCCGACTGGGAATTACCTATTTGCACCGGTCGTGAACGCCTGAAAAAAGACGGCCAAAAGGCCCATCCAACACAAAAACCGGAATCCCTGTTGTACCGCGTAATCCTGTCATCGAGCGAAGTCGGCGATACGGTACTGGACCCTTTTTTCGGCACTGGCACCACCGGTGCGGTAGCGAAGAAAATGGGCCGTAAGTACATCGGGCTTGAGCGCGAGGAAGAGTACGTAAAGATCGCCCGTGAGCGCATCAAGATGGTCCGCGAAATTTCTGACGAAGAAAAAATGCTCTATTCGACCCCGCCAAAACGCAATCTTCCCCGTATTCCCTTTGGCCGCCTGCTGGAACGCGGAATGTTAAAACCCGGAACAGTTCTGTTCGATAACCGCCGCCGTCACAAGGCCAAGGTTCGCGCCGATGGCTCGCTGATCAGCGCAGAATTCCAGGGTTCGATTCATCAGGTCGGTGCTCAGGTTCAAAAGGCACCGGCGTGCAACGGTTGGCAGTTCTGGAATGTTGAAGAAGCCGGTGAGTTGGTCTCTATCGACATTTATCGTCAAAAACTGCGTGCCGAGTTGCATTAAGGCCTGGCCTGGACGACAATCATCACATGAGCAAATGGGATGTCCGATTCTTGAGGCTGGCTATCGAGGTTTCGACTTGGTCGAAGGATCGCTCGACCCAGGTCGGCGCGGTAATTGTCGGCGAAGACCGCACGCCCGGTCCTTACGGCTACAATGGATTCCCCCGTTTCATTGATGATGAAAAAGAAGAACGCCACGCCCGGCCATCAAAGTATGACTGGACCGAGCACGCCGAGCGAAACGCCATCTATAACGCCGCCCGCATGGGTGTGGCGCTAAAGGGCAGCACGATCTACGTCACTCATGTGCCGTGTACGGATTGCGCCCGCGCCATCATTCAGGTCGGCATCACCAGGGTTGTCACCGATGCCTCCTGCATGGAAGGGGGCTTCGCCGAACGCTGGTCGGACGCGGCGGAAACCACCCGCGAGATGCTTGGCGAAGCAGGAATTCCTGTTGAACTGATAAAGGTTACGCCGGAAGAAGGTTAAATATCGCAACAGCCAATTCTGGTTAGAGATTGGCGCGTGAAAAGTTCTTCTTTAGCCAAAATACAGTCCTTATTTCTGTGGAATTTCCAGCTTAAAATGCCAACAAATTTCCTTTTGACTATTTATTATTGTAGTTAAGGACCAGCATAATCCTTTAAGAAAATATCGTGGGTTAATTTCGGCTAGGGCAGAACGGACAGGCAAAGTGTACTTTTATGCATAGGGCAGAAAAAAGAAGACAACAAAAGTTGGCCGCGAAATCTACGAAGAGTCGGAAACATGTACAAACATCAAGCGCCGTTCTTGAACAACAAAATCAGGTTATAAAACCATTACTCGATCTGGCAATCGAACATCATTCAGCTGGTCGGCTGCCCCAGGCAGAGAGCATTTACCAGCAGATACTGCTAGGAAATCCTGATCAACCTTTCGCCATGCAACAACTTGGCGTGATCGCAAATCTGGTGGGAAAATGGGATTTAGCGTTAGAACTTATCACCAGGGCAATCTCCCTCGAACCTGATTCAGCCATGGCATATAATGATCGTGGCAGTGTGCTTCAGTCTATGGGAAGACTGAAGGAGGCGATCGAAAATTAACAAAAAGCGCTCAGCATCGATCCCGATTTAGCCGTGTCGCACTACAATCTGGGCGTTGCACTCCATGTACTGGGGCGGCTGGATGAAGCGATCACCAGTTTTAACAACGTTCTCGCCATCATGCCGACTTTTGCAATGGCGCATTATAATCTCATTGATCTTCTGGAGAAGTCCAATCGCCTGGACTCCTTGCGTGAGGAGGTAGCAGCAGCAACGAAAAACTGTCCGGGAGAACCCCTTATCACCCTTGGTCAGGCATATCTTCTCAAGCGAGATGGGGATTACAGTTCGGCGAGAACTGTTCTGGAGTCTGGAAAAACAACAACGGTCAGTGAGAATTTTTCGTGTGCAGAAGGCAAGGTTGCTTGGCGATCTTTGCGACAGGTTGGGAGACACCCGGGCGGCCTTCAATTACTTTAAGGAAAGCAACAACCTAAGTAAGAAACTTCCTGTCGCCAGACATGCAAAGAAAGATCGTTATCTGGCGGTAATCGGCCTTATGGCGGAACGGGTTACTCAGGATTGGGTCGCCACATGGCAGACGGTCAAAAGTGCTGATGACCGCCCGGACCCGATTTTTTTGGTTGGATTTCCTCGTTCCGGGACAACAATACTGTACACTATCCTGCGCAGCCACCCTTCTATCGCTGTAGTCGGGGAACAAGAAAACATGAATGCTGTGCGGGGCGCGCTTGAACAGATGCCAGGTGGATACCCGGATGGCTTGTCGACGCTGGATTGCGGGCAACTGACAGAACTTCGAAACATCTATTTTGCCGAGTTGGATAAACATCTGGCTCCTGAAGACAGTCAGGGTTTAGTCGTCGATAAATTGCCGTTAAATATTGTTCAAACGGGTTTTAACCATCGGATACTGCCACAATCAAAATTTATATTCGCCCAACGGCATCCCTGCGACTGTGTTCTGAGCTGTTTTATGCAGGAGTTTGCACTAAACGATTCAATGGCGAGCTTTCTGGATATAGAAGGCGCGACCCTTCTTTATGATAAGGTCATGACCCTTTGGCAACGATACCAAACGTTATTTCCGTTAAAGGCCCACACCGTTCGTTACGAAAAACTAATCGTAGAATTTGAGGAAACGGTGTCCTCAATACTGGATTTTCTTGGTCTTGGCTGGGACGACAATATTAAGAACTACACCGCTACAGCCAAACAACGAAGCAAGATTAACACGCCCAGTTACAATCAAGTTACCCAGCCGCTTTATACCGGGGCAAAGGGGCGCTGGGAAAGGTACCGAGAGCCAATGCAGCCGGTCCTGCCAACGTTGTTATCATGGGCAAGGCGTCTCGATTATAGTGAATAAAGACGGCAGAGGGCCAAATGGATAGAACTGAATGTTCCGTCATTGGCGTGACGCTCAGTCCTTGGAAACGGCCCTGCCGGATTCGTACCAGCCCTTCGTTGAATTGACAATTCTGACCACCGACAACATCACCGGAACCTCGATAAGCACACCGACGACGGTGGCAAGCGCCGCCCCGGATTCGAAACCGAACAGGCCAATGGCGACGGCGACGGCAAGCTCGAAGAAATTGCTTGCCCCGATCAGGGCGGACGGGGCGGCGACACAGTGGGCGACGCCGAAGGTGCGGCTCAACAGGTAGGCCAGCCCAGAAGTGAAATACACCTGAATCAGAATCGGCACCGCTAACAGGGCGATAATCACCGGCTTGGCGATAATCTGTTCGCCCTGAAAACCGAACAAAAGCACAAGTGTCGCCAGCAAGGCAACGAGAGAGACCGGCCCCAGGGTCTTCAGTGTGGCATTCAGTTTTGCTTCACCGCCGCGTGAAAGCAGATTTTTCCGCCAGATTTGCGAGAAGATCACTGGCACGACGATATAAAGAAGAACCGACAGCAACAATGTTTCCCACGGTACGATAATCGACGACAGGCCCAGCAGCAGGGCGACGATAGGAGCGAAGGCAAAGACCATAATGACGTCGTTCAGGGCAACCTGGCTGAGGGTGAAGTGCGGTTCGCCATTGCTCAGGTTGCTCCACACGAACACCATGGCTGTGCAAGGGGCGGCGGCGAGAATGATCAGGCCTGCAATGTAGGAATCAATCTGGTCGGCGGGAAGATACTCGCGAAACAATGAGCCAATGAACAACCAGCCCAGCAACGCCATGGAGAAGGGCTTGACGGCCCAGTTGATGAACAGGGTCACCCCGATACCGCGCCAGTGCTCCTTAACCTGATGCATGGCGCCGAAGTCGATTTTCAGCAGCATTGGAACCACCATCAACCAGATCAGGATGGCGACGGGAATGTTGACTTGCGCCAGTTCAGCACGACCAAGGTAGTGGAACGGTGCGGGCAGGAAGTGACCCAGCGTAATGCCGACAACAATGCACAACGCCACCCACAATGTCAGGAAACGTTCAAACAAATTCATCGATTGAAAACCCTAACGTGTGGGAACAGGCTCGTCGCCGGAATAGTCATAAAATCCACGACCGGTCTTGCGGCCCAGCCATCCGGCTTCGACATACTTCACCAGTAAGGGACAGGGCCGGTATTTGGTATCTGCTAGGCCTTCGTGCAGAACGTTCATCACCGCCAGGCAGGTATCCAGGCCGATAAAGTCGGCCAGTTCCAGCGGTCCCATGGGATGATGGGTGCCCAGCTTCATGGAGGTATCGATAGCCTGAACAGAACCGACCCCTTCATACAACGTGTAGACGGCTTCGTTGATCATGGGCAGCAGGATGCGATTGACGATAAAGGCCGGGAAATCTTCGGCATTGACCGATATTTTGCCCAGTTGTTCCGTCAATTCACGGATCGCCGTGTAGGTTTCCTCATTCGTGGCGATGCCACGGATCAATTCGACCAATTCCATCAATGGAACCGGGTTCATGAAGTGCATGCCGACGAATTTTCCGGGACGGTCCGTTTGCGCACCCAGTCGCGTGATTGAAATCGACGAGGTGTTGGAAGCAATAATGGTGTGCTCGGGGACAACCTTGCAGATTTCGCGGATGATCACTTTCTTCAGTTCTTCGTTTTCGGTTGCGGCCTCGATAACCAGATCGCAATCCTTGAACCCGTCATAGGACGTGCCCGTGGATATGCGGGCCAGGCAGGCATCCATGTCGGCCTGGGACAGCTTATTTTTTTTGACGGCCCTGCCCAGGTTCTTCGCGATGGTTTTCATACCGGCGGCAAGGTTGTCCTCGCTTATATCGAGCAGGTAAACGTCGTGTTCTGCCAAAGCACATACGTGGGTGATACCGTTACCCATCTGTCCGGCGCCGATGACGCCAATTTTCTTGATGTCCGTTGACATGAACGTTTCCTTTTAAACTTTAAACCTATTTATCCAGTTCCGCAGACAGTTGTGGCAGGGCATCAAACAGATCCGCGACAAGGCCATAATCGGCAATCTGGAAAATCGGCGCTTCTTCATCTTTATTGATGGCGACGATGACTTTGCTGTCTTTCATGCCGGCAAGATGCTGGATGGCGCCTGAAATGCCAACGGCGATGTACAGATCCGGGGCGACGACCTTGCCGGTTTGTCCAACCTGATAGTCATTGGG
>JADHSW010000060.1 GCA_016776705.1 Rhodospirillales bacterium
GAGATTACCCGTGTCCTTGACGCCAAACCCGATGAACATGTCTTCGGGCTTTCGCTGGTGCTGGCCCGCGACCGGACCTTTTTTGTCGCCGATACCGCGGTTCACGAAACACCAAACCCCACGCAGTTGGCTGATTTCGCCATCCAGACGGCAAGCGTCGCTCGACGCATGGGCCACGAGCCACGGGTGGCGTTCCTGTCGTTTTCCAACTTCGGCAACCCGATGCTTGAACGCTCCTCTGTTGTTCGTGACGCCGTAAAGGTGCTGGATGAACAGAATGTCCCTTTCGAATACGACGGCGACATGGGTGTCGATGTCGCCCTCAACAAGGAACTTCTGGCGCTTTATCCGTTCTGCCGCCTGACAGGACCGGCCAATGTTCTGATCATGCCGGGCCTGCATACCTCGAAAATATCAACCAATCTGCTGCACGAATTGGGTGGTGGCACGGTTATCGGGCCGATGCTGATGGGGCTTTCCAAGCCCGCCCAAATCGTGCCCATGGGCGCAACGGTTTCAGATATGGTCAATATGGCCGCGCTGGCGGCCCACGACGCCATCTAAAATCTCACTGGACCGAGGGATTCTTGACGGCTACAAGTAACCGTCCATTCAATAATGAGCATTTCCCCCCAACGATGCCTGCCTGTAACCGGTAAAAGTTAGAGAGAACGCCGAATGAGCGACCCCGCCTTCCAGAAAAAAACCTCCCTCGACAAAGACCTCAAGAAAATCGTCCGCCTGGAACGGGCGACGCTGGAAACCAGCCAGCAATTCGTCAAGATCGGGCTCAGTGTCCTGTTCCTTGTCGCGGTGTGGATATTCGCCGCTATGCAGACGGGCGCGATCGATAACAGCGCTTACATCATCGCCGCCGGTATTATCGGCGGCTACATGGCCCTGAACATTGGCGCGAACGATGTCGCCAACAATGTTGGCCCCGCAGTGGGATCGAAGGCGCTAACCATGGTCGGCGCCCTGATCATCGCAGCCATTTTCGAATCATCAGGGGCCATTCTGGCCGGTGGCGATGTTGTCAAGACGATCAAGAACGGCATCATCGATCCGTCTTTGATGCCCGATACGCAGGTTTTCATCTGGGCGATGATGGCCGCCCTTCTGGCGGCCGCGTTGTGGCTCAACCTTGCGACCTATGTGGGCGCACCGGTTTCCACCACGCATTCCATTGTCGGCGGTGTTATGGGGGCTGGCATTGCCGCCACCGGTATCGACGCCGTCAACTGGCCAACCATGGGCAAAATTGCCGCCAGCTGGGTAATCTCGCCGCTTATGGGGGGCGTTATCGCTGCACTTTTTCTGGCTTTCCTGAAGTTCACAATTCTTAATCAGGAAGACAAGGTCGCGGCGGCGCGCAGGTGGGTGCCTGTCGTCGTCGGCATCATGGGCTCTTCCTTTTCCATGTATCTGGTCATGAAGGGGCTGAAAAAGTTAATCAAGGTCGACGCTGTCAGCATCATGATTATCGGCGCGGTGGCTTACGTGGTGGTGTATTTCATCACCAAATATTTTGTCGACAGGGAATCCCTCACCATGGAAAATCGCAAGAAGTCGGTTTACCAACTGTTCGTCATTCCGATGATCTTCTCTGCGGCGCTACTTTCCTTCGCCCACGGGGCCAACGATGTCGCCAACGCCGTCGGCCCGCTGGCCGCCATCGTTTCCTCGTCGACCAGTGGCGATATCGCCTCGAATGTTGGCATACCGCTCTGGGTCATGCTTGTGGGCGCGGCCGGTATCTCGGCGGGCCTTGTGCTGTTCGGACCGAAGCTGATCAGGACCGTTGGTGAAAAAATTACCAAACTGAACCCCATGCGTGCTTTCTGTGTCGCCCTTGCCGCCGCTATCACGGTAATCATCGCCTCGACCCTGGGCCTGCCTGTTTCATCCACCCATATCGCTGTCGGCGGTGTTTTCGGTGTCGGGCTCTATCGAGAGTTCCTGTCAAACCGCAAAAGGAAAGTCGTCGCCCCCAAAGCTTTGGGCGCAGAAGTCTCACTTGAGGACGTGATTGAGGAAGCCGACGAATTGTTGATGGAAAATCAGGCCAGGAAAATCAAAAAATCGGCGAAACGAAAGCTCGTGCGTCGCCAACACCTGACAACTATCGCCGCCGCCTGGGTCATCACCGTTCCCGCAGCAGCAGCATTGGCCGCCCTGCTATTCAAGGCCATTGAGGCCGCGAACGCGGGCTGATTTCCTTTATTTGATCAACTCGCACTTGATCAATATTCCGACCTCCCCGACATCAGGTTGCTGTCTTTATTCCTCGAGCGGTTTCCTTCCCCCATGAAGTATCGGCATGATGTCGAAATAGGGACGGATGTAAGGAGACTTTGAACTCTCGAATTCCTCCAGTGAGCCATCGAAGAAAACCTTGCCCTCATGCATCATCACCGTTCGTGGGCGCATACGGTTGAGAAGGTCCTTGTCGTGGGTGATAATCAATGTGGTTCGGTCGTGTCCATCCCCGATGAATTCCTCGTGGGTATTTACGATCAGATCATGAACCTGGGCAGCGCTGGTTGGATCAAGTCCAGTTGTCGGCTCGTCATAGAAGATGACCTGCGGCTTCATCGCCAGCGCCCGCGCCAGCGCCAGACGCTTGGCCATGCCGCCGGACAGGTCATGCACGTCGAGGTCAAGGAAATCATCGTCCGACGACAGGGAAACGGCGTCCAGCACCCTGCGCGCGATCGGCTCGATTTTTTCTGCCTCCATGTTTCTGACTTCGCTCAGCCACAATGCGATGTTGTCATATACGCTGCCTGAAAACAGGGCATTTTTCTGGAACACCACCCCCCAGTGCATGTGGATATGGGCCATCTGGTTTTCGTCCAGATCGGCCAGGTCAACCAGGGGTTCCCCTTCCTTGTCGTGATCGGCGACCTGGATGCGCCCCTGATCGGGTTCAAGAAGCCCCAGGATATGATTAAGCAAAACCGTCTTGCCGCAGCCCGATCCACCGACGATGGCGACGATGGCGTTGCGGCGGATGTCAAGGTCTACGCCCCTCAACACAGGATGGCCGTCGAAAGATTTATGCAGGCCCTCAATAAGAATTTCAGCGGGATAATCCCCGTTCATATCCCCTTTGGCGCCGGATTCATTTTCGTTCATTCATAAATGATACAAGAATGATCTCTCCGCTGAAAGCGTGTCGAGAGAAAGAAGATCAAGTGTTTTTAGGAAAGAGGGTGTACCTGTATTTCGCTGGATGAAGGCCAGAATGACGAAAATACTCTGGCTTAGCCGCCAAGCCCAATCAGCGCCTTCTCGTGCGCCCTCGTCGACGCCTCCCCAAAACAACAGAAAACGACTTTCTCGATCCGGTCCTCGCCGGTAAGGAAAGCCGCCGTCGTGCTCACCGCAATATGTGCGGCCGGTTCGACGGGGAAGCGGTAGGCTCCGGTTGAGATTGCCGGGAAGGCGACGGATTTCAGGTTGTTGCCCAGCACCAGTCCCAGCGAGCGGCGGTAGCACTGGGCGAGCAGGCCTTCTTCGTTGTTCTCGCCGCCCTGCCAGACCGGCCCCACCGTATGGATGATGTAGCGTGCTCTCAGGTTGTGGCCGTGGGTGATGCGCGCCTCGCCTGTCGGGCAGCCGCCGGGAATCTGTTTGCATTCGCTCAACAGTTCCGGTCCGGCGGCAGCGTGAATTGCACCGTCGACGCCACCACCGCCCAGAAGGGTTTCGTTAGCGGCGTTGACGATGGCGTCAACGTCCAGGGTTGTGATGTCAGCCTGGACGATTTCAATCTTATTGATGCTCATGGGCCCTGACCATGGGCCTTTGTCGCGGCGCCGGTATTATTATCGAATTGAAGGACGTCAATCAAACGATCTACCCTTTGGCCCGCTTCATGCCGATACGGATCAGCTCCATGGCTTCTTCGGCTTCGCCCCAGCCCTTTGTTTTTGCCCATTTTCCTTTTTCAAGGTCCTTGTAATGGGTGAAAAAGTGCTCGATCTGATCAAGCTGGACCTGACGCAATTCCCGGTAGGAGCCAACATTGGCATAATAGGGATGCAATTTGTCGACGGGCACGCAGATGATTTTCTCATCAATGCCGCTTTCGTCTTCCATCATCAAAACCCCGATGGGGCGACAGCGGATCACACAACCGGGGGTCACCGGAATTTGCCCCATTACCGCCGCATCGACCGCATCGCCGTCATCGGACAGGGTGTGCGGGATAAAGCCGTAATTACACGGGTAATACATGGCGGTATGCAGGAAACGATCAACAAACATGGCTCCCGAGGCCTTGTCCATTTCGTACTTGACCGGATTGCCGCCGATGGGAATCTCGATAACGACATTGACGTCGTAAGGAGCGTTTTCGCCGACGGGTATTTTTGAGATATCCATGCTCGGGAATCCTGCTTTCTTAAATTATAATCAACTAATTCAAGGGGAATATGTAACGTTGTTCATATTGCACTGCAACAAAAAATCAGGACGGGTCCTCGTGGATCACACTGCCCGGGGTTGGTCGGGACACCTTAATATACTAACCGGTGGGTGTAATATAGGTGAGGAGAGTTTTCCATGAACGTCTCAAAGCCTGAAAGCGTGCTGGTGTATGTGGGGCTGGACCGGGTCGGCGATTCCCTGCTCAAGCTGCCTTTCGTACGGGGTCTCAGACAGGCTTTCCCCGACGCCCATATCACCTGGCTTGCGGGCAAGGAGACCAGTGTCTACGCCACCTGCATGGCCCCCGTCGTCAAGGGCCTGATCGACGAGGTGATCGAAAACGCCGGGATCGGCCTGCACCCGAGCGAGCTTCTGAGAAAGCCGCTGGGTGGACGAAAGTTCGATCTGATCATCGATAGTCAGAAAATCATGTGGGCGTCAGCATCCCTTTGGCGCATTCCCCACAAAACCTTTATTTCCCCCGCCGGGCGATTTTTGCTGTCCTCAAAAAAACCCGCCAGGGGCTACAAATTCCCGAAATCCATGCAGCGCCAGTTGCTCGACCTGCTGGAACTTGCCAGCGGTGAAAAGTTCAGGACACCGAACAGCCTCGATCTCGACCCCGGCGATGCCTATCGCGCCGATGCCCTCCAATTGCTGCCTCAGGGCCCGGATTACATCGGATTCGCCCCAGGCAGTGGCGGCAAGCCCAAGTGCTGGGCTCTGGAAAACTTCATTCGTCTGGCCGCCGCCCAGGCGGATCAGGGTCGCACGCCGGTGTTTTTCCTCGGGCCTCAGGAGCCTGAGTGGCTTGAGCCCGTGCGCCAGCAGGTGCCATCGGCACTGTTTCCCCTGCAGGAAAAGGAGAACTGCTTCGATCCGCTTTACACCATCGCACTTGCCGGGCGACTGACGGCCTCTGTTTCCAACGATTCAGGAGTCGGTCACATGATTGCGCTGGGCGGAAACCCCCTGGTCTCCCTGTTTGGGCCGACGGTGCCGGAAAAATTCATGCCCATGGGCGATCAGCTAACAATTATCGAGGCAAAAACCTTCGGCGGCCGCGAGATCTCACTTATTCCCTACCAAGCCGTTGCCGATGCCCTGAAAGTGGCTCTTCAGGAGACCGGTTCCTGAGCCGGCAGGCGCTTCATCAGCCAGATCAGAATTATCAATCCCGGCACTGCGGCGAAAGTGGTTATGACGAAATACGAGACCCAGTCCATGTTGTCGGCCAGCCAGCCGCCCCCGGCAGCGAAGACCGTACGGGTTACGTTCATCAGCGATGACAGCAGCGCATATTGGGTCGCCGTATAAGCGATGTTACACAGACTGGACAAGTAGGCGATAAAGGCCGATGTCGCCATACCTGCGGTCAGGTTTTCAATGCTGATGGTGAGCGCCAGCATGGGAATCGAGTAGCCGACCATGGCCTGTGCCGCAAAGGCGAGATTGGCCAGACACTGCAAAATTCCCGCGTAAAGCAGGGCGCGCATAATGCCCAGACGCACCACCATAACCCCGCCCACATATCCGCCAACCAGGGTCATGGTCAGCCCGTAGCCTTTTGAAACCGTGGCGATTTCAGTCTTTGAAAAACCCATATCCAGATAAAACGGGTTGGCCATGATGCCAAGCAGCGCCTCGCCGTATTTATATAAAGCGACAAACAGCAAAATCACCCACCAGTGCGGACGGCTCATGAAGTCCGCAAAGGGACAAATCACCGCCTCGTAAATCCTGACCATGGCCGAATTCAGCAGGGTCGGAAGATGGGCGTGGCGATCCATGAAGGCGATGACTTTTTGCTCGCGCGCCCGGGTTTCGGCATTGGCGCAGTGTTCTGGCTCGGGGATATACAGCACGGTCAATATGCCCACACTCATCAACCCCGCCATTACCACGTAGGCTGCAAACCAGCCCCACACATCGGCGACAACCAAAGCCCCCGCCCCGGCTGCCAGCATGGCGATGCGATACCCCAACACATAATTGGCGGATCCCGCCCCCAGTTGCTCCTCGTCCAGGCTTTCAATCCGGTAGGCATCAACCGCAATGTCCTGGGTTGCTGAGGCAAAGGCCAGGGCCACCGCCCACAGGGCCGTCCACCAAAGATCAATGGCCGGATTGGACGCACCCAGACACAGCATGGATAAGGCGATCAGAATTTGAGAGAAAATCATCCATCCCCGTCGCTGGCCCAAAAGACTGCAAACAAGAGGCAGTGACATTTTATCGACCAGCGGCGCCCACAGGAACTTCAACGCGTAAGCTGTGCTGGCAAGACTGAACCAGCCGATCATGGTCAGGGAAATATCGGATTCCGTCAGCCAGGCCGACAGGGTCTGAAAAACCAGAAGCAAAGGCAGGCCGCTTGAAAAACCCAACAGCAAAATAACCAGCACCCGGCGCTCCAGATAAATCTTGGATGCCTGGAGCCAGGTTTTCATTCAATCAGAACCCAGTAACTGTTCGACTTCCGCCCAGACCTGATCGGTTTCGACGGCGGCGACGCAGGGAAAGACGTCGAACTTTGTTGCCCGCTTCGGGCAGTTCCAGAAACAGTGATAACAGTCCATATGCTGATAGACGAAGCGGGCATGGTCGGGCCGCACCCCTTCCGGGTAGGGCACAAAGCAGCCAAAATGCCCGCCGCCAACGACAACCACGGTTGACGTTCCAAGCGCAATGGAAAGGTGCGCCGGACCGGTATCGTTGCTGATTACCAGTTCCGCGTAATTCATTAAATCGAGCAACTGCGGCAGTTCCGTCCTGCCCATCAGGTCAATGATGTGCGGGTTCCCCGTATTAATGTCACCCGGACGTTCCCCGCGACCGCCGACAAAAAGGACGAACAGCCCCTTTGCAGCCAGCCTGTCCGCCAACTCCTGGTATTTTGCCAACGGCCAACGCCGACCGTATTCATTTGATCCGGGGTTAAGAACCGCGTAGGGCGTGCCCTGGGGAACAAAATTTTCCGGTGGCCTGTTTTCACGCCATCTGATCTTCGGCGCTTCGGGTTTTATCTCTCGCCCCGCAACCGTGCTCAAAAAATTATAATGACGGACAACTTCGTGGGTCGGGTAGTCCCCGGTTGGCACGATCTGATCAGCCTGGCTCAGATAATATAGATACTCCGCCCGGGTCCGCTCGCTAATAAATGGCAGGGATGACACCACTTTTGGCGCGCCGGATACCCAGACCAGACTGTCCGCCATCATGGCCCGGCGCAAATAGGAGTCACAAACGCTAACCGCCGGGTTCAGTGCCCGCACTTTGAGCGACACCCAAAACCGGTATAACGGCCGCCTGGCGAAGGTGTGCTCGTCGATGGTAAGAACCTTGTAATCCCTGAAAACTTCAGCCGTGATGGCGTCCCAGCTTTCACAGCCGAGCACGGTGATATCCGCGCGATCCACACCGAAGGCCTCGGCGTAGTGATCCAGGCTGGTGCGAAACAGCACCATGTCGCCAATGCCATCCATGCGCACCACCAGCATGCCGCGGCGGGTTTTGGGAACGGGCATATTTCTGGCGATCAGATCAAACAGCCTGAACAGCCACCAGCGACGGCGCATGCCGCCAGGAAACATGCGCCAGAATGCACTGGAATCAAAATGGTGGCCCGATATGGAAACCCTTGGTTCACGCGAATCGCTCATGGTTCTTTTTTACGTGCCGCCGGGACGCGCGGCAAGGGGCGCGTCTTTCAACTTTTTCACAAACCGGCCAGCTTGTCGCCACCGCCTGGACGGGACATGGAAAATACCTTGTCCACACAGGCGTAATCCTTGTAACCAAGGCGCGAGATCAGCTTTAATTTGGTATTATCGATCGCCCCGTCGGTAAGAATTTTCTCGTCAATATGAATACCCACCACGTGGCCGAGGACCATGGTGTTGGGAAGAAGGGGATCTTTGGAAAGCAGATCGATAATGTCGACCAGGCGGCACTCCATATTGATGGGCGACTGGGCGATTCTCGGTGGTTTGACCAGCTGCGAGGGCGCTTGACTTAAGCCTGCGAGCGCGAATTCATCTTCTTCAGGCCCTACAGGCAGGCTGGTGGTATTCATGGCATCGCGCAAATCCCAGGTCGCGACATTGACAACGAATTCGCCCGTCTCGCGGATGTTGGTCACCGTGTCCTTGGGGCCATGGGGCTGGTTTCCGCTGGTGGCGTACATGACCTGCGGCGGATCGGAGGCGACGCCGTTGAAGAAACTGTAGGGTGCAATGTTGGCGACCCCCCCGGCGCTCAGGGTCGAAATCCAGCCGATCGGACGCGGTGCGACGCAAGCCTTGAACGGGTCATGCGGCAGGTTATGGGCGTTTGTGTTGGTGGGGTAAAACACAGGCATTCCTTGAAAAATTATATAAAATCACCAATTAGCCCAATGAACAACAAGGAAGGAGCGATGAGATGATCAAGGGGCTTCATCACAATGCTTATCGTTGCCGGGATTCCGAAGAAACCCGCGTTTTTTATGAAGAATTCCTGGAATTACCACTGGCCGATGCATTCTGCATCACGCAATCCAAGACCGGCCGCAAGACCAATGCGCTACACAGCTTCTACCGGCTTGGGGATGGTTCATTTCTGGCTTTCTTCGAGGTTCCGGACACGCCCTTCGATTTCAAGGAGCAGCATGATTACGATCTGCACATTGCGCTTGAAGTTGACGCTGAAACACTGCAACGCATGTTCGACAAGGGCAGAAGCGCTGAAATCCATACCCGTGGCGTTGCCGATCACGGTTTTATCCGTTCAATCTATTTCCGTGATCCCAATGGTTATGTCATTGAACTGACGACCCCCACAGGCACACCCGCCGATTACGCCATCGAGGCTGCCAAGCACGCCCATTCATCATTGTCTGAATGGCAGGCGAAAAAGCGGGGGTAGATGAACGCATTATGAATTTCAGGTTCAGGGGTAATTCAGAAGCCCTTTGTTAGTTTCCTTGCCAACAACCAATCAACCCATCGTCAAACCCAGCAAGGATCAGACAAATGAACAAGAAAACCAGCACACGTACCGTTATTGCCAGCGCCTTAGCCGCCGCCTTTTTTGTCACCGCCAGCGCAAACGACGCCGCAGCCAGCGCCTCGACTCAATCACCATCCCAGGTCACCCACATTTTGGTTCCCGAAATCGGCATCAACGCCGAGAATCTGAACGAACAGCTTAAGCCGCTTGGCTTCAGCAAGGTCTACGCGCTCAAGGAAAAAAACGGCTTCTTTCATTTGATGGCCGAAGACCACCACGGCGACCTCAAGCGTCTGTGGGTTGGAAAATCTGATGGCAAAACAGCCATCTTCTAATTAGCCATATATCTTTTCTACCCTACGGCGACCCTTTTTTCAGGGGTCGCCGTTTTTTTCAGGGAAGTTCTAGCCCCGCTTCTCGCGTCCGCGTTCAACACGTTTGCGCTCGTGCGGATCAAGGTGGATTTTGCGAAGGCGGACATTATCAGGAGTAACTTCGACCAGTTCGCTATCGTCGATGTAGGCGATGGCCTCTTCCAGGCTCATGGTCCTTGGGGTGGTCAGGCGTACCGCATCATCGGTGCCCGACGCACGCACGTTGGTCAACTGCTTTCCTTTCATGGGATTGACTTCCAGATCGCCGGACTTGGAATGCTCGCCGATAATCATGCCTTCATATACCGGCACGCCGGAAGTAACGAAAAGGAAACCGCGGCCTTCCAGGTTGGCCAGGGCATAGGCTACCGTCTTGCCCGGTGCGTTTGAAATCAGCACGCCATTACGACGCCCGGTAATGTTACCGACATGGGGACCGTAACTGTTATAGGTGCGGCTTATGACGCCGGTGCCACGGGTTTCCGTCAGAAACTCGCCGTGATAGCCGATCAGACCACGGGCCGGGGCAAGGAATGAAAGGCGTACCTTGCCGCCGCCAGACGGATGCATTTCCGTCATCTTGCCTTTACGCACCGAGATCGCCTCGACGACGATGCCTGAAAATTCCTCATCGACATCAATCTGAACATCTTCAAAAGGCTCAAGTATTTTGCCCGTCTCCGGGTCTTCCTTAAACAGAACGCGGGGACGCGAGATCGACAGCTCGAAACCTTCGCGGCGCATCTGTTCTATCAACACCCCCAGTTGCAATTCGCCGCGACCGGCGACCTCAAAGGCGTCCGTGTTGCCGGCTTCGGTGACGCGGATGGCGACGTTGCCTTCGGCTTCACTCATCAGGCGATCACGGATCATCCGGGAGGTAACTTTCGTTCCTTCCCTGCCCGCCATTGGAGACGAGTTAATGGAGAAGGTCATGGCCAGGGTCGGCGGATCGACTGGATCGGCTTTCAGGGGTTCTGTGACCCTTGGCGCGCACAGGGTATCGGCAACGGTCGCCCTGGTCAGGCCGGCAATGGCGATCAGGTCGCCGGACGATGCTTCGCTGACAGGTTCGCGGCGCACATCGCGAAAGGCCAGAAGCTTCGTCGCCCGGCCCAGATCAACTTCCTTGCCATTACGATTAAGCGCATGAATATGGTCGTTGGCCCTGATGGTGCCGGAATGGATGCGCCCGGTCAGGATACGGCCCAGGAAGGGATCTGATTCCAGCGTCGTCGCCAGCATGGAAAACGGCTTTTCCATATCGATCACCGGCTGCGGCACATGGCTCAGGATATGGTCGAAAATATCGTGCATGTTTTCCTGGGGACCGTCGGGCTCCATGGACGCCCAGCCATTTTTGGCCGACGCAAAGACGGTGGGGAAATCGAGCTGCTCGTCGGTAGCTTCAAGGGCCGTGAAAAGATCGAACACCTCGTCCTGGACTTCGTATGGACGGCCATCGGGACGGTCAACCTTGTTGATGACGACCACCGGCCTCAAACCCAGTTTCAGGGCCTTGGCGGTGACAAATTTGGTTTGCGGCATGGGGCCTTCAGCGGCATCCACCAAAAGCAGGACGCCGTCGACCATGGAAAGGATGCGTTCAACCTCGCCACCGAAATCGGCGTGGCCCGGGGTGTCGACAATATTGATGCGCACGCCCTTCCACTCAACTGAGGTACACTTGGCAAGAATGGTAATACCGCGTTCACGTTCCAGATCGCCGGAATCCATAGCCCGTTCTTCGACTTTCTGGTTGTCGCGAAAAGCTCCGGACTGGCGCATCAGGGTATCAACCAGGGTCGTTTTGCCATGATCGACGTGAGCGATGATGGCGATGTTACGTAGTTCCATAATTAAGCGGTTTTCTTTTCTACTGCATCAAGCTGTCTTTGAATGGAGTCATTTAAAGAACGGTAACCTGATAAATTCTAAGGCGTAATGGCAGTTTGGCTGCGTTTAATTGAGCGCAGTCTGCACCAGGTCTTTTAAAGAGACGTCGGGACGGGCGCCAACATGCGAGATGACTTCGGCCGAACAAATGCCGCCTATACGGGCGCATTTATCAAGCGGCATTTCCCGCGTCAGGCCATGCAGAAACCCGGCGGCGTATGCATCACCGGCCCCGGTGGTATCGACTACCCGATCAACGGGTTCGGCGTCAACAATATGAACTTCGTCACCGCGTACGGCTACCGAGCCTTTTGCACTGCGGGTCAGGGCGGCGATGTCACAATCGGCGCGCACCATCTGCAGGGCCTCGTCAAAGTTTTCGACCTGATACAGGGACATGATTTCTTCTTCGTTGGCGAACAGGATATTGACGTGGTTTTTCACCAGGTCGAGAAAATCATCTCGGTGACGATCAACGCAGAAGGGATCGGACAGGCTAAGCGATACCAGACGCCCGGAAGCTTCTGCAACACGGGCAGCCTTGCGGAAGGCCTGCTTTGCCTGATCGGGGTCCCACAGGTAGCCTTCAAGATAAGTGACGCGTGAATCGGCGATCAGGTCGTCATCGATGTCGTCCGGGCCCAGAGTTACACAGGCACCCAAAAAGGTCTGCATGGTACGCTGGGCGTCGGGGGTGACATGGATCATACAGCGCGCCGTCGACGCCCCATCATTATCGGCGGCGGTATCAAAGCTGATGCCCAGTGATGTGATGTCATGGCGAAAAACCTTGCCCAACTGATCGTCCTTGACCTTGCCGACAAAAGCCCCGCTGGAACCCAGCGACGCCAGTGCGGCAATGGTGTTGGCGGCAGATCCGCCGGAACATTCAATACCCGGACCCATTTTGCTATAGACGGTTTCCGCCATAGCCTCGTCGACCAGACTCATGGTGCCCTTGACCAGGCCGTTCTCGTTGATGAACTGGTCATCGGCATGCGCCAGAACGTCAACGATGGCGTTGCCGATTCCGACCACGTCAAAACGGGTTTCACTCATGGAAGGGTCTCCTTCAAGGTATTAATATTAGTAGGGCTGTATACAAGGCGGCGCAGTATAGCGACAAAGCATTTGTGTACAAGAGGCTAAAGGCTTCGTTGCCCAAGAGGCTAAAGGCTTCGTTGCCCAAGAGACTAAAAGCTCTGTATTCAAGAGGCTGAGGGCTTCTGTAGCAAGGGTTAAAGCCTTGCCCGTCGAGCGCATTTAAGACTAAACAGTCAGTAGCTGGTTTTTGACAATAAGCAGGGCGGATATTTCGTGATCAAGGCATTTATTAAAGCGGCGCAGCAAATTTCCGATCCCAGGGCACGCAGGGTGATATGGATTGCCCTTGCGGCGGCGGCAGGCGTCTTTATCTTGTTGTGGATTCTGATCGGATTTCTGCTCGCCAACACGGCTTTATTCTCTATCGGCTGGCTGGAAACCGCCATCGACTGGCTGGGGGGCCTTGCCACCGGTGTTTTGACCTGGCTGTTGTTTCCAGCCGCAATCAGTGCCGTTATCGGCCTGTTTCTGGAAGATATCGCCTCTGCCGTCGAAGACAGGCACTATCCTGATCTGGGACCGGCCCTGGGGTCTGATTTTAGCGACACAGTGCTGACCACGGTCCGTTTTTTAGCCATCATGTTGAGTCTGAATATCCTTATGTTGCCCTTCTTGCTCACTGGGCCGCTTTTCCCTTTTGTTTTCTACAGCGTGAACGGTTATCTTTTGAGCCGTGAATATTTTGAGCTGGTGGCGCTTCGGCGTATGGGTCGTGCAGATGCCAGGGCGCTGCGTAAACGCTATGCGATGAAACTGTTCATGACCGGCGTGATAATCGCCTTCCTGTTGACGGTGCCCATCGTTAATTTATTGGCGCCGATTATCGCTACGGGCATGATGGTTCATTTGTTTGAAGATTTTCGCGCACACGCATAACGCTGATTTTTTGGAGAGAATGTCATGTTCCGGCGAAACAAGGGTGATGGTGAAGCCAATCCGGGTGAAGATGAGGACAGCATCGACGCGCCACCCTTGAGGCCCTTCGCATCCAAGGGAACGCACACACCGTCCAAGCCACCGACCCGGGTGCCAAATTTAAACGGAAGTTCCACCAGTTCAGCTTCGCCCAAAAGGCCTGTGGA
>JADHSW010000061.1 GCA_016776705.1 Rhodospirillales bacterium
CCCCTCGGCTCCACCATCAAAACCCTCGCCCTAAAGGCGGGGGTTTTGACGTATTGGAATGTTTAAAATCAGGATATACCCCTGTCATACTTGTTTAAGTTTTTGTCCCTATTATGCTGTTCAGTTAAATTCTGATTTTTATTGCGGAGAAACCCTTTGCGAATTTTTCTTTGGTTTATGATCGCCCTTTATGTATTGGCCGTACCGCAATACGCGCCCGGTAATGAACTGGTGCATGAGATGAAAGTGGGCGTCCTGCACCACGATACGAACAATTTGTGGAGCAATTCCAGTCGCGAAAGTGGCATCGACGCCAATGTTGAGCTGATTTTTAATGCCGCCACACCACTTTGGATAGGAGAAATTCGTCCGGCCATTGGGGCGACTGTCAATACCGCCGGGGACACGTCAAAAGTTTACGGCGCTGCCAGATGGGAAACAACCATCGGTGACAATGGACTGTTTGCGATTGGCCTAGGTGGCGCCGTTCATAATGGGGAAACGGCGTTAACCAGCACGGACAGAAAAGCCCTGGGATCAAAAGTCCTGTTCTATTTCCCCATTGAGGCCGGCTACAGGATTAACGAGCGCGACACTGTTTCGTTATTTTTCGACCATGTTTCCAACGCCTGGCTGGCCTCGCCTAACGAAGGTATGGATACATTGGGTATCCGCTATGGCATTCGGTTCTAATTAACGTTTAGGAGACCTTTTCAATGCGACTTTCTCTTGTCTGTGCCGTTTTGGCCTCTATCGTTTTATCTGGTCCACCAGCCCAGGCCCTTGAAAGTTATCCCGCCGACGTCACAGATCAATTCATGTCCTGGTGCAGTCGGGATCAAGGTCAACCCCAGACAATATGTTCATGTGCGCTAGGCAAGGCGGCACTGGAAATTCCTGCCTCCGCCATGGCGTCTTTTTTGAGCGCAGCTGAAGGCGGCGGTATGGCGGCGACGGCGAGCGGGATCGGCGCAACAACGGTATCCATTTTTGCCACCTGTGCCAGCGCAGGTGGCTCTAGCGGCACGGCAGGCGGAAGTTTGCTAAAGTCCCTGGGACAATAAGGCCTTCCTTTCGACTACTTTTTCTTCGCCTTGTCACCCTCGTAGATGGGCTTGTTCTTGATGCAGACCTCAAGCAGATGCAGCATTCCTTCCATAGATAAATTGTGGATATGCTTCTGGACTGGCCTGGAATAATTCATTTCAAGGTTAACCAACGCCATGTCCCATTCCAGAAGCACCGCCGCAACCGCCCTCGCCCGCTCTGCCGGACTGTCCGGTGAGAAATGACGGATATAGCCGACAATTCTTTTGACCCCCCAGGCCTGATACTCATGCTCAAATTCGTGAAGGTATTTATACACCCCGACGGCCTGGGTAAGGCGGGATTCCAACTCTGCTGAGAAACCAACATCGGCAAGACCGCTGAGGAATTCGATGAAGAAAGGCCGCCAGTCTTTCGCTTCCGACATATTTTGGTCGGCGCGATGAAAAACTTCCCTGGAAACGCGAACCCACTCTTCATACAGGGCATAAACGATGGATTGCTTGTTAGGAAAAAACTGGTACAGGGTGGCAATATTGACCTTTGCACTGGCCGCTATGCGCCGGGTCGTAAGCTTTTCGACGCCATGCTCAATCAATAGATCCGCCGATGCTTTCATGATCCGGGCAACCGATTCTCGCGAGCGGTCCTGATTAGGATCACGTCTCTTTTGCAGATGTTGCGGTGGGTTGGGTTGTTTGCCAGTCATAGTGTTTTCCGGTTGCCATTCCGTTCGTTTTATCAGTGTCCAGAGGACTCATTCAACGATTGCTGGCAGTTATAAAGCACGTCGACCACGTCCACGCCTAGCCTTAGACCACTAATATCCATATCCCCCTTTGTGATGGCTGCCGCAAAATCGAACAACACCTGATCAAGCGGCAAGGTATCTGGAACATTGATCACTTCGGTTTTTTCGGGGCTGCAATTTGCATCGTCTACTCTGGGCTCCCTGACCAGGACATCTGCGCCGACATCATCATAAATCAGGGTTTCACGATCATGGTGGACGGCAAAAAATCTTTTTTTCTCATCAAGAAGGTTGCTCAGTTCGATGTCGGCTTTGACGCCTCCGGCAAAGACCAGTTGAATGGCGATTGCCTCGCCCGGCCCTTCGTTCGTTACCCGCTTTTCCTTTAGTCGCACCGATACGGTTTCAGGTTTTTCCCCCAGCAAGTCGAGACAAAGGGCGGCTTCATGGGAGCCACGATCCCACAACATTGGCGTATCCTCACGAAACGGTCCCCAGTCACCGGCACCGCTGCGCATCGCATGCACAGGCCCCATACCCAGGCCAACATTTTTCATCATCCTGTAGGCCGGATGATAAAGATGAATATGATCCACATGAACGATGGCATTGCGCTTTTCGGCAAAATCCTGCAATACGCGGGCTTCGTCCCTATCCAAAGTCAGGGGCTTTTCTATCAGCACCGGGTTTCCGGCATCAATTGCTGCATGGGCCATTTCAAAATGTACCGCAGGAGGTGTGGCGATGATGACGCCATCCAGATCATCCGCCCAGGCAACGACCCGCCAGTCCTCACTGATGGTGCATGCATCGTTCACCAGCGTGCGGCTGTCCGGGTTGGAACTGGCCAGGCGAACAAGCGCGAAACCAGCTAACCTGGAAATTGTTTTGATATAGTTACGGCCCCAGCGGCCAGCCCCTATCAGTCCAAGCCTGATGGGTCCGCCATTCATAGGCTACTGCACGCCTGTATAGACTTCGTCGGCCCAATCGAGGAAACGCTTCAGGCCCTCATCCAGATCAATGTTGGGCTCGAACTCCAGCTGCAGCTTTGCCTTGCGAATGTCGGGCGCACGGCGGTTGGGTTCGTCCGCCGGGTAGCTGTCCGGGTATTCGACGATGTTGTAGTCGACCTTGCCCTTTGACAGGGCCTCGATCCGCTTCACCAGTTCGACCATCGATATCTCCGGCTTCGGATTGCCGATGTTGTAGGCCTCGCCGGGGACACCCTTCAGGATCACCCGCAGGAAGCCGACCATGGCGTCGGTGATGTAACAGAAGGTACGCGTCTGATCGCCACTGCCGTACACATTCAAAGGCTGGCCCGCCTTGATGCGACTGGCGAAGTTGGGCAGCACCCGGTAATCGGTTTCCTGCATGCCGGGGCCGAACACATTAAACGGGCGAATAGTGTTGGTCTTGGTGCCGTTGGTGGTGTGGTAGATATAACAAAGCGTCTCGCCGACACGTTTGGATTCGTCGTAACAGGCCCGTGGCCCCTGGCATGATACATTGCCGCGATAACTTTCTGCCATGGGAACGTGCTTGGGGTCGGGATCGCCGTAGATTTCACTCGAGGAGAAAAATACGAAACGCGCCCCATGGGCATCGGCCAGTTCAAGCATCCGGCGGGTACCGGTAATGGCGACCTCAAGGGTCTGAAGCGGATAGGCCCGGTAATAATAGGGGGAGGCAATTCCGGCAGCGTGGATGACGTAATCCAGCCGCCCTTCCCAGTCAAAAGGCTGGGTGACATCGTGATTGACGAATCGCACGTTGTCCAACTCGGGGATTTCAGATCCCTCCTTGCCCGCCGTAATCAGATTGTCCAGCGCCACCAGTTTGACAGGTTCGTCCAGTATCGTTTCATTCAGTTTGGCGAAGATTTCCATGAAATAGCGACCAAGAAAACCGCGACCCCCCGTTAGCAGCACCGTCTTGCCGGCAAAATCCTGAGCCGGTTTGGCCAGACGCTGGCAGATTTCTTCGATATCAGATTCTAGGAGAAATTCGGTCATGGGAAAATTCAAACCTTCGCTTTAATAAATTTCTACGGTTGGCAAGGGGACAATAAAGCAACCACCGGAGTCCAGAAAAGACTTGTGCTTTTCCATTATCGGGGCGGCGAAATTCCAGGCCAAAATAACAATATCGTCAGGCTTTCTATCGTAAATCGCCGACGAAGGCACCACCGGAATGTGCATGCCCGGTGAATACAGTCCCTGCTTCAAGGGGCTGTCATCGACGATAAAATCAATCACGTCATCGCCGATACCAAAATGATACATCAAAGTCGTCGCCTTGGCAGGCGCACCAAACGCCGCAATGGAGCGACCCTGAGACTTTTTATCTCTGAGCAGGGTCGAGAGCTCACCCTTCAGGGTCTCAATCCTGGCGCCGAAATCACGATACGTTTCGGCCCTATCCAGGCCCATCTTGTTTTCAAGGTCCATAAGGGCTCTTACAGAAGCGGCTACCTGTCTTGCGCCGCCTTTCTTTTGTGCAATTGCCCGCAGGCTGCCACCGTGCGAGGAAACCCGCTCAGCGCCAATAAGCTCCATGTCGTGAGCGTCCATGAACGACACCAGCGGTCCAACGGCGTGATAGGCCAAATGCTCGTGGTAGATGGTATCAAACAGGGTGTCTTCGAAAACATCGACAAGGTAGGAGACTTCGAAAACAAAGACGCCATCATCGGCAAGCAGGGCTCTGATCCCATCCAGCACTCCGCCAAGATCATCGATATGGGCAAAAACATTATTGGCGGTTATGACGCCGGCTGCGCCGTGATCGGACCGGATTTGCTTCGCCATCGTGTCAGAAAAGAAACCGGTTATGGTTTCGATGCCCCCGGCGCTTGCCTGCGCCGCAATATCCTTTGCCGGATCAACACCCAGGACCCGGTGTCCGGCCTTCTTGAAGGTCTTCAACAGGGTTCCGTCATTGGAGCCGATATCGAACACCAGGGAGCCCGCCTCAGGGCCGTACTGGTCGATGACAAAGGCGGCATAGTCATCAAAATGTTTGACAAATACCGGCGAGGTTCCGGAAACGTATACATAATTTTCAAACAAAACAGCCGGGTCAACCACATCGAGAAGCTGCACATGATGGCAGTCCTCACAAAAGAAAATATCCAGCGGGAATGTCTGCTGCGTCTGTGAAAGCCGGTCTTTCGAAACGAACGCGTTGGCTGGCGGCGTGGGAGCAAGCGACAGCACCTGCGACAGGTGCGTGCCAGCGCACAAACGGCAAGTGGTTCTACGGTGACAGGCGTCGTCCATTAATCAGGCTTCATCATCCGGATGCCACGAGATCGACCCCGCATCATCCAGCATATCAACCCGCACCACATCGGCTTCATAGGTCGCCTGGTCACGAGGATTGCGCGACAGGGTCAGGAACACCGTGTCTTCGGGAAACTTCATGCCATGATCGACCATGGGTGGCGTGAAAGCCATCTGGCCTTCCTTGACCAGCAGCATTTCCGGCTCTTCCGTACTGCCCGTGGGGCGATGGTAATATTCGATGGTTCCGGAAATCACATAACAGTAATGCCAGTCGGTCTTGTGATAGTGATTGGCCCGAAGAGAGCCCTTTTTCGATTCGATCATCACCGCGGATTTCATCATTCGGTCGACCAGTGGTTGAATGGCGCCGCGATCGTCAACGAACGGTTTTTCCAGGCCAACAATGGTTTCGTCGGGCCAGCTCATTTTTTCTTCTTCAGTGACGGGATCAATATCGGGTTCAGACATTAATTAAGGTTCCTTTTAACGGCTCAGTCTTTTTGTCAGCATGGTCCAGAGGACGGGAATGACATGGTGGGCACGAATCTTTTTACCTTCCTCATAGGTGCGCCCGTAGTAACTGATGGGCACCTCGAAATAGCCCTTTCCAGCCGCTACGGCGGAAGTCAAAATTTCCGCATGTTGATCCCAGCCTTGTGTCTTTAAAGCACTGACATCCACGAGGGAGCGGCGGTACAGCAGGTAACAGGAATAAACGTCCGTAAACGTGGTGTTGTTCAGGATGTTAAAAATCAATGTAATCATCCAGTTGCCAACTTTGTGCCAGAAATAGGACACCCGCGTGATTGGCGATCCGACCATGCGGCTGCCCATGACAACGTCCGCATTAAAGCGCTTGACCGGTTCCAGCATCCGGGCGTAATCGGCCGGGTCATATTCCAGATCGGCGTCCTGGAAAAGAATGTAGTCGCCTGTCGCCTGCTTCAGACCAGCGACCACCGCCGCCCCTTTGCCACCGTTTTGCGGTTGACGGATCAGGGTGGAATACAGTTCCGGGTGTGCCTCAAGCAAATCGACCGTCTTGTCCTTGGAGCCGTCATCAATGACGATTGTCTCGAACTGGACCCCATCAACCTTTTGTTCAGCTACCTTTCCAAGAAGTTCAAGGATCGTCGCCTGCTCATTATAGGCGGGAATGATAATGCTGAGTTTGATCATTTACTGGAAGTCACCTGAAGGGGGGAATATGTGTCGCTGATCGATAAACGAGCAGATCAGCCAAATTATCCCCATCTATTAACCTGAAATGACCTTTCGGGAAAGCACAATTCCCTTTCAGCCTTTTATGTAACTTTAAAAAAGGGCCAGACCAAACTGGCCTGACCCTTTTTCCTTGAATAATGATGCACCGAAATCAGGCGGATAACGCCTTGGGGTAATGGCTTTCTAGATATCCAAGCATGGTATCGGCGTCAGAAACTTCGAAAGGATCGTTTCCAACATTGTCGTCGAAGCCGTCCTCGACAAACATTTTTACGATCTCGCCGTTGTCTACCAGCATGGAGTAACGCCAGCTGCGTGCGCCAAAGCCCAGATTTTCCTTATTGACCAGCATCCCCATTTTGCGGGTGAATTCTGCATTTCCATCAGGCAGCAGGAAAACGTTTTCCGCTTTCTGGCTCAGGCCCCACTGGTACATGACGAAGGCGTCATTGACAGACAGGCAGACGACTTGATCAACGCCCTGCGCCTTGAAATTACCGTGTAGTTCTTCATATCGCGGCAAATGCGAGGTCGAGCAAGTCGGGGTGAATGCGCCGGGAAGGGCGAAAAGAACAACCCGCTTGCCTTTGAAAATATCATCACTGGTCAATTCCTTCCATTCGAATGGATTGTCGCCTTTGATGGTTTCGTTGCGAACGCGGGTTTTGAATGTTGCATTGGGTACCTGGTTCTTCATGTTTCCGTCTCCTTGAATTTCAATGGCCGACCGTCCGGCCCTGTACAAGGACAACATAGGAAGAAAAAATCAATTGGTAAAACAAGTTAATTTACTTATATTAATCGAAATAATCGATTAATATTCTCTCCCTGGAGGTCCCATGGCGACATTCCGGCGTCTACCTACCCTGAACCAGCTGCGCCATCTGCTCGCCGTCGCCGAACACGGCCACTTTGGCCGCGCCGCTCAGGCCTGTTTTATTTCCCAATCCAGTCTGAGCGCATCGATCAAGGAACTTGAGACCACTCTTGGCCGCACCCTGATCGAGCGCACCAAACGCACGGTTATGATGACACCGCTGGGTATGGAGACCGTAGAACGGGCGCAAAGGGTTTTGCGTGATGTCGAGGAAATCGTCGATCTGGTGAATTCTGCGGGTGCTCCACTGAGCGGGCCGCTGCGTCTGGGCATTATCCCTAGCATTGCACCATTTTTGCTCCCGCGCGTGCTGCCGGCGCTTCGCCAAGCCTACCCGGACCTAAAGCTCTACCTGAGCGAAAAACAATCCGCCCCCTTGCTGGATGACTTGAAAGACGGACACCTGGACTTGTTGCTGTTTGCCTTTCCTTACCCGACCCCAGGGCTGAAAACGCTTGTATTCGCCGACGATCCCTTTTGGGTCGCCTATCCAACAGGACACTGGCCCGATAGCAAAGAGCGCCTGAGTGGCAAAGAACTTGAAACGGAAAATCTACTGTTGCTGGGCGAAGGTCATTGCCTGCGCGACCACGCCTTGAGCGCCTGCGGTATGGCTGGAAAGCCACAGACATCTGAATTCCAGGGTTCCAGCCTGCATACGCTGGTGCAAATGGTCGATAACGGGCTTGGACTGACCCTGCTTCCGAAAATGGCCATCGATGCGGGAATCGCCCGCACTACGGGCGTCCAATTGCGCCCCATGGACAGTCAGGCCCTGAGCCGACACATTGGTTTCGCCTGGCGGCCCTCATCGCCGCGTGGTGAAGAATACAGTCTGCTGGCGGATTTTTTCCGGGACGAGTTGGCAACCCCTTTATCGCCACGACAAAAGACGCCAGGACCTTGACTTTTTTCATTATTGCCCCAGATTATGGGCAACGTCATCAACGCCTTCAGGGTTGGCGACGGGGCGCTTTTAAGGGCCCAACCAGCGCTTAAGCTCGCTTAAAGTTAAAAGGAGGAAACGCCGCCATGTCGCGCCTGTCCGGTTTCAATAGTCCCCTGTTGCTCGGTTTTGACCATTTTGAACGCATTTTAGACCAGGCGTCCAAGGCCTCCGCCGAAGGATATCCGCCCTATAACATTGAACAATGCGGAGAAAACGAGCTTCGCATCACCATTGCCGTTGCCGGTTTTTCAATGGATGACCTTAACGTCACCACCGAGGACAACCAGCTTGTCGTGCGTGGACGCCATTCAGATGATGAGCGCGAGCGGGTCTACCTGCATCAGGGGATTGCCGCCCGCCAGTTCCAGCGCAGTTTTGTGTTAGCGGAAGGTATAGAAATCCAGGGCGCATCCATGGATAACGGTCTGCTGCACGTAGACCTTATCCGCCATGTACCGGAGCCGGAAATTCGCAATATCAAGATCGAGCCAGCAGGCAAAAAAGGCGCCACGCCGAAGACCATAGAGGTCGATCCTGAAGTTTAAGCTAACGAATAAGTGAACGGGTGTTACTTCCGGGTTGACTAAAAACGACCCATATTTACCCAAGCACCCCAAGAAGCGCGCCAATGCAAATCTGGGCGTTAATAGGAGTTGTTAAGATGATCCAGAACCCAAACACACAAGCGGCCGTTAGTCGCCACATGACAATTACCGACTTCGCCCTTTTTGGGGCAGAGCATATTGCCTATGTCAAACCGGTTGTCATCGAAGGTCAGCTACTATACGCCGTGTTCGCCGCCGATGGACGTGAGTTGGCCGTAATTGAGGGACGCGATCTCGCTGACGCCACAGTGCGCCAGAACGACATGGAACCGCTCAGCGTTCATTAGATCAAATTAAAATAGCAAGGCGGGAGATCAGGCTGCCTGATGAGCTGTGTCTTCGGTCAGAAGGGCGTACAGCGCCTCTGCCTGATCGGTGCCGCGCAGTTTTTCGCAGACTGTCTTGTCGCGCAACAGGCGCGACACACGGGCCAACGCCTTCAGGTGATCGGCGCCAGCGGATTCCGGAGCCAGAAGCAGAAAAATAAGGTCAACCGGCTGCTCGTCAATAGACTGGAAATCAATCGGCTTTTCCAGGCGGGCGAACAATCCGTACAACTTGTCCAGGTTTGCCAACTTGCCGTGGGGAATGGCAATGCCGTTTCCAACACCGGTAGTTCCCAGTCGTTCGCGCTCCATCAGGACATCAAAAATTGCGCGCTCATGCAGACCGGTTATATCGGCCGCCTTCTTCGCCAGGTCCTGAATAGCCTGCTTCTTGGATGTCGCATGTAAATTGGCGACAACACTTTGGGTCGTAATCAGGTCGTTGATTTCCATCGATCTTTCCTTAAACCAGCTTTAATGACCGATTTTCAAGACTTCACGGCATTACTTGGGTCAATCCAGCCAATGTTTCCGTCTTCACGACGGTAGACAACGTTCAGGCCTCCATGGCCGCGATTGCGGAACATCATTACAGGTGTGTGGGCAAGATCCATGCGCATGACCGCTTCGCTGACTGTCAGCGTCGCAATATGGTGCGTCAATTCCGCGACGATGGTTGGCTCACTTATTTCCGGTAACTCTTCCTCGCCTTCGGAGGCAAGAATGGAATACTGGGCCATGACCAGTTCGTCATCGTTGGGGCCATTATGGTGATGGTTGCGAATCCTGCCTTTATAGCGGCGAAGCTGTTTGGAGATACGCCCCAAAGCCCCGTCGAAAGCACCATACGCGTCGTTGCCCTCGGCACCGCCCTGCATAACCATACCACGACCGGCGTGAACGGAAATGTCGGCACGGAAACCGTGGCCTTCCTTGGAGAAAATGACCGTCGAATCGATAGCATTATCGAAATACTTTCTGACGGAACTCTCTAGTTGACTTTCAGCGTGACCCCGAAGAGCGTCACCAACGTCAACATGTTTGCCTTTTACTGATATTTCCATGAGTTAGCGCCGTCCTGCCTATTTGGCTCTTCAGCTTTCCATGTTGTTTTGCGAAACGATTACCGACACGGAGCATCTTAAAATCACCGTGTTACGTTACCCTGACAAAGCATAACATTTGCGCCTGCGAGCAATGAAGGCCCGGAACCTAGAGGCACTGTTCACCGCTGTCAATAGTAAGCGCAACGAACATCCAAACACGGCCCTGTGGACATCCCTCAGAGTCCTGATCCTTTTTCCCTGCGACGTTGCACGGAAGACGCAAGTCCCAAGGCTTCCCGGTACTTTGCCACCGTTCGACGGGCAACGTCCATACCCTCAATTTTCAGAATTTTTACTATTTTATCGTCGGAAAGAATTTTATCAATGGGCTCTTCATCAATCAATATCTTGATGCGTTGGCGCACCGATTCCGCTGAATGGGCATCGCCGCCGGATGAACTGGCGATGGCGGCGGTAAAGAAATATTTCAGCTCAAAAATTCCCCGTGGCGATGAAAGGAATTTATTCGATGTGACTCTGGAAACGGTGCTTTCGTGCATATCGATAACGTCGGCTATATCGCGCAGGACCAGCGGGCGCAGATGCTGCACGCCGTTGGCAAAAAAGGCGTCTTGCTGACGGACCAGTTCACTTGCGACTTTCAGGATTGTCGTCGCACGCTGATGCAGAGACTTCACCAGCCAGTTGGCTGACTGATAGCATTCGTTGATGTATCGCTTATCCTCTTTCGAGTTTGATGCCGAACTGATTGTCGCAAAATAGGTGTTGTTGACCAGTATCCGGGGCAAGGTATCGCTGTTGAGTTCGATTACCCAGCCACCGCCCGGTTGCGGGCGCATGATGACATCGGGGACGATCGGTTGCATCACCGTATCTTCGAAGGCCTGCGCAGGCCTGGGATCAAGTTCCTTGATTTCAGCGAACATGTCGGCGATGTCTTCGGCGTCAACGCCGCAAATTTTTGTCAAGGCCTGTAGATCGCGCTTGGCAAGCAGATCAAGATTGTCGAGCAGTGCCTGCATGGCTGGATCAAGCCTGTCCAATTCTTTCAATTGCAGGGCCAAACATTCCGATAAATCACGGGCGAACAGACCCGGTGCATCGATACCCTGCAACTGCTTCAGGACTTTTTCGACCAATTCTTCAGTGCAGCCCAACCCGGAAGCAACCTGTTCCCATTCGCTGCTCACGTAACCTGAATCATCAAGCATATCAATAAGCTGTGCGCCGATCATAAGTTCGACCGGGTCGGTTAGTGTCATCGCCATTTGTGAATTCAAGCGTTCGCGCAGGCTGGTGCTGCCGGTTATGGTTTCTTCTAGATTGGGCAGTGCGCCGGTGAAATCCGTTGACCCGCCGCCGGCCCCGCCATCGGCGAAGGCAGATTCGGCGAGACTCGCCTGGGCAATTTCCGATGCGCTGGCTTCATCCGTATTCCATTCGTTATCGACATCCACATCCAGATCTTTGCTGATGGCCTCGGAATCCCTTCCCGGATCGCTGAAGTCGATACTTTCCAGGCCACCGTCTTTTGTGCCGATTTCTTCAGGCCGTTCCCCGTCATGGTCCAACGGCTCGCCATCATCGCGTTCCAGCAAGGGGTTTTGTTCAAGTTCTTCTTCGACGTAGTCGAGAAGTTCAATGTTTGAAAGTTGCAACAGCTTAATCGCCTGCTGCAATTGGGGGGTCATCACCAGAGATTGGCTCTGACGCAGATCAAGGCGGGGTGTCAACGCCATGTCGATACCCGTTCGCTACTGGATTGATGATTAAAGACTGAAACGGTCACCCAGATATACGCGCCTGACGTCCTCGTTCCCGACGATGTCGGAAGGCGCACCCTCCATCAACATCATGCCATCATGAATAATGTATGCACGGTCGATGACATCCAAAGTCTCGCGAACATTGTGATCCGTAATTAGAACACCTATGCCGCGGTCTTTGAGATGCGCCACCAGTTCCCGAATGTCGCCGACAGCAATCGGGTCAACACCGGCGAACGGCTCATCAAGAAGAATAAAGTGGGGGTTCGACGCCAGCGCCCGCGCGATTTCAACCCGGCGGCGCTCGCCACCAGACAGCGCCAGGGCCGGGGTGCGCCGCAAATGTGTGATTGAAAATTCGGCGAGCAGGGCGTCAAGCATGGCTTCACGACGCTCGCGCACCGGTTCGGCGACTTCAAGCACGGCGCGAATATTATTTTCGACAGTAAGGCCCCGAAAGATAGATGCTTCCTGGGGAAGATAGCCAATCCCAAGACGAGCCCGACGATACATGGGTAAATCCGAAATATCCTGACCGTCCAGAACAACGGAACCATAATCCAACGGAATCAAACCGGTAATCATGTAAAAACATGTGGTCTTGCCGGCGCCGTTGGGGCCCAGCAAACCGACGACTTCACCGCGCTGAATGGAAAGGCTGGCACCGCGAACGACGGGGCGCTTCTTGAAACGCTTACCCAAATTTGTCGCGTGCAGTCCCCGGTCCGCATTTTCGGTAACCAGGCGCGGTCCTCCATCACTGTCCGGCACGGTGGTATTCAAGGGCGTCAAGCCCTGGAAATCTATCGGATCATTTACCATTGTTTCTTCTGATCTTTATCTTGACCGCATACCGCTGAAAATATTTTGTCCAGCACTTTAATTCAATGATTGTAAAAAAACGGTTTAGTTCTGCTTCGGCTTTTTACTTCCAAGATTAAACACCCCCCCAACCTGTCCATCATTCTGGCCAGCGCAACTGAACATCTTCGAAATACCGGTGTTCATATTGACTTCGGCCTTGCAGCCATCCAGATGATTGCCCTCACGGGCTATCTTAACGGAACCAGTCAGGATCGCGATACCGGTTTTCACACTATAGACACCGCGCTCGGATGTCGCCTTTTCCTTATCCGTATCAATCTGAACATTATCAAAGGCTTCAACCCGGTGGATGGCGCTTTTTCCCGCCTTGTTTTTTTTGAAGTAGGCGACGATAACATCCGCCCTCAGGTTCTTTTTGTCGCTGAGCACCTGAGCGTGTCCACGGGCGACTGCCATTTGCTTGCGTTCCCAGTATTCCAGCTGCTCATTGGCAATCACCTCGTCCGTGGCCGTGACCAGTCGCACTTTTTTTCCGGTCAGAACCAAAATCGCGTTATCGACATCGTAAACCCCGCGATCCCCGTAGGCGGTTTCGCCGGGGGTCACGATGCGCACGTTCCTGATTGCATCCAGACGCCAGATTTCAGTGCCGCCATCGGGCAACTTGCGATAAAAGGCATGAAGTTCATCGCCAAAAACCGTCACCTCGCCGCGGATTGCGCGGGCATTGCCACGCGCCAGAAACGTCAGGGAATCCTGTTGCCACTCAATTCCGTCGTCGGCATATACTTCAATCGGAACATCGGAATCACCATTGCCAAAATTCAATCCCTGGGCAAATACAGTCGTCGACATAAAGCTTATAAACATGCCCAGAGCGAAGCCCGGTTTATGGAAGAACCTCATCATCATTTTGCCTGCGCTCCCGC
>JADHSW010000062.1 GCA_016776705.1 Rhodospirillales bacterium
TGGCGGATGCATAGTTTGCCTGTCCGAATTTACCGCGCATGCCGTTGATTGATGTAATGTTGACGATGCGTCCATAGCCTTGTGCCGCCATAAGGGGGGCTGCGGATTTCAGCACATTGAAGGCGCCGGTCAGATTGACGTTAATGACCTGGGTCCATTCGTCGGCGCTCATTTTAGTTATGGAGCGATCCCGTGTGATGCCTGCATTGTTGACCAGCAGGGAAGGGGGGGTGGGCAGGGCGGCAATGACCGCATTGACGGCCTCGGCGTCAGAAATATCGACTTTATGAATGGGGAACGGCGCGGCATCGATAAGCGCCTGATCGTTTTCCCAGTCCAGGCCATGCACTTCAGCACCGCCTTCCAGCAACGCGTCGGCGATGGCGCGGCCGATGCCACGGGCAGCACCCGTAACAATGGCAAGGCGACCTTTGAAGAAAAAAGGGAATTTGTTCGTTTCGTTCATAGTCGAATCACCTTCAGGCATTTTTTGTTAAATCAGGAGCGCGGAAGTCTTGACGAGAGAGTATTCTAGTATTAAGGTACCGCTTTACTGAATAAAACATATTGCGGTGGTTCCACCCTGTCAAGTTTACCGGAACAAGACCATCATAAATGTGGCTGATCCGTTGATAGATCAACTAATTAATTTTCTCGAAGCCCTTTGTTTAAACCGTCTAGAACCATCGAATCAGGTAAAGTGATGACAGAACAACCAGGCACCTACAAATCAGTATCAATCGCGTTGACGGGAGCAGGCGGGGCCGGGGTGATTACCGCCGGTAACATGCTCCTGGAAGCCGCCGCTAAATCAGGCCTCTATGGCTTGTTCATGCGCTCATCCGGCCCCCAGATCAGGGGCGGCGAAGCTGCGGCGATGATCCGCCTGTCGTCTAAACCGGTTGGCGGCCCTGGCGAAAGCTTCGATATCATGATCGCGCTCGACTGGCACAATATCGATCGATTCGCCATCGAGCTTCCCTTGACACCGAACTCACTTGTCCTGGCCGACCCGGCCCAAGGTGAGGTGCCCGCTGTCATCGCCAACAGCGGCGCGCAGATTATCCAATTACCCATGAAGGATATGGCCAAGAAGATCAAAAAGGGCCGCCCCAACATGCTTGCTCTTGGTGTTGTTGCGACCCTGATCGGTTTGCCCGACGACATCGTTGACGCCGTTCTGGAAAGGGTGCTTGCTAAACGCGGCGGGGACGCCCTGGAAGCCAGCCGGGCCGCCGTTGCCGCAGGCATGGAGATCGCGGCAACCTACGATTTTGACCGCACGCTGAAAGGTGACGCCGACGGTGGCGATCGCTGGATGCTGAGCGGTAATGAGGCTGCGGGCCTTGGTGCTATTCGTGGTGGCATCCGCTTTGTCGCCGCTTATCCGATTACCCCGGCGACGGAAATCCTCGAATGGATCGCCCCCAATCTGGACAAGATCGGCGGGGCTTTGGTTCAGGCCGAAGACGAGTTGGCTTCAATCAATATGATCATCGGCGGGTCCTATGGCGGCACCCCGTCTCTGACCGCGACCTCCGGCCCGGGTCTGGCCTTGATGGCCGAATCATTAGGCCTGGCTGTGGCCTCCGAAGTGCCTGTTGTTGTCGTTGATGTTATGCGCGGCGGTCCTTCGACGGGCATTCCGACAAAATCCGAGCAAAGCGACCTGAATATCGCCCTGTTTGGCCTGCACGGGGATGCGCCGCATCTGGTTGTTGCGCCTACCTCAGTATCCGACTGTCTGTTCGCTACCCAGTGGTCGGTTCATTTGGCGGAAGCCATGCAAACCCCGGCGATTGTTCTTTCCGACCAACTGCTGGGACAAAGCAAAGCCATTATTGACAAGCCAGCCGATCTCGCTTTTGTTTCTCAACGTAGCGTCGTTGAAGCAGGAGTCGTGGACTATAAGCGTTATGCGATTACTCAAAATGGCGTTTCACCCATGGCGATTCCCGGAACCGCTGGCGGCCAATATACGGCGGATGGTCTTGAACATAGTGAAAACGGAAATCCGTCGAGCCAGGTCAATGACCATATCTCGCAACTGGATAAGCGGGCCCGGAAAATTGAAAGCTTCGACTATGGCGATCACTGGGCTGATATTGAAGGCGATGGCGAGCTTGCCGTCATAACCTGGGGATCAACCGCAGCAGTGGTTAGTGAAGCTATTAGTGACCTGAACGACAAGGGTGTGAACATTCGCATGATTGCGCCGCGACTTTTGGCTCCGGCCTTGCCGGATAAAATGACTGAAGCCCTGAAAGGGGTTAAGCGTGCCCTAGCAATCGAACTCAGTCATTCCGAACAGTTTTACCGCTACCTTAAGGGCTATTTTGATTTGCCCTGTCCGGTTCAGTCCTATCATCGCCCCGGGCCGCTTCCTTTCCGGGCGGCCGAACTGGTAAACGAAATCGAGAAATGGAGCGCCCAATGAGTGTTCAACCCGCCACTAAAGCCCTGAGCGCCAGGGATTTCAAATCCGATGTCAAACCCGTCTGGTGCCCCGGCTGCGGCGATTATTCGGTGTTGTCTTCAATTACCAAGGCGTTGGCGGAACTGGGCCTGTCACCCGAGGAAGTCGCGGTTATTTCCGGCATTGGCTGCTCGTCGCGTATACCGGCTTACCTGAATTCATATGGTTTCCACGGCGTCCACGGTCGCGCCACGGCGCTTGCCACGGGCTTGAAGCTGTCGCGTCCCGAACTTACTGTTCTTGTGACCGGTGGCGATGGGGACGGATTTTCAATTGGTGGTAACCATTTCCTGCACGCGTGTCGTCGCAATGTGGATATGACTTATATCGTCATGGATAACCGGGTTTACGGCATGACCAAAGGTCAACCTTCGCCGACGACTGAGCCGGATTGGGATAACAGTGCCCTTGCGCCGGCCGGAACCGGATTGAGGCCGTTCAATCCCCTGGTTATCGCACTGGCGTCTGGCGCCAATTTTATTGCTCGCGCTTTTTCAGGCGATCCCAACGGCACCGCACAGTTGATTGTCGAAGCGATCAAGACTCCCGGATTTTCCTTTGTTGAAATCCTTAGCCCGTGCGTGACCTTCCGTCCCGATCAGCGCGAGTGGAAGACGGATGTACATCCGTCTCCGGTTGACCCGACAGAAGACATTGGCCGTGCTGCGCGTCGATTGATGACTGATGACGGCTTCAATCTTGGTGTCTTGTACAGCGGTCACCGCAAGCCTTATGCACTTAACTTCGATGCAAGTGTCGACTCACTGTCTGACCTAGAGCAGCAATTTGCTGTATAATAAAATGAAAAGCAGAATATCAGGGAAAAGGGGCGTCTAAGTGTCGGATTCAAAAACAATAAACTCGGTTGGTGAATTGCTGGCCCATGCCAGGGTGATGGAAACGGAAGCCTATGAGTGCTACCAGGACCTGGCCGAACAAATGGAAGTGCACAATAATAACGAAGTCGCCGACCTTTTTCGGAAGATTGCCGCCGAAGAGAAAAAGCATATCGACAAGGTAAATGCCCGCGCCGGTGATGACGATATCCCTCATATCGCACCCTGGGAATTCAAGGCTTTTGAAACCGAGTCACATGGCCTGACCGGTGCCCGTGAAGTGCATTACATGATGACCCCTTATCATGCACTTTCCCTGGCCTTGCGGGCAGAAGAAAGAAGCTATGACTTTTTTACACAGGTTGTCGAAACGTCAAATGACGAGAAGGTCCTTGAAATGGCTCGCGAGCTTCAGGAAGAAGAGCGCCACCACGTGAACCTGATCAAGGTGTGGCTTGATAAAGAGCCGAAACCCGACGAAGACTGGGACGAAGACCCGGATCCGCCGGTTCTGCCAACCTGATTAATTTATCATTTTCTGAATTCAGCAACGTCAAAAAAAACCAAAAAAATATAGACTCGGGGTTAAATACGCATTACGGTGCTGAATTATTGATTTATGTCTGAGGCCCACAGTTTTCCGAGCTTTCTAGTCGGATATTCACAAAGGCCATAGTAAAAACAAGACCAGGGACCGCTTTACATGACTGTTACCGCACACCGCTGGATGATGACCGCAGTCGGCGAACCGATGACCAAGGAATCTTTCGAGGTACCCCCCCCCAACTCGGGAGAAGCCGTCATCGAAATCGCTGGCTGCGGCGTCTGCCATACAGACCTTGGCTATCTTTACGATGGCGTCCGCACCAACCATGAACTCCCTCTCACGCTGGGTCACGAAATTTCTGGTCGTGTCGTCGCCGTTGGCGAAGGCGCCGAGGACTGGATGGACAAGGCGGTGATTATCTCTGCCGTTATTCCCTGCGGCGAATGTGATTTGTGCAAACGGGGCAAGGGCACCATTTGCCGAGCGCAACAAATGCCCGGAAACGATATCCAGGGTGGTTTCGCCAGTCACATTACGGTTCCGGCCAAGGGGCTGAGCCCGGTTGATGAAAGCCGCATGGCCGCTCAGGGCATGGAACTGGCCGACCTTTCCGTCGTTGCTGATGCCGTTACAACTCCTTACCAGGCCGCCATCCAATCCGGTATTGGCGAAGGCGATCTGGCCATCGTCATTGGTGTCGGCGGTGTCGGCGGTTATGCGGTGCAGGTCGCAAGCGCCTTGGGCGCGACGGTGATCGCTATCGACGTTGATGACGCGAAACTTGAAGTCATTTCCGGATACGGTGCCGCCAGGACCTTTAACGCGAAAGAAATTTCAGGCCGTGACCTGAAAAAAGCCATTGGCACCTTTGCCAAAGAACAGGGCTTGCGTTCGACGGAATGGTTTATTTTTGAATGTTCCGGCTCAAGCGCTGGTCAGCAGACGGCCTATGGTCTGCTCGTTCACGGCGCAACGTTAAGCGTTGTCGGCTTCACCATGGACAAGACCGAGCTCAGGCTTTCAAATCTGATGGCCTTTCATGCCCGCGCCCTTGGAAACTGGGGGTGCACCCCTGATCTTTACGGCGGCGCAATTGACTTGGTGTTGGATGGCAAAATCAAGGTTTTGCCTTTTGTGGAACGTCACGCCCTTGAAGACATCAACACAATCTTTGAAGCCGCCCATAACCACGAATTAACAGGTCGCGCCATCCTGGTGCCTTAAGCCCTTTTCAGGAGTTCAATTTTTAAAATGTCCGATACAGATAAAATCATTGCCGAAACAAAACCTGCAGAGCTGAACGACCACAACATCGTCGCTGAAACCGAAACCGTGGTTGAAGGAATTCTTTACGACAAGCGCCCGGCAAAACGCGCCGACGGCAGCGATGTCGAGGGTGTTTATAACGTTTGGATCACGCTGGATAACCCCAAGCAATTCAACTCCTACACCACGGACATGGTGAAAGGGGCGATCCTGGCGTTCCGTCGTGCCTCCGTAGACCGCACGGTCAACGCTGTCGTCTTTACCGGCACCGGCGATCGTGCGTTCTGCACCGGTGGCAATACCAAGGAATACGCCGAATACTATGCGGGTAACCCACAGGAATACCGTCAGTACATGCGCCTGTTTAACGATATGGTTTCTGCCATACTGGGCTGCGACAAGCCGGTTATCTGCCGTGTAAACGGTATGCGAATCGGCGGCGGTCAGGAAATCGGCATGGCTTGTGATTTTTCGGTCGCTCATGACATGTGCAACTTCGGTCAGGCTGGACCGAAACATGGTTCCGCCGCCATCGGTGGCGCGACGGACTTCCTGCCGTTGATGATTGGTTGCGAACAGGCGATGGTGTCCGGCACGCTCTGCGAGCCTTTCTCCGCCCACAAGGCCTACCGTCTTGGCATCATCATGAATGTGGTTCCCGCCCTTAAAGTAAACGGCGAATACGTCGCCAATCCTATGGTAGTCACCGACAGGATGGTTGATGAATATGGCCGCATCGTTCACGGTGAATTCAAAACCGGCGAAGCTTTCAAGGCTGGTAAGGAAGTGATGAAATCTGGTGAGATGGACCTGAGCATGCTGGATGCGGAAGTCGAGAGTCTTTGTTCAAAGTTGCTTGAAACCTTCCCCGATTGCATGACCAAAAGCCTTGAGGAATTGCGTAAACCCAAGCTCAACGCCTGGAATGCCAACAAGGAAAATTCCCGTGCATGGTTGGCCCTGAACATGATGACGGAAGCCCGCACCGGATTTCGCGCCTTCAACGAAGGCAACAAGGAAACCGGTCGTGAAATCGACTTCGTCAAACTTCGTCAGGGTCTGGCCCAGGGTGTTCCGTGGACGCCTGAACTGATTGAAAGCCTGATGCCGGGAGCCGGCAGCGATGACTGAGAGTCCGCTTAAAATCTGGCGTGAAAAAGACGGCAGGCTTCTTCGCCTGCGTCTGAACAGGGCCAAGGCGAATATCATCGATGCTGAAATGATTGCGGCGCTGGATGCAGCGTTCAGCGATGTTGCCGCAAACCCGGATGTTCACGCCATTCTGTTCGATCACGACGGCCCGCACTTCAGTTTTGGCGCCAGTGTTGAAGAACACTTGCCCGATCAATGTGCGGACATGTTGAAGGCCCTGCACGCCCTGATCAAAAAAATGCTGAGTTGCCCTGCTCCGATTATGGTGGTGGTCAACGGTCAGTGTCTTGGTGGTGGTCTTGAAGTCGCCATGGCGGCCAACATGATGTTCGTTAATTCCGCTGCCAGCCTTGGTCAGCCGGAAATCAAACTCGCAGTTTTTGCCCCGGCGGCAAGTTGTTTGTTACCGCGCCTTGCCGGGCAGCAGGCGGCCGAAGATCTTCTTCTTTCCGGTCGCAGTATTTCGGGCGACGAGGCAGCCCGATTAGGTATCGCCGTTAAGGCTGACGGGGATCCTGAAGCGGCGGCGCTCGCCTACTTTGATGGGCATCTCGGCGGATTGTCGGCGAGTACAATTCGATTTGCCATTACCGCCGCTCGTCTGAATTTTGCCGAGGAAGTCAGCGCCGATCTCGACCGTGTCGAGAAACTTTACCTCGACGGCCTGATGAACAGCGACGATGCCGTTGAAGGCCTGAATGCCTTTGTCGAAAAACGTTCGCCCCAGTGGAAGCACAGTTGAACCATGAAAAATACTACTGAAATTATCGATTATTGCCAGGAACTCTACGAGGACATCGACTTCACGTCCGCTCGCAAGTGGAAAGAAGCTGATCCGTCTCGCAAGGTTGTCGGTTACATGCCGGTCTATGTGCCGCGTGAACTGATGCACGCAGGCGGCATTCTGTCGCTGGGTATTCTTGGTGGCGGCGACAACATGGAAGTCATCCATGGTGATGCCTACTATCAAAGCTACATTTGCCGTATCCCGCGCTCGACCATTGAGCTTGCAGTGACCAAGCGACTTGATTTTGTCGATGGCATGCTGTTTCCGTCCATTTGCGACGTTATCCGCAATATGTCGGGTATGTGGAAGTTGATGTATCCCGGCCTTTACGTACGTTATTTTGATACACCGCAAAATTTCGATTCAAGCATTGGCGGCGACTATTACGTCAATGAATTAAACGAGTTGAAGGAAGGCCTGGAAGGCATTGTCGGTCGCAAGATCACCGATGAGCAGATCAACAATTCCATCGCCGTTTACAATGAAAATCGCAAGCTGGTTAAAGCGGTCTATGATTTCCGCATGAAAACGCCCTGGAAGGCCCCTTCATGGGAAGTCTACCTTCTGATGCGCGCCGGTATGGTTCTGCCTGTTGAGGAACATACCGAAATATTGCGCGATTATCTGACAGCCGCAGAAGCCGAAAACAAGCCAATCCGCGACAATTGCCGGATCATCCTTCAAGGTTCTTTCTGCGAGCAACCACCGCTGAACCTGATCAAGTCCATCGAGCTTTCAGGCTGCTACATTGTCGATGACGATTATATGCTGGTTACCCGTTGGCTGCTGGATGATGTGCCGACAGACGGTGATCCGGTGCGCAATCTTGCCGAGGCCTTTATCCACCATTCCGCTGAAACAGCTTCAAAGTATGAACCTGACGGCGCAAGGAAGGGGCAATATCTTATTGAAGCCGTAAAAGATCGTGGCGCAGAAGGCGTGATTTTTGCTGCGCCCAGTTTCTGCGATCCGGCCCTTCTCGACAGGCCAATGCTGGCGAATGCGCTAAACGGTGTCGATATCCCGAACATTTCGTTCAAGTACGCTGAAAATTCCGGCCAAATGCAGCCAATTCGCGAACAGGCCGGCACCTTTGCAGACACCATTAAACTTTGGAGTGAAGCATCATGAGCCCCGCAGATATCAATGACGAAGTAATCAAAGAATCCTCAATGCTGATGCAGAAGGAAATGATTGCTGAAAACTATGAAAAACTGACAAACACTGCTGAATCCGGGCAAAAAGTGTCTTCAACTTACGTTCCTGGCAACCTGAACGAATTGGTCATGTGTTTTGACATGCTGAACAATCTTCCGGAAATCAATGCCATTCAGAACGGCATGCGTAAAAAATCCGGCGGTATGATCATGGACGCTGAAAAGAGCGGCCATTCTGAAGACGTGTGCACCTACGTCAAAGCCGACATTGGCAATATGGCGAAGGGGGCAATTGCACCGAACGGCAAACCCATGCCGGTGCCGGATCTTTTGCTGCTCAACTACACCGGTTGCTTCACTTTCTTGAAATGGTTCGAGCTGCTGCGCGACGAGTATGGTTGCCGCACCCAGATGCTGCATGTTCCTTATGAAGGGGACGGTGTTATCACCCAGAATATGCGTGACTACGTGGTCAAGCAGTTGAAAGAAGAAGTCATTCCGACTTTCGAGGAAGTCAGCGGCGTCAAATTTGATATCGACCGACTGCGTGAAAACCTCAGGAATTCAGCCAAGGCAGAAGACGATTTTGTCTGGGTTCTGGAAAGCGCCAAGAACAAGCCAAGCCCGATCGATGCTTATTTTGGTGGCGTCTATTACGTCGGCCCGATCTTCACCGCCTTCCGCGGCACGACGCAGGCCATCGATTACTACAAAACCCTGCGTGGCGAAATTGAACAACGTATTGCCAACGGTCAGGGTCCGATTACCCCTGAAGGCGAAATGAAGGAAGAAAAATACCGTCTCGTTGTTGAAGGCCCACCCAACTGGACCAGCTTCCGTGATTTCTGGAAAATGTTCTACGACGAAGGCGCCGTGGTTGTTTCCAGCACCTATACAAAAGTCGGCGGTGTATATGATTATGATGGCTTCCGTCACGATCCGGACCACCCGCTGGAAAGCCTTGCTGATTATTGCCTTGGTTGCTACACCAACCGCAATATGCCCATGCGTGTCGATATGATCGAACAGGCGATGGAAGAGTATCAGGCTGATGGCTTCCTGATCAATTCGATCAAGAGCTGCAACAGCTTTTCAGCCGGTCAGTTAATGATGATGCGCGAAATCGAAACGCGCACAGGAAAACCAGCCGCTTTCATCGAAACTGATCTCGTTGATCCGCGTTATTTCTCGCCTGCCAACGTCAAAAACCGGTTGGAAAGCTACTTCCAGATGATCGACCAGAAACGTGCGGGCGGCTCTCCGTCCCGTGCGGCTTAAGGAAACCAGACAATGAAATGTTATATAGGTATTGATCTCGGCTCCACCACTACCAAGGCGGTGCTGATGGATGACAAAGCGGACATCCTTGGGCGCGGTATCACCAATTCGCGCTCCAATTACGAAACGGCGGCGTCCGTTGCCAAGCAGGAAGCCCGCCTGGGCGCCCGCCTGACCTTATTTCGGCGTGGACTGACAGAGTTGACACAAATGGAAGGCATCGAAATTTTGATGATCGACCTGGAACTTTCAATCCGTCTGGAACAGTTTCTTGAACAGTTGGAAGATCTTCACACCACCTGTGCGTCCTACATTCCCGAAGGCGATACGAAAGTCAACGAAGCCCTGGATGAAATTTTCGTAAAAATTCGCGAAGAAAGCCCTGCCCTGTTTACCCGTCAGGCCAAGCGCAAGTCAGATTTCTTCCGCGATATTGCGGGTTCCCGAGTCATGAAACTGGCTGAAGAAATATCCAAGGAAAATGGCGTCAGCTTCGACGCACTGCTGAACCTCTATGACAAGTCCATTATTGAAGTTGAAAACCGTCCTCCCGAAGGTGGCCTGACAGAGAAATTCCGTGCCGGGTTGAAGCGTCTTCTGGATGGTTCTCCGGAATTTGAAATTGATGAGACTTTGGCCCAGGCTGCCCTGTCCAAGGCGTTGGATGTTGACCTGGAAGAAACCTTTGTTGTAGGAACCGGCTATGGTCGGGTGACGCTTCCTTTCCCCAAAGAACATATTCGTTCGGAAATTCTATGCCATGGACTGGGTGCCCACCTGATGTACCCCAATACCCGCACCGTGCTTGATATTGGTGGGCAAGACACCAAGGCCATTCAGGTCGATCCGGAAGGTATTGTTGAAAATTTCCAGATGAATGATCGCTGTGCCGCAGGGTGTGGCCGTTATTTGGGCTACATCGCCGATGAAATGAACATCGGCCTGCATGAGCTTGGACCGATTGCGATGAATTCCACCAAAAACGTGCGCATCAATTCGACCTGCACCGTGTTTGCCGGTGCCGAACTTCGTGACCGTCTGGCTCTTGGTGAAAAACGTGAAGATATTCTGGCCGGCTTGCATCGCGCCATTATCCTGCGCGCCATGTCGATCATTTCTCGTTCCGGCGGTATCACCGATGGGGAATTTACTTTTACCGGCGGCGTCGCCAACAACGAGTCGGCAGTGAACGAATTGAAAAAATTGATCGTGGAAAATTATGGCGAGGTTCAGATTAATATCGATCCCGCGTCTATTTACACCGGTGCGCTTGGTGCGGCAGAATTCGCCCGCCGTGCGGTCGTAAACTAAGTGAAGATTAAACTGCACTGAATTGCAGATAATTTGATCGTAATTAAATATCGGGCAACTGAGTTGCGTTCAATTGAACGCAGGTTGCTCTAAAGGAGAATACGCTATGACCATTGCAGCAGGTATTGACGTTGGAACCGGAGCCATCAAAGCCGTTGTTTTTGATGTAGAGGACGGCGGTAAGGGTGAGACCAAATGGCTCGCCCGCCAGACCGAAAAAATACGTCAACGCGATCCCCTTCGTTTGGCCCGTGAAGCCTATGACAACGCGCTTGAAGAAGCAGGCGTCAAACATGAAGATGTCGCCTACACCGCGACGACTGGCGAAGGCGAGAGCCTTGATTTCACTACCGGTCACTTCTATTCAATGACCACACATGCCCGTGGCGGCATCTTTCTGCAACCCAAGGCCAGGGCCATTCTGGACTGTGGCGCTTTGCATGGCCGTGCGGTGATCATCGATGAGCGTGGAAAGGTCCTGAATTATCGGATGACTTCCCAGTGCGCATCGGGTTCCGGTCAGTTCCTGGAAAACATCGCCCGTTACTTAGGGATCACACAGGAAGAAATCGGCGATCTGTCCAAGCAGGCCGATGCACCTGAAAAAGTTTCATCCATCTGTGCCGTGCTTTCGGAAACGGACGTCATCAACATGGTATCGCGTCAGGTTTCGACCCCGAATATCCTTAAAGGTATTCATCAGTCCATGGCCGGTCGCCTTGTCAAATTGCTGCGCGCCATTAAAATGAAGGAAGGCACGGTTTTGATGTCGGGTGGATTGGCACTTGATACAGGCTTGTTGGCGGCCCTGAACGAAGAAATGGTCAATCAGAATGTTTCCATTGAAGTGTTGAACCATCCGGATTCAATATATGCTGGTGCCATTGGCGCTGCAATTTGGGGCGCGTTCCGTCACGACAAGTTGGCGAAACTCGGCCAGCTTCCAATGGCTTCCTGAAGGATTTAAGGAGATTTCAACATGGCACTGATGATCACTGATGAATGCACGGGTTGCGATGCTTGCGTCGATCCGTGCCCAAATGAAGCGATTGCTTTCGGCGATCCCATCTTCATCATTAATGCGCTGCTTTGCACCGAATGTGTTGGCACAGATGAAGACCCGCAGTGTGAGCTGGTCTGCCCGGCTGATTGCATCATCCCCAATCCAGACTTTGTCGAGACGCCTGAGCAGCTGCAAGAAAAATACGATAATATTCATTCCTGATCGGCATCTTAATAGCGATCGAATTTTCTGAATTTTAATGTCCATTTAAATTCAGTTTGATCTTTGGGTCTGTTATCTTGCGCTCAAATTTGGGAGGACTCCTCGTGAGCGAAGCCTATATCTGTGATGCTGTCAGAACCCCGATCGGTCGATATGGCGGCGGACTTTCATCGGTGCGTACTGATGACCTTGGTGCACTTCCTATAACTGCATTGATGGAAAGAAATGCGTCTGTCGACTGGGAAAAAGTCGATGACGTGCTCTATGGCTGCGCCAATCAGGCCGGGGAAGACAATCGCAACGTTGCACGCATGTCGTTGCTTTTGGCGGGGCTTCCTTATCAGGTTCCAGGCGCCACGATCAACCGGCTTTGCGGATCAGGTCTTGACGCTGTTGGCCAGGCGGCCCGCGCCATTAAAACCGGTGAAGCAAATCTGATGATTGCTGGCGGTGTTGAAAGCATGTCACGTGCCCCGTTGGTCATGCCAAAGGCGGACGCGGCCTTTTCACGCAAGGCGGAAATCCATGACACCACAATTGGCTGGCGCTTCGTAAACAAATTAATGAACAAGCAGTACGGTACGGATTCCATGCCTGAAACGGCGGAAAACGTCGCCGAAGACTTTGCCATCAGCCGCGAAGATCAGGACGCCTTCGCCTATCGTTCGCAACAAAGAACTCAGGTGGCGCAGGAATCTGGCCGTTTCTCGGACGAGATAATTCCCGTTACAATTCCCAATAGATGGGGCGATCCAATTATCGTCGTTGCAGACGAACATCCCCGCGGTGATACGACACTGGAACAACTGGCCAAGCTGGGAACCCCGTTTCGCCAAGGTGGCACGATAACCGCTGGCAATGCCTCGGGTGTCAATGACGGGGCGTGCGCCCTCGTGCTTGCTTCGGGTGAGGCCGCCAAAGAACATGATCTTACACCCATGGCCCGAATTGTCGGCATGGCGAGCGCAGGTGTTGAACCACGCATCATGGGTATGGGGCCTGCGCCAGCGACCCGTAAGGTGCTGGCTCAATCCGGGCTCAGCCTGGACGATATGGGTGTTATTGAATTAAACGAGGCTTTTGCGGCGCAGGCCCTGGCTGTGACGCGCGACCTTGGTCTTGCCGATGACGCCGCCCACGTAAATCCAAACGGTGGGGCCATAGCGCTCGGTCATCCGCTCGGCATGAGTGGCGCACGCCTGGTGACGACGGCAGCCTATGAAATGCAACGCAATAATCACCGTTATGGCTTGTGCACAATGTGCATCGGCGTCGGTCAGGGGATAGCCATCATACTGGAGAAAATCTGATGAACGTCATAAGTAAAGCCGACCTTGAAGCCAAGGCCCTGATGTCCGGCAATGAAGCAGTTGCTCGTGGCGTCTGGGAAGCCGGGGCAAGGGTCGGTTGCGCTTATCCGGGCACGCCATCCACGGAAATTCTGGAAAACCTTGCCACATACGATGACATTCACGCCCACTGGTCGGTTAACGAAAAGACCTCGCTCGAAGTCGCCAT
>JADHSW010000063.1 GCA_016776705.1 Rhodospirillales bacterium
CAATGATCTGGGTCAAAGAGTTTTAGGTCAGCTTGATTTTTTGCACAATTCGCATTTGTAATCGCCTGTGGTTTTTGGTATTAACAAGACGATACGTTTCGTCTCGTTAATACAGGGGGGTTATAAATATGCCTGAAAGCCGTGGATACCCTCGCCGTCGCTCCAGCGCCAAGCACGAAGCCATTATTGAAAGCGCCATAGAATTGGCGGATGTTGAAGGGTATGCATTGACGACCATTGAAAAAGTCGCCGCCCACGCAGGTGTTGGCAAGGCGACCATATACAGGTGGTGGAAATCCAGGGCAGAACTTTATACGGAAGTTTATCAGGAACTGGTTCCGCTCGAGGAATTGGGTCGCAATACCGGAAATCCGCGAAAAGATCTAACGGACCTCCTGAAAGCGGTTTTTCGTCATTACAGGCAGACACCGGCGGGAAAAATCCTTGCCGGACTAATTTCCGACTCACAGCTTCAGGCTTCGGCACGCGACGCCCTGAAAAACAATCTCGTCGCCGGGCGTAAACCTTTACTGCTGGATATTCTGGAAACTGCCCGGCGCGACGGGTCTCTGGAACAGGGGGCGGACACGATCCTGATTGCCGACGCCCTGACGGGACTGATATGGCGTTATTTGCTTGTCGAACCAGATAGCCTGAAGGACGACATGGCTGAGCGCATGGTCGCCGCTCTGGTGTTCAGGGGAACGCCATGAGCGAGGATATTCTTGTATATGACGGCTATCAGCCCGGTTCAATCGGGCAAATGCTGACGTTGCATATGGATTATTATGGGCCTGAATGGGGGTTGGGGCAGAAATTTGAAATTTACTGCGCGGGCGGCATGGCGGCGTTCTTCTCGGATTTTGATCCGGACAGGGACTTTTTCCTTGCGGCCAGAAATGCACAAGGCGAGATGCTGGGTTCAATCGTGATCGATGGGCGCGAGGCAATGGGCGAAGGGGCCCGGTTGCGCTGGTTTATTGTGGATCAACGCATAAAGGGTGCTGGAACAGGAACGCATCTGCTTGAACAGGCCATGGCTTTTTGCCAATCCAAAGGCTTTGGGGACATCTTTCTGGCTACTTTTGCGGGGCTTGAAGCTTCGCGCCACCTATATGAGCAGGCCGGGTTTCGCCTGGTGGAGAAAAAAACAGGCGACCCCTGGTCGGGTGAGATGGGGGAGCGCATTTTTCGTTATGAAAGTCGATCCCGGAATCATTCCGATAAACCGGGTTGAGCCCTTGCATTCTGTTGGATACAGGTCTATAAACCGCGCTCGCGAGCGGAACGGCAGGGCATGCCCAGCCGCTCAGAACACAACCTGTTATTATTGAAGGAATGTGAAATGCCCAAGTTGAAGACCAAATCAAGCGCCAAAAAGCGCTTTCGCCTTACCGGTTCCGGCAAGGTCCGTGGGAATGTTGCCCTCAAGCAACATGGCATGAGCAAGCGGCCGCAGAAGATGAAGCGCAAAGCGCGCGGCACCATGATCCTGTGCGCACAGGACGCTCGTATCGTCAAATCTTACATGCCAAACGCTAAATAATAGCGCTCACCAGATTACATAGAATTTAAGGAACCGAAAAATGGCACGAGTTAAAGGGGGCACTACCGCCCACGCCCGTCACAAAAAAATCCTGGATATGGCCAGCGGCTACCGCGGCCGTAGCTCGACGAACTTCCGCGTCGCCATCGAGCGCGTTGAGAAGGGACTTCAGTATGCTTACCGCGATCGTCGCACCAAGAAGCGTCAATTCCGCCGTTTGTGGATTCAGCGCATCAACGCCGGTGCGCGCCAGTACGGCATGACCTATTCCCGCTTTATGAGCGGGCTTGCCAAGGCCAGCATCGAACTGGACCGCAAGGTTCTTTCCGAGTTGGCGATCAGCGAGCCCGAGGCCTTCAAGGCCCTGGTTGAAGAGGCTGAGGCGGCTCTCGCTAAATCCTGATCCCTTTCTTTTGGGTTCATCCATCGGGAAAATCGAAATTCGGGGAGCCGGCCTTTTGGCCGCGGCTCCCCTTTTTCTTGTGATACTGAATCATCACACAAGCGACGGAAATTAATCGAATGGAAAATGCTGAAAACCTTCGTAACGACCTGATGACCGCCATCGCGGGTTCGGATGGAACCGACGCCCTTGAGGCCGTGCGCGTTTCCGCGCTGGGCAAGAAAGGCTCCATCACCCAGTTGATGAAGTCCCTGGGCGCAATGGACCCGGACGCCCGCAAGGAAGCCGGTCAGGCGATCAATGCCCTGAAGGGCGAGGTGGCAGGCGCCATCGATGCCCGCAAGGCGGAACTCGAAGGCGCCGAGCTTGACACCCGCCTGATGGCGGAAAAAATCGATGTCACCCTGCCGGTACGCCCGCAATGGGATGGCCGCATTCATCCCATCAGTCAGGTCATTGAAGAGATGACAGCGATCTTTTGTGAAATGGGTTTCACCGTCGCCGAAGGCCCGGACATCGAAGAAGACTGGTACAACTTCACCGCCCTGAACATCCCGCCGGAACACCCCGCCCGTCAGGAACACGATACGTTCTATTTACCCGGCGAGAAGGATGGCCACCGCAAGGTGCTGCGCACCCACACCTCGCCTGTACAGATTCACACCATGCAGGATAAAGAACCGCCGATCCGCATTATCGTGCCGGGCCGTACCTATCGCTGCGATTATGACGCCACCCATTCGCCCATGTTCCATCAGATCGAAGGACTTGTCATCGACGAGTCGACCCACATGGGCCACCTGAAGGGCTGTGTGATCGATTTTTGCCGCGCCATGTTCCAGGTCGATGACCTTCCGGCGCGCTTCCGCCCCAGTTATTTCCCGTTCACCGAACCTTCAGCGGAACTGGATATTGGTTGCACCCGCGCCGGCGGAGAATTCCGCATTGGCCACGGTGACGACTGGCTGGAAATCCTCGGTTGCGGCATGGTCAATCCGAAGGTTCTCGAGAACTGCGACATCGATTCAACCCGGTATCAGGGCTTCGCCTTCGGTATGGGGGTCGAACGTATCGCCATGTTGAAGTACGGCATTCCCGATCTGCGCACATTCTTTGAATCCGATCTGCGCTGGCTCAGGCATTATGGATTTTCCGCCCTGGATGTACCGGGAATGGCCGGGGGATTAAACCGATGAAAATAACGCTGAACTGGCTGAAGCAGCATCTGGACACGGATGCGACCCTGGACCAAATCACCGACATGCTGACCATGCTGGGACTGGAAATCGAAAATGTCACGGAACGGGCGAAAGGCCTGGAAAGTTTTGTCGTTGGACACGTGGTTGAGGCGGTAAGGCATCCCGATGCGGACAAGCTGCAGATCTGCACCGTCGATAACGGCACCGATACCCAGCAAGTCGTTTGCGGCGCGCCCAATGCCCGCACCGGCATGAAAGGCGTTTTCGCAGCTGGTGGCGCCTACATTCCCGGCATCGACCTTACCCTGAAAAAAGCCACGATCAGGGGGGTGGAAAGCAACGGCATGTTGCTGTCGGAACGTGAAATGGGTTTGAGCGACGAGCACGATGGCATTGTCGAGCTGCCCGCCGACGCGCCCATTGGCGCATCGGCTGTTGAAATCATGGGCCTGAATGACCCGATCATCGATATCGCCATTACCCCCAACCGGGGCGATTGCCTGGGGGTTCGCGGTATTGCCCGCGATCTGGCGGCTTCTGGTATCGGCACCCTTAAACCCCTTGATGCAGCGCCGGTGAAGGGTTCTTTCGAAAGCCCGATCAAGGTGCATCTGGATCTTGACGCCGACCATGCGGACGCCTGTCCGCAGTTTGTCGGGCGCTATATTCGCGGCGTCAAAAATGTAGAAAGCCCTGCGTGGTTGAAGGACCGCCTGCTCGCCATCGGACTGCGTCCGATTTCCGCCCTGGTCGATGTCACCAACCTGATGACCATTGAGCATTGCCGCCCGCTGCATGTCTTCGACGCCGACAAGGTACACGGCGACATTCATGTTCGCATGGCAAACGACGGGGAAAAAATTATTGGCCTGGACGGCAAGGAGTATGAGCTCAACGGTGAAATGACCGTCATTGCCGACGAAAAATTCGGCGAGGCCATGGGCGGCGTTATGGGCGGTGAAGTCAGTGGCTGCACTGCGGAAACCGTCAATGTTTTCATCGAATCGGCGCTGTTTGATCCCATTCGCACCTCGACAACAGGTCGCCAGCTTAATCTGCAGTCCGATGCCCGCTTCCGTTTTGAACGCGGCATCGATTCCGCTTTCCTGGAACCGGGAATGGAAATTGCCACCAGATTGATTCTGGATATTTGCGGCGGTGAGCCGTCCGAACTGCTCGTTGCGGGCAAGCAGCCTGATCGTTCCCTGAGCATTGCCTTTCGCCCCTCGCGGATTAGGGGACTGGCCGGGGTTGACGTTGATGAATTGGAAATGAAGCGCATTCTGAATGTGCTTGGCTTCGAAGTTTCAGGCGATGGCGAAACGTGGAATGTTTCGGTCCCCACCTGGCGAAACGATATTGTCGGCGAGGCCTGCCTTGTCGAGGAAATTGTCCGTGTTCATGGCTATGATAAAATTCCGATGGCTCCAATGCAACGCGCGGATGTTGTACCTCATCCGGCCTGGAATTCTGATCAGCGCCGCCGCGCCGATGTGCGTCGCGCCCTGGCCGCGCGTGGTCTGGTGGAAGCAGTAACCTTGTCTTTCATGACCCACGATCAGGCAAGGCTGTTTGGCGGTGGTGCAGATGATCTGAAGCTGGTCAATCCGATCAGCGCCGATCTGGACACCATGCGCCCGTCGATCCTGCCCAATCTGATCGCCGCAGCCGGTCGCAATGCGGACCGGGGCATCGCCGACAGCCCGCTGTTCGAAGTCGGCCCGCAGTTTTCCGGTGACGAAGCGGACGCACAGGACATCGTCGCCACGGGCATTCGTTCCGGTCGCAGTGGTCGTCGCAACTGGGCCGATAATCCCAGAAATGTGGACGTGTTTGATGCAAAAGCCGACGCCATCGCCGCCCTTGAAGCGGCAGGTGCACCGGTTGATAAATTACAGACCATGAGCCCGGCGCCCGGGTGGTACCACCCCGGACGTTCCGGAACCTTGAATCTGGGGCCGAAGAGCATCCTCGCCGCCTTTGGTGAAATCCATCCGGGCTTGCTGGCGAAAATGGGCGTCAAAGGACCCATCGCCGGATTTGAGGTCTATCTGGACAATTTGCCGAAAGCAAAAAAGGGCAAGGGGACAACCCGGGCGCTGTTGCAGCTTTCCCAGTTCCATCCGGTCAATCGTGATTTTGCGTTCGTCGTTGATGACGATGTCGCCGCCGATACCTTGATGCGGGCGGCGAAATCCGCCGACAAGGACCTGATCAGTGATGTCGCCGTGTTCGATCTGTTCCAGGGCGGTAATCTGGGCAAAGGAAGAAAATCACTTGCCGTAAATGTGACCCTGCAGCCGGTAGAGCAAACCCTGACTGATGCCGAAATTGAGGGTGTCTCGGACAAGGTGGTGGCGGCAGTTGAAAAAGCCACCGGCGGGACGTTAAGAACATAGAAATCGTTGAATTGTCCTTTAAAAATAACCCGTTGCAGTTAATAATTGAAATTAATCCTTTTTTTAGGTGTGAGCATTCATATATGTATGAATAACCTGCCGACCCTTGGTGTTGGGTGAATGTTTTTATCAGGAAATTACGGAAATTAGTTTGAATTTGAGAGGTTGATTTAAATGGCTAGAGACTTAAGCCTTTCGGGCGTTGAACGGTTTTTTGAAGACGATGAAATTATTGTCAGCAAAACCGATTTAAAAGGTCGAATGACCTATGTTAACGACGTTTTTTTGAAACTTGCCGATTACACGGAAAAGGAATGTCTGGGCGAACCCCATGCGAAAATCAGAAATCCGGAAATGCCACGTTGCATTTTTGGCCTGTTGTGGGAGACCATTCAGGATGGTCGCGAAATTTTTGCCTACGTCGTCAACCGTTCTGCCAATGGCGATCATTACTGGGTGCTGGCCCACGTTACGCCCAGCAAGGACAGTAATGGCAACATTATTGGATATCACTCCAACCGCCGGGTGCCGAACCGCCAGATTCTGGATAGCACGATCATCCCGCTATACAGACAGTTGCTTGCCGAAGAGCAGAAACATGCCAACGCCAAGGATGGCATGGCGGCCTCTATGGCCATGATCACAGGCTTGTTGCAGGAAAAGGGCATGGCTTACGACGAGTTCATCGCCGGACTTATTTAACTCGGGACGCTCCCCACAGCTTCAAAAAAAAGGAAAGATTGATATGTTTGGCAGTGAAAATTCAGGCGCCATCCGCAAGGCGCTGGCAGTATGCAAGGCGATTGCTGACGGCGATTTCGAGGCACGCGTTATTGGCATCACTGAAAAAGGCGAAGCAGGCGAACTGCTGCGCACCATCAACCTGATGATCGACCGTACAGACGCCTATGTGCGTGAATCCCAGGCCTGCCTGGAATATGTCCGCGATAACAAATATTACCGTCGTATACTTGAAAAAGGCATGACCGGCAGCTTCCTGGGAGCATCGCGCACCATCAACAATGCGACCCAGACCATGCAGGAAAAGGTTCACAGCTTTACCGGCGTCGCCGATAATTTCGAAAAGAACATGAAAGTCGTCGTGCAGACCGTGACGTCGGCGGCAACCGAATTGCAGTCCACGGCGCAAACTATGGAAAGCACGGCTGCAGCAACATCGCAGCAGGCCACATCCGTCGCCGCAGCCGCCGAAGAAGCTTCAACAAACGTTCAGACGGTGGCCTCAGCCGCCGAGGAATTGTCCAGCTCCATTAGCGAAATCAGCCGTCAGGTTTCACAGTCGAATGAAATCGCATCAAATGCCGCGACGGAAGCCGAACGCTCAAACCAGCAGGTTCAGGGATTGGCCGAGGCCGCCCAGAAGATCGGCGAAGTTGTAGAACTGATCTCTGATATCGCAGAACAGACCAATTTGCTGGCCCTGAACGCTACCATTGAGGCGGCCCGGGCAGGCGATGCGGGCAAGGGCTTTGCCGTTGTTGCCGCCGAAGTGAAAAATCTGGCCAATCAGACTGCCAAGGCAACTGAGGAAATCGGCGCCCAGATTGGCGGCATTCAAACGGCTACACAGGATGCGGTGCAGGCGATTGGTGGCATTACGTCGACAATTTCCGAAATCAACAAGATTTCATCAACCATCGCCGCCGCCGTTGAAGAACAGGGTGCCGCAACCGCAGAAATCGCCCGAAATGTAGAACAGGCTTCCTCTGGCACAACAGAAGTGACAACCAACATCACGCAGGTTACGCAAGCCGCCGGTGAAACGGGCCAGGCGGCCGGTGAAGTGCTCACCGCCGCGGGCGAGCTCTCCCAGCAGGGCGAGGTTCTGGGCACGGAAATGGATAACTTTATCATCGAGCTGCGCAAGGTTATCTAGCTGAACAATTCCTCATTTCAATTAACCCGGTCGCGTTATTTAGCGTGACCGGGTTTTTTTATCTCCACTGCATCAAAAACCCTCCCAAGTGTTCAGAAGCTCTTAATAAATTGATGCTATCCAGATTTGGTAAATGCACATCGTTTGGCCCGTTTTTAGGTCGCCTGTGATAGAATTTCCGTTAAGATCAGCGCGGCTTGTCGACGCCTGGATCAATTGGGTATAGATACGTGGCAAGTGGTAAGGAACTTCCAGGGTTATGGATTTAAAGATTAGGGGCAATAAGTAATGCAAGATCAACCACAGGGAATGGAAAGGCGCATGGTGCATCGGTTGCTGATGCATTGGCGCGGCGCGCAGAAAACCGATGAAATTCCAAATCTGGATGCCGTCCTTTCCAGGGATCTGGGCGATTTGGAACCCTGTCTGTACGTGCTGGATATTCGGGATATAGAACCGACTTTCGAGCGTATTGGCGGGCATCTGCTTGCCGACGGCGGTAAGGGGCTGGTTGGCGAGCCCGTATCGGATGCTCCAAAAAATACACTTTTGGGCGAAGCCGTTAAATATTACAGCCGGGTAATGGTTAAACGTATTCCGATTACCCTTGGCGGTGAATTTATGAATGATAAGGGCAAGACGATACTCTATCGGTCCCTGATTGCACCGTTAAGTGATGATGACGGTGAAAACAGCTTCTTGCTTGGTGCGGCGAATTGCAAGGTTCAAGAGGAATGATGATACGACGATCCCGGCAAAAATTTGAGGCCTGTTCAGTAGTATTCCTTCGCGCAATGGCGGGACGGGAGCTTTAGCATGGCCAAGTCAGTCTCCTTTGAAATTTATTCTTTCAAGAACGGCGACTGGATGCTGGATTCCGTCCATGACGACAAAAACATGGCGATCCATCAAGGGCGCATGCTGATCGCCAGCCCGCATCACATGGCAATACGTGTTGTCGAGGAAAGCTACGATGACGTCACCGACAATTCGATGACGAAGATCGTCTACAAGGAACAAAAAGGCGGCGAAGACGAAAAGCCCAAGAAAGTCGTAAAGAAGGCAACCAATAGCCCGTCAAAGAAGAGAAAGAAGAAGAAAAAGAAAAAAGGCAAAAGCCTGCTCGTAATCGTCCTCAGCCTGGGCGGCATCAGCCTGGGTCTGCTGGCCCTGCTCGCCCTGCTGATTGCCCAGTCCGACTAAACAGTCTTACTGGAGAAGCTCTCCGGCGAAGTCAGAGATCCTGTCGGCGACATCTTCGGCATAAAAATCAAGAAAGAAGTGACCGGCTCCTTCAATCACCGCCAGCTTGATCTGGTTGTTGACCACACCGGTCATTTTTTCAGGCAAATTGTTGACGACGGTATCTTCTGATCCAGCGATCACCAGTATCGGCAGCTTGACGCGGACAAGAACAGTCGGCGTATCCAGAAACTTGTCCTCACCGTAATAATCAACGAAGGAAGCGGCCGTAACGGAGGTTTTAGGGCAATAGATAAAATCGATGTCCCCGAAAACCTCATCCCCTTTTTTGGCTATAACCGCCCGGTTCATCTTGCCAAGCAGGGAATTGACGGAAACCTTGTAGTTTTTCTTGTATGAGCTTGCTGCCTCGTCCTTGTCCCATGTTGCAGGTGCGATCAGGGCGGCGCCCAGAACCTTTGGGACCTGCCGGTCGACCATATAGCGGGCAGTCTGGTTGCCGCCCCGTGAATGGCCTGCAAGAACGATTTTTTCGACCCCCTGACTGTGAAGCCACTTTACCCAGGCGGCAATTTCTCCAACCGCATCGGAATGTTTGTGCGTATGGGTAATTTTGCAATCGTACATGCCATGCCGGTTGTCCAGGCCAAGGCTAAGATTGATCGCCAGGGTGTTGAAGCCCCGTTCCTTCAGGTGTCTCTGAAGGGTGTCGATAATCTCCATCTTGTTGTGGGCCAGGGTGCCGTGGGTAATCAGGATGACGCCATCCATGAAGGTCTTTTCCTCCGCCATTTCCAGATTGGCGTTCAGGGTCAGGCCCTTGTAGGACTGGGTCACCTCTGCGGCTTCAAGGGGGGATGCAATCCCAGCCAGCAAAGCGAAAAGAAAAACAAAAGAGGCAAAGCGGACAGACATGAAATGCAACTCCCAAAAAATCCGGAAACGATGACAAAAGGCCACACGTTAAATTACCATTATTGAATACTCACGGCAGAATAATGCGATTGACCCCAGGGTCAAGCCGACAAGCATGGGACGATTCTGTTCATCGCGGGAACGGGTAAAAATAGCCTGAAAATCCATGTTCCATGTCTAGATAAGAAAAATCTATCAGCTAATCAGAATTAAAAATTTCTTTAATTCGGTAAATTACATATTCTTCTATTAAATAGATGCAATAAGTCGGGGCCTTGTCAGGTTAAACGATAAAAGAAATCTATCAATGATGTTACTTAAAGACAGAATAGTCGGGCAACGATGCCCCTGTCCGGGAGACGGCGATGCTTAGGCGCTATCATTATCTTGTGGCTCTCGCCAATGAGAAGCACTTCGGACGGGCGGCAGAAAAGTGCAATGTCAGCCAGCCCGCCCTGTCGAATTCAATTCGTCAGCTGGAAAAGGATCTGGGCGTATCCATTGTCAAGCGGGGCCGCCGCTTTCAGGGGTTGACCCGCGAGGGGGCAAAAATTGTCGAATACGCCAACAAGTTAATCAACACCGAAAGCTCGCTGACCCAGGAACTTTCGCTCATGCGCGAAGGGTTGGCGGGGATCCTTAAAATTGGCGTTGTCCCGTCTGCCTTGCCCATGTTGACACTTGTCACCTTTCAGTTTTGCCGGGCCTATCCAAAGGTCGAGTTGAGCGTGAAGGCGCGCAATACGACTGAAATTGAACGGGGTCTGGATGATTACAGCCTCGATCTGGGCCTGACCTACCTGGACGTGGAACCGCTGCCACGGGGGCGCAAGCATTCCATATATCGACAAAATTTCTGGGTTCTTACTCCCATTCACGGCCCTTTTGAAGGCCGCGAAAGCGTCACCTGGAGCGAAATGGTTGAAGTGCCCCTGGTGTTGCTGGCGCCCGAAACCTTGAGTCGTCAGCTCATCAATGAAGCCTTTCAGGATATGGATTTGCAACCCACGCCGCAAATCCAGACGGATTCCATGCTTAATCTAAGCGCCTTTGTCAGGTCCGGTTACTGGTCCAGCATCGTACCCAGGGAATGTTTTGTGTTTTGTTCCGAACCCCCCGGAACACGAATATTGCCACTGACGGACCCAATTGTGTCTCATGATATTGGCCTTGTTATTCCTGAGCGTGATCCGTCCAGCGTTCTCGCCCAAAGCCTGTTTGATTATGCCAAGGATATTGATATCGAAGCCCTTTTAATCAGATAAATTAAACCCTCTATACCGGAGAAGAAGTTGATGAAATCTCGTGCCGCCGTTGCTTTCCATGCCGCCAAACCCCTGGAGATTGTTGAAGTTGATGTTGACGGCCCAAAGGCCGGCGAAGTGCTCGTACGCATGGTGGCGACCGGCGTGTGTCATACAGATGCGTTCACCCTTTCCGGTGCTGACCCGGAAGGCATATTTCCGTCTATTCTGGGTCATGAAGGAGGCGGTGTGGTCGAGGAAGTCGGCCCCGGCGTAACCTCCGTCGCGCCCGGCGATCACGTTATCCCGCTTTACACCCCTGAATGTGGCGAGTGCAGTTTTTGCACGTCGGGAAAAACCAACCTGTGCCAGAAAATTCGCGCAACTCAGGGTCAGGGGCTGATGCCCGATGGCACTTCGCGGTTTTCCCATAATGGCAATCATCTTTTCCACTACATGGGAACATCGACCTTTAGCGAATACACGGTGCTTCCGGAAATCGCAGTAGCCAAAATAAACAAGGAAGCCCCCCTGGACAAGGTGTGCCTGCTGGGATGCGGCATTACCACCGGGATCGGGGCGGTCCTGAATACCGCAAGGGTTGAAGCCGGGGCAACTGTGGCCGTCTTTGGATTGGGTGGCATCGGCCTCAGCGTCATTCAGGGCGCCGTCATGGCCAAGGCCTCGCGGATTGTCGCCATCGATATAAACGAGGATAAATTCGACATGGCGCGCATGCTCGGCGCGACGGATTTTGTCAATCCAAGCACATTCGACGATCCGATTCAGGATGTCATCGTTGATTTGACCGATGGCGGCGTGGATTATTCTTTCGAATGTATCGGCCGCCCGCAAACCATGCGCGCCGCCCTTGAATGCTGTCACAAGGGATGGGGTGAATCGGTCATTATCGGCGTCGCCGGCGCCGGTGAGGAAATTTCCACCCGCCCCTTCCAGCTGGTGACGGGACGGGTCTGGCGCGGCAGCGCCTTTGGCGGGGTGAAAGGCCGCACGGAACTTCCTGAATATGTTGAAAATTACCTGCGGGGAAAAATCAAGATCGATGAAATGGTCACCCACACAATGGGTCTGGAAGGAATCAACGATGCCTTCGATCTGATGCACGAAGGCAAAAGCATTCGTTCCGTCGTTATTTTTTAAGGACGGAACCTGCCATGAGCGATGAGAAACTGACGCGCCTGTCGCGCACCCGAACCTTCGACGGCTGGCTTGAAACCTATACCCATCAATCGTCAAGTTGTAGGCGGCCGATGACGTTTTCCCTTTTCATGCCGCCACAGGCAAGCGCCGGAAAAGTTCCGGTTCTTTACTGGCTGTCGGGCTTGACATGCAACCACGAGAATTTTGTTCACAAGGCGGGAGCCCTTGAACATGCGGCAAAACTGGGCATCGCCGTGGTCGCCCCCGATACCAGCCCCAGGGATAACGGTATCGACGGCGAGGATGACAGCTACGATCTGGGAACGGGGGCCGGGTTCTATGTCAATGCGACACGGTCGCCCTGGTCGAAAAACTACCGGATGTTCGATTACATCACCTGGGAACTGCCGGACATTCTTGACAGTGATTTCCGCCTTGATGGGGAACGCAGGTCCATCTTTGGTCATTCCATGGGCGGGCACGGGGCGCTGGTTGTGTCTCTTAAAAATCCGGGAATGTTCAGATCCGTCTCCGCATTTTCGCCGATTTGTTCACCGACCCGCTGTCCGTGGGGCGAGAAGATATTTTCGGCCTATCTGGGCGACGACAGGGCCGCTTGGGATGCTTACGATGCAGCTTTGTTGATTGAGGCAGGCGCGGCCTCGCTTCCCATTTTAATTGATCAGGGCGAGGACGATGATTTCCTGGCTGAACAACTGAAACCGGAACTTCTGGAGGCCGCCTGCAAGAAGGCGGGTGTGGCGCTGGATTTAAGAATGCGCAAGGGTTACGACCACAGCTACTATTTCATCGCCACTTTCATCGGCGAACACATGCGCTATCATGCGGATCACTTGCTGGGTTGAATTCAGCTTTTATCTTCTTCTGAAAATCCTGAACCCAAGGATAGATAACGCCATAAACACGAACACAAAAAAGACAGCGACTAGCTTTGTGGTGAGAACTTCCTTTTGATGTACAAAGGAAGAGGTGAAAATCGGATATCCGATTATCAGATCATTTTGCTTTGCCCTCGCATACCATGTCGGTGGCCTGAGGGTCAGGACAGGGACAGATAGCCCCTTACCCTTGAACAAGTAATCTTCGGTGGTTGGCCCCCGTCCTTTTGCCCGGATCACATCCGTATAAGGGCCATAGTCGACAACAACACTGCTGCCCTGTGTCTCTTCGTAATGAGCCAAGAGTGTCCTCATGTCTAGAATATGACCTTCTTGATTTCGCAAAATACCTGCATGTTGCGGATCGACCAGTAACCATTTGTCAGTCTTGGGGTTGTAGTACTCAACAATAGAATGCCCTTGTCCAGCCCGCCAGTTAGGAGTGAGCAACTGCCATTGCCGTGCCACCAACCCCTGCTTCCAGGCGACCAACATGAACAGCATGGAAGCGTCAGTGCAATAGTAAGGTACGACTTTCATTTGTTCGATCCAGGACTGGAAAGTGATGGAGGTGTAGTCAAAGGGTTTCGGGGTTGTCATCGAAAAAGGACTCTCTAACTGAAGCCTGTTAAGCGCAAGCCGCAGTCCATTTTCTGTCGTCAAATC
>JADHSW010000064.1 GCA_016776705.1 Rhodospirillales bacterium
AGGCAGAATATGAAAAGCAAAACCCTTTTATCCCTAGGGCTTGCAAGCGCACTTGCGCTCGGTGGGATGATTGCCACGTCCGCTACGGCGATGGCGGACGTTGAATCGAATGACCCGATCAAACTGACCATTCATGACTGGACGGGTCAATATCTGACCACCCACCTTATGGCCGAAGTATTGAAGAAGGCCGGGTACAATACCGAATACGTTCAGGCCGACTACATTGCGCAATTTGCCGGCCTAGAAACAGGTGACCTGCACGTTGCCATGGAAATGTGGGAAACCACCGGCCGCGATGCGATGGATGCATCATTGAAAACCGGCAAGACCGAAAATATGGGCGAAACCGGCATGCAGGCCATCGAAGAATGGTGGTACCCGGAATACATGAAGGAAAGATGCCCGGGTCTTCCCGACTGGAAAGCCCTAAACAAGTGCGCCAAAGAATTTTCGACTGCGGAAACTGCACCAAAAGGGCGTTACCTTGGTGGCCCAGTTACCTGGGGCGGATTTGATGATGAACGCGCCGAAGCCCTTGGTCTGAACTTTGAAGTCGTTCATGCTGGTACGGATGCCGCTTTGTTTGCCGAACTCGAATCAGCTTACCAGCGCAAGGCTCCGATCCTGTTGTGGGTCTATACCCCGCACTGGGCGCCTGCCAAGTTCAAGGGTGAATGGGTCGAGTTTCCCAAATATTCAGCCGAATGCTATCAGGACCCAAAAGTGGGGATGAACAAGGATCTTGCATATGACTGCGGCAAGCCGCGTGGCCCGATCTGGAAAGTTTCCTGGGGTGGGTTGAAAGACAAATGGCCCGGAGCTCATAAAATTATCAAGGCTTTTAAAATCAACAACGAGGAAATGAGCCAGATGATTGTTGAGGTTGATCTCAACGGTAAGAAGCTTGAAAACGTCGTTGATGCCTGGATGGCCAATAACAAAGGCCGCTGGGAATCCTGGATCAAGTAATCCTGTTACGGTGTGCGGGGATGGCTGCAGCGGCCCTCCCCGCAACGCTCAGTTTTTTATCCTGTACCACCCGTACCCGTACGTTAATCCCCTGTGCGGAAAATTTGATCAGCATGACCATAAATGCCCCATTACCGCCTTCAAAAATCCCGACAGGAAATTCTGTAAATGGCGAGTGAGATTAGTCCACATCCTGTGAAACTAGCCTGTCGTGGCGTCTGGAAAATATTTGGCGATAACGCCACACGTTTCCTTGCCGACAAAAACAATGCCCCCAGTGATTCTGAACTGATTGATGCGGGAATGATCGCAGCCGTCAGGGATGCAACACTGGAAATTCCCGAAGGAGAAATTTTCATCATTATGGGCCTCTCTGGTTCGGGTAAGTCGACGATGGTTCGTTGTTTGTCGCGCCTGATTGAACCGACGGCCGGTGAAGTATTGTTCGAAGGTCAGGATCTGTTGAAGACCAGCCCCAAGGATATGATTGAAATTCGCCGCCATAAAATGGGTATGGTATTTCAACACTTCGCCTTGCTGCCGCACCTGACGGTTCTGGGAAATGTCGCATTCCCCCTTGAAGTCCAGGGCATCGATAAGAAAACCCGTGAGGGGCGCGCCCTTGAAGTTATTGAGTTGGTTGGATTAAGCGGACGCGAAGGATATTACCCCCGTGAACTGTCTGGCGGACAACAACAGCGAGTGGGGATCGCAAGGTCTTTGGCAGTTGAGCCTGACATCTGGTTCCTTGATGAGCCATTTTCAGCACTTGACCCGCTAATCCGCCGTGAAATGCAGGATGAATTCCTGCGTTTGCAGCAAATGTTGAAGAAGACCATCGTCTTCATTACTCACGATTTTGACGAGGCGATCCGTCTGGCCGACCACATCGCCATTATGAAGGACGGTGAGATAATTCAGATTGGAACGCCTGAGGAGCTTGTAATGCACCCGGCCACAGACTATGTGGCTGAATTCACACGGGGCATTCCCCGTGCCAAGGTGCTTACCGCACAGGCTGTAATGGAAGCGCCAACTGCGGGCGAATATTCCGTACAGGTCCGGTTTGATTCACGTCTTGAAGAACTGGGGGCAAACATCCTGCATGCGGACAAGCCTTTTGCCGTGATTGATGAAAATGAAGCTGTCATTGGGCAAATTTCCCGTGATGCAGTTCTGGAAATTCTTGTCGGTGCGCCAAACGACGACGCTGACACAGGCAATGCAGGCGCGTCGTGACGGCGCTGACACTTTCGATTGGCGGGCGAGAGCGTCAGGTTAATCCTTGGTTCTTTATCTGGATTGCCGCCATTGGAATTGCTGTCGGTTTTTATTTCCTTCGTGAAGCAGCCCCCTGGGCCTTCAAATATCCACGCGGGTGGATTATTCCGCTTCGTTTCTGGATCACCGATTTTGTCAAGTGGTTGTTGAATGGTTTCGATCTGGGACTGTTTACCTTCAAAGAGTTGACCCGGTCCATATCGTGGCTGGTCGAGCAGCCCTACGACATGGTGCGCAGCTTGCTGGCAGACGGTTTCAAGGAGGGGCAGGGCAGTGATGCAATTGAGGTATTTCCCAGAGTTTCCTGGATTGCCGCCGTAATCATCGTTGCCATGATGGGGCATTTCGCCCGTGACTGGAAACTGGCCGCCCTTGGGGCGGCGTGTTTCTTCTATCTCGCCGTTTTTGGTCAATGGGATAGCGCCATGGTGACGCTCAGTTCCATAGCCATTGCGGTGCCCTTCGGTGTTGTTGGCGGCATCTCATTGGGAATTCTGGGTTTTCGCTCGCCATTTTTCCGCGCCATTATTTCACCGGTTCTGGACCTTATGCAAACGGTGCCGGTGTTCGCCTATCTGGTTCCGATTCTGATCCTTTTCGGGTTTGGTCCTGTGTCAGCCATGATTGCGACGATTATTTATGCCATGCCGCCAATGGTCCGGGTGACAATGTTGGCGCTTAAACAGGTTCCCGCCGAAGTGATTGAATTTGGACGCATGGCCGGATGTACGACACGGCAGATGATGTGGAAAGTGATGATCCCGTCGGCCAAGCCAACACTGATGGTTGGTTTCAATCAGGTTGTCATGTTGTCGCTGAATATGGTGATTATTGCCTCGATGATTGGCGCCGGTGGATTGGGATTTGATGTTCTGAACGCGCTTAAACGCCTTCGCATTGGCGAGGGTATTGAAGCAGGCGTAGCCATTACCTTGTTAGCCATTGCCCTGGATCGCTTAAGTCAGGCTATTGCTCACAAGGCGCAACCCGGTCACGAGGTGATCACAAGAAATATTTGGCAGCGCCATCCTTATCTCATGGGCGCAGCAGGCCTGTTGGTAGTTACATGGGGATTGGGCGTGTTTTTCCCGTCCGTTCAAACATACCCCGAGTCACTGCATCTGACGACAGGGACATTTTGGGACGGCGTGGTCAAGTGGATCAATATCAACTTCTTCAACCAGTTGGACGGGATGAAAAATTTCCTGCTGCTGAACGCGATGATTCCGATCAAGCGTTTTTTGCTTTCCCTGCCTTGGGTCGTTGTCGTTGGTTTTGTAACCCTGGCCGGGTTACAGCTTGGCGGGTGGCGGCTGGGCGTGCTGGTTGGATTGCTGGCATTGTTTATTGTCGTCGTTGGGCAATGGCCAAAATCGATGATTACTGTTTATTTGTGTGGCATGGCTGTGTTTATTGCTGGGTGTATCGGTATCCCCATCGGTATTTACGCAGCACTTAATGATCGCTTTCACCGTTTCATTCAGGTCGTTGTCGATACGTTGCAGACCCTGCCCAGTTTTGTTTACCTGATGCCCGTCGTCATGCTGTTCCGGGTTGGTGATTTTGCCGCCTTGCTGGCTGTTATCGCCTACGCGATCACACCCGCCATTCGCTATACAGACCATGGCATTCGCCGGGTGCCTCCACACCTTATTGAGGCATCAATTGCTGCGGGGTGCACGCCACTTCAAATTTTATGGAAAGTTCGTCTGCCCATGGCCTTGCCGGAAATCATGCTTGGCATAAATCAGACGATCATGATGGCGCTCAGCATGCTCGTCATTACGGCGCTTGTTGGTACACGGGATCTGGGTCAGGAAGTCTATATCGCCCTGACCAAAGCCGACAGTGGTCGTGGTCTGGTTGCCGGACTGTGTGTCGCCTTCATCGCTATCATCGCGGACCGCCTGATAAATGCCTGGAGCGTCAAACGAAAGGCGGAATTAGGGCTTGATTAATCATTAAAACCACAAAATTCCACGAAAATACGTTGAATAATGTTGGAAAATTGTGGTAAAAACGAGGATTAAAAAAAGATGATTGCAGGGCTGAAAACTGCACTCGAATCATCTTTTTCAGGAACATAGGGTTAAATCATGTCGGAACAGGCGTGGGCAAAAACTGCGGAACTAACTTGCTGGTCAAGTCGCGTTGATCCAAAGCCGTTAACGGGTGGAATCACCAATACGAATTTTGTCGTTGAGGATGCGGGCCAGAAATATGTTGTCCGTATTGGTGATGACATACCCGTGCACGGCATTATGCGCTTTAACGAACTCGCCGCCAGTCGGGCCGCCCATGCAGCCGGACTATCGCCGAAAATTATTCATAGCGAACCGGGCGTTCTGGTGATCGATTTCATCGACGGCAAGACACTCGAAGCAGTAGATGTTCGCCAGCCTGAGACCCTCGATCAAATTGTCAAAATCATGAAGCGTATCCATCATGACATCCCGCCGCTGCTGGAAGGTGCCTCATTGGTCTTTTGGGTTTTTCAGGTCTTGAGGGATTACCGTCGGACACTGAAGGCAGGCAACAGCCGCATGCTTGATGCCCTGCAGCGCCTGGAAAGAATATCCGATGCACTGGAAGAAGCGGTTGGCCCGGTAAAGCTGGTCTTCGGCCATAATGATCTGCTTCCCGCCAACTTCATTAATGACGGCTCAAAGCTTTGGATCATTGATTGGGATTATGCGGGTTTCAACAGTCCTTTGTTCGATTTATCCAATCTGGCATCCAACAACGAATTCGATGTTGAGCTTGAGCATCGTTTGCTGGAAAGCTATTTCGGTGCTTCTGCCGACGCAGCCCTCTGGCGTTCGTATTCAGCCATGAAATGCGCCTCGCTTTTGCGTGAAGCGATGTGGAGCATGGTGTCGGAAATTCATTCCGATCTTCAATTCGATTATATCGCTTACACAGACGAGAATCTTGAACGGTTCGAGCAGGCTTATCAATCCTTCCGGGAAATCTAGGAGATACGAATGACTTCACTGCCATCCAATGCGCGCGTGGTTATTATCGGCGGCGGTATCGTTGGTTGTTCGACAGCGTATCATCTTGGCAAGCTTGGCTGGACAGACATTGTCCAGCTGGAAAAGCACAAGCTGACCAGTGGTTCCACATTCCATGCCGCCGGACTCGTCGGGCAGCTGCGCTCCAACGCGAATATTACACAGCTTTTGAAATACAGCGTCGAACTTTATGACACGCTTGAAAGTGATACAGGTCTTGCCACGGGTTGGAAAATGAATGGCGGGTTGCGTCTTGCCTGTAACAAGGAGCGCATGATTGAAATCGAGCGTCAGGCGACGACGGCGCAAAGCTTCGGCCTGGAAATGCAAATGCTGACGCCTAAGCAGGCACAGGATTTGTGGCCGTTGATGGATATTTCCGACGTTGTTGGTGCAGCCTTCCTTCCAACCGACGGGCAGGCGAACCCGTCCGATATTACCCAGGCCCTGTCCAAGGGCGCACGAATGAACGGCGTCAAGATTGTCGAAGAATGCAACGTTACGGCGATCAAGGTCATTGATGCCAAGGCGTGTGGTGTCTCCACCTCGCTGGGTGATATAGATTGCGAGATTGTCGTAAATTGTGGCGGCCAGTGGGCCCGTGAGTTGGGACAAATGGCGGGCGTCAACGTTCCACTTTGTTCGGTCGAACATCAATACATGGTGACCGAACCCATGGAAGGCGTCGCCAGAAATTTGCCGACCTTGCGTGATCCAGATCGTCTGACATATTTCAAGGAAGAGGTAGGCGGGCTTGTTATGGGCGGCTATGAGCCCAATCCCATTCCATGGGCAAAGGACGGCATTCCCGAAGGCTTTAACTTCTCATTGCTGGAATCCAATTGGGATCATTTTGAGCAGTTGATGGAGCATGCCCTTGCCCGTGTGCCGTCCCTCGAAAATGCAGGTATTCGCACCCTTACCAATGGTCCCGAATCCTTTACGCCGGACGGCAATTTCATTCTTGGAGAAGCGCCGGAAGTGAAAAATTTCTATGTCGGAGCCGGGTTCAATGCCTTTGGTATTGCCGCAGGCGGGGGAGCAGGTAAAGCACTGGCGGAATGGATTGTCGGTGGCGAACCGAGCCTTGATCTGTGGCCTGTTGATATTCGCCGTTTCGGTATTCATCACCGGGATGCCGACTGGGTTCGCAGCCGTACCCTTGAATTGTATGGCAAGCACTACACAATCGGATGGCCTTTCGAAGAACATAAAAGCGCACGCCCGGTTCGCACGTCAGCACTTTATGACCGCCTTAAAGCCAGCGGCGCCTGCTTTGGCGAGAAAATGGGGTGGGAACGCCCCAACTGGTTCGCCCCTGATGGCGTGAAAGCCGAAGACGAATACTCTTTCGGACGACAAAACTGGTTTGAGCATGTAGGCGCGGAACACATGGCAACCCGCGAACGGGTAACCATTTTCGATCAAAGCTCCTTTGCCAAGTTCATGGTCTCTGGCCCGGATGCCCAGAAGGCCCTTGACTGGATCTGCGCCAACGATGTCAGCAAGTCACCCGGTGCGTTGACCTATACGCAAATGCTCAATTCGCGTGGTGGCATCGAATGCGACCTTACGGTGGCAAGGATCAGCGATGAAAAATTTTATCTGGTTACCGGCACCGGTTACCGCACCCATGATTTTAACTGGATCAAACGCAATATCAAAGACGGACTGAATGTCACGCTTGAGGACATTACCGATACCCAGTGCACGCTTTCCCTTATGGGGCCAAAGGCAAGGGCTGTTTTTTCCCAGGTTACAGATGCTGATGTTTCAAACGAGGGCTTTGCGTTCGCCACCTGTCAGGAAATTTTCATTGCCGACGCCCCCGTCAAGGCGCTTCGGGTGACGTATGTTGGCGAGCTTGGATGGGAATTGCATTTCCCCATTGAATACGCCCTGGAAGTCTACCAAACCCTGATGAATGCCGGCGAACAATACGGCATTACCAATGCCGGTTATCGCGCCATTGAATCACTGCGTCTTGAAAAAGGATACCGGGCATGGGCATCGGATATTGGTCCTGATTACTCCCCCCTTGAGTCGGGCCTTGGGTGGGCTGTTAAAATTAAAACCAACACCCCGTTCATTGGCCGTGACGCCATTGTTCGCCAACAGAAAGATGGGATTAAAAAACGCCTCGCATGTTTTACCCTTGATGATCCCGATGTTGTGCTGCTTGGTCGTGAAACAATCTATCGAAATGGAGAACGTGTCGGCTGGTTAAGCAGTGGAGGCTGGGGGTACACGGTCAAGAAAAACATTGGTTTTGGCTATGTAAGAAATCAGGACGGTGTATCCATAGAATATCTGAAATCAGGGGCCTACGAGTTGGATGTGGCGACAAGGCGTATTCCCTGCACCATTCAGTTCGGGGCTTTGGTTGATCCGAATATGGAACGCATCAAGTGCTGAGGGAAAAGCGGGGAATATTATAATGTCTGATCGGAACCACGCAGAACACCTGATTGTCGGCGGCGGGATTATCGGTTGTTCCATTGCCTATCATTTAACAGCGATGGGCGCCAGGGATGTTGTCATTCTGGAAAAGGCCGACCTGACACACGGCGCCACCTGGCATGCCGCCGGGCTTGTCGGGCAATTGCGTTCTTCGCGCAACACGACCCGAATGTTGAAAATGTCCGTCGAGCTTTATGACAAGCTTGAAGAAGAAACTGGACAGGCGGTTGACTGGAAAAAGGTTGGCTCCCTGCGTCTTGCCAGTTCACCCGAACGGGTGCGAGAGGTCGAACAACTGGCGACGACGGCGAAAAGCTTCGGCCTGGATATGGAAATTATTTCCGCAACCGAGGCACAAAAGCTTTTTCCCTTGATGACGACCAAAGGTGTGCTCTGCGCTGCCTATCTTCCGACAGACGGCCAGATTGATCCCAGCAGCGTCACCCAAGCTTTGGCAAAAGGCGCGCGGGATCGCGGTGCACGAATTGTTCGCAATGTGCGGGTTCAGGATGTCATCTCTGTCGGACGCAGGGTTAGTGAAGTTGTCACCAATGAAGGGATATGGACCTGCGACACCTTCATAAATGCATCGGGAATGTGGTCGCGTGAACTTGGGCGTCTGTCAAACGTTCGTATTCCTGCCTGTGCGCTTGAGCATCAATATATCATTACTGATCCAATCCCCGGCATGCCAAAAGACATGCCGACCATGCGCGATCCGGACCGGCTGGTATATTACAAACCTGAAATGCGCAGCATGGTTATTGGCGGTTACGAGCCAAACACGGTTCCCTTCGGCGACAAGGGAATCCCCCATGATTTTGGTCGTGAGTTGCTGGGCGGAAACTTTGACCGCTTTGAACAACTCGCCATGTTGGCCGCCGAAGTTACGCCGATCGTAAATGAAGTGGGTATCCGTGAAGTCATCAACGGGCCGATCCCTTATTCAGCGGACGGTGACTTCGTAATGGGGAAGGTGCCCGAAATGGATAACTATTTCGTTGCCAGTGGTTTTTTATATGGCATCGCCGCCGGTGGCGGGGCGGGGCGAATGATGGCTGAATGGATTTTGGAAGGTGAGCCAAGCCTTGATCTTTGGCCGCTGGATGTTCGCCGTTTTTCACCTCATCAGAATACCAATCATTTTATGTATCGCCGCGCCATCGATCATTATGGTCATCATTACAAATTGCACTTTCCTGGTAATGAGACCAAGGCGGCGCGAGGCATTCGTCGTAGTCCGCTTTACTTTCCCTTAAAAGACAAGGGGGCTGTGTTCGGTTCGCGAGCCGGCTGGGAACGTCCCAACTGGTTCGCCCTTGATGGCGTAGATCCTGTTGATGAAATGTCGTTCGAGCGATCCGACTGCAATTGGTTCGACGCTGTCGCCAGGGAACACAAAGCTGTTCGTGAACGGGTTGCCCTGATCGACCAGACATCATTCGCCAAAATGGAATTATCCGGTCCGGGGGTGCTGGACGCCCTGCAAAAACTTTGCGTCTCGAACATGGACAAGCCCGTGGGCAGTGTTATCTACACTCAACTTTGCAACGAGCGTGGCGGCGTTGAATGTGATCTGACGATCTCCCGGATCGAAGAAGATCGATTCTACGTGATCACGGGCAGCTCATTCGGTGTTCATGATTTCAACTGGATCACCTGTCATTTACCTGATGATGGATCAGTCGTGACGAGTGAAGTAACGTCGGCAATCGCTGTCATCAATATTTGTGGGCCCTGTTCCCGCGATGTTTTAGCACGGATCTGCAACGACGATCTTTCCAATCAGGCCTTTTCGTTTTCAACCTGTCAATACATCGAGCTTGGCGCCGCCCGTGTTCTGGCGTCACGAATCGGCTATGTGGGTGAATTAGGGTGGGAATTGCATATACCGACTGAATTCGCGCCCCATGTATATGAATTACTGTGGGAAGCAGGACAGGATTTTGGCATCGTCAACGCCGGTTATCGGGCCATCGATACATTGCGCATGGAAAAGGGCTATGTCTATTGGAGCTCGGACATAACACCTGACTACACTCCTTTTGAAGCGGGCCTGGGGTTCAGGGTCCACCTTAAATCGAAAGGTGATTTCATTGGCCGTGCAGCATTGGAAAAAATGAAAGCCGAAGGTGTTCCGCAAAGGCTTTGCACATTCAGTGTTGACGAACCGGTGTCGCTTTACGGTGGAGAAACGATTTATCTTGATGGAAACTATGTCAGCCTGACGTCGAGCGGGAATTATGGACATAGCGTTGGCAAGTCCATCGCCCTTGGATATCTTCCTGCGGACGCGGCAGAAAAGACGGATTTCGAAATTGAAGCCTTTGGCAAACGTTACGCCGCCCGGCGTCACGACGCCTGTCTGTATGATCCGAACATGAAGCGCCTGAAGGCGTAGGGGGAATAGAGATGAAAAACGTTCGCGCCCAGTTTGAGCGCATTTCCCAACTAAAGGGTCAGCAGGATAAGGCGACAATTGAACGCCTGGGTGGCTTGACCAACCTCGTCTTTAAAATCGCTCTGGATGGGGAGGCATATATCCTGCGCATTGCGGGTGAGGGTACTGAAGAGTACATCGACCGCGCCGTCGAAGGTCACAATGCAAAAGTCGCTGCCGATGCCGGGGTGTCCGCTGACGTACTGTTCTTTGATGAGAGCGATGGCCTGATGCTTGCCAGCTTTATCGAAGGCGAAACAATGAGCTCCGATCTGTTCACAAGTTTATCGGGTTCTCCTGCAAGAGCCGCCAGGGCTTTCAGGAAACTTCACACAAGTGGCCTTGAATTCAGTTTCCGGTTTGAACTTTTCAGCATGATTGATGATTATCTGAAAATACTGAATGATTTGGGGGCGACGCTTCCAGATGGTTACCACGAGGTGGTTAAGGAAGCCGAAGCCGTTCGTCGTGCACTTGACGCTCACCCCGCCAGGCTTGCCCCGTGCCATTGTGATCCTTTGTGCGAGAATTTTATCGATGACGGTGAACGCATGTGGATTATTGATTGGGAATATTCAGGCATGAATGACCCGCTGTGGGATTTGGGTGACCTGTCCGTTGAAGCAGGATTTACGGTAGCGCAGGACCGTGAAATGATGACCGCCTATTGCAATGGTGCGCCGAGCGACGCCGAGTTCGCCCGCATGATCATTTACAAGGCCATGTGTGATTTGTTGTGGACCCTGTGGGGGTTGATCCAGCACGCCAATGATAACCCTGTGGAAGATTTCTGGGCCTATGCGGTTGGCCGATTCGAGCGTTGCAAAGCGTTGATGGCGACACCGGATTTTGCTGAACACCTGAAAGCAGTCGAAATGGGCTAAGTGCCCAAATCTATAAAAGGATCAATAAGGAATGACGATAAAAGCCGTAACATTTGATTTGTGGGATACCCTTGTCGATGACGATTCTGATGAACCGAAACGCAGTTCTCAGGGCTTGCGCTCGAAACGTGATGAACGTCGACATCTTATGTGGGACGCCATGAATGGCGTCGAGCCAATCGATCTTGATACTGTCGTACAAGCGTACGATGTGGCCGACGCAGCCTTTAATGTGGTGTGGAAAGAAAACCACATTAACTGGACGGTTGAACAGCGCCTGCGGGTGGTCCTTAACGGCCTTGGTCGCAAGCTTCCGCAGAATGTCATGGACCAGCTGATTGAAGACACCGGGCGAATGGAAGTCGATATACCACCCAACGCCATTGACGGCATTGCCGAGGCGCTGGCTGAATTGTCTGAACGCTATAAGCTTTGCATTGTTTCTGACGCTATCGTCACACCCGGAACAGGATTGCGGAAAATATTGGAAAACTACGATCTGAAACGTTACTTCTCGGGTTTTGCTTTTTCCGACGAAGTCGGCCATTCAAAACCCCATCGTTCCATGTTTGATTCAGCAGCCGAACAATTAGGTGTCGAGGTCAGCGAAATCGTTCACATCGGTGATCGCGATCATAACGACATCAAGGGCCCTCATGCCATTGGCGCCAAGGCGATTTTATTTACGGCAACGCGGGCCGATGATCGCGACATCACAACCGCCGACGCCATATGCGACAACCCACGTGATTTGGCTGGGATTATTGATGCCATGGCGGCAGCAGGTTAAGGCTTGAGGAATGGATATGAGTAATAAGGTAAGATTTCTGGTTCTGGATGGCTATTCGAAAGAGGGGCGTGATGACCTTGAAGCAGGCGGTGCATCGACCGCGGGTGTGCTCTACAAGAAAATGCTGAAACGCTGCCTGCCCGGTAGCGAGGTCGATATCCTTTACCCGGGCGATCCGGATGCGTCCATTCCCAAAGGGACTGCCATTGAACAATACGATGGCATAGCCTGGACAGGTTCCAGCCTGACCGTGCACCAACCCGATCCCAAAGTGACGCCACAAATTGAATTTGCACGTGCCGCCTTTGATGCGGGCGTCCCCAGTTTCGGAAGCTGCTGGGCCGCGCAAATTGCCGTTGTCGCGGCGGGCGGTCTTTGCGCCGTAAATCCCAAGGGGCGCGAGATGGGCATCGCCAGAAAAATTGAGCTAACCCCGGCGGGAAGAGCCCACCCCATGTATTTCGGAAAACGTTCTGTCTTTGATGCCTACATCAGCCACGATGACGAGATTACGCATTTGCCGCCCGGCGGTGTCATGCTGGCGTCCAATACTTGGACCCATGTTCAATCCGTCGCCGTAACCCATAACGGTGGGGTTTTCTGGGGATTGCAATATCATCCGGAATACGACCTGCATGAACTTGCGCGGCTGTGTTACTGCCGCAAGCAAAAACTGACTGACAAAGGTTTCTTCCGTTCCATGGATGACGCCCAGGCTTTTGTCGATCAGCTGGAAACCCTGTTCGAAGACCCCGCCCGCACCGATATTTCGTGGTTGCTGGGCATTGATGAAGACATCACAAATGAAGACCTGCGACGGGTGGAAGTCCGCAATTGGATCGATCAGCTGGTCCTGCCGACTAAGGCCAAACGGCAGTAATTTCAGGGTTTAGCTTTGGATGAAGCCAGGAAGTGAATTCTCGATGCTTTATCAGGGGTACTGATAAGGATTGACATTGCTACTGCATGCTTACGGTTATGAGAGCTTCAACCCAAAAACAGGTCATTCTAACAAGAATAACTCCTTAAGCGTGAAAAGCCAACGTTAGAGAGGACTGGCTGAAACAGCCGCTAATTTCCATTTCCAGAAGTTGCATTTTCCTCATTTTACCAATCATGTGGAGTTTTTAGTTAACAATATATTAGTTCGAAAATATGCGATAACATGTGGTAATTTTTTTTCTCCTTAATAATTAGTCGTCCGTGAACTACGCGATTCTGGCGGACTGATTGCAGATCATCATCATCCAGATCTGGCGCAAAAGAAGCCTGATCCATTTTAGGATAAGGCGGAAGTTGTATCCTGTTGCTGCGAGGATGGGGTTGATGGCGTCGCCCTGTTCATGGGCGAGGTAATTTCGTTTCATGCGATGCCCTGATTTGAGGTGACCG
>JADHSW010000065.1 GCA_016776705.1 Rhodospirillales bacterium
GGTCGCCCTATGAATTCGGGTAGATCGGAAATTTTTGACAAAGTTCGATAACCTGCCGGGCCGCTTCAGCTTCGACGGAGGTGTTATCGTTGGCACTTGAGGCAAGACCATCCAGAACGTCGCCAATCAGATTGCCGACCTGACGGAATTCCGCAGTTCCAAACCCCCGCGTTGTCGCAGCCGGTGTACCTAGGCGAACACCAGATGTGATCATCGGCTTTTCAGGATCGAACGGAATGCCATTTTTGTTACAGGTCATACGGGCGCGATCAAGGCTGTGCTCGGTATCGCGGCCGGTAAGCCCTTTGGGCCTGAGGTCAACCAGCATCAAGTGGGTATCTGTGCCGCCTGAAACGATATCCAGACCACGTTCGACCAGTGTTTCAGCCAGAACTTTGGCATTTTCGACAACGGCCCTGGTATAATCGGTGAATTCTGGCCGCAGGGCTTCGCCAAAGGCGACTGCTTTGGCTGCAATGACATGCATCAAAGGGCCACCCTGAAGTCCCGGAAATACGGCAGAATTGATTTTTTTGCCAATGTCTTCATTATTTGTCAGAACCATACCGCCACGAGGTCCGCGCAGGGTCTTGTGGGTGGTTGTCGTGACAACATCGGCGATGCCAATTGGCGAAGGGTGAATACCGGTTGCAACGAGGCCAGCAAAGTGTGCCATATCGACCATCAATAACGCCCCGACTTCATCGGCAATCGCACGGAAACGTGCGAAATCCAGGGTCCGTGGATAGGCGGACCCCCCGGCAATAATCAACCTGGGTTTATGTTCTTTCGCCAGTTTTTCCACTTCATCGAAATCAACCTGGGCATCCTCGCGTCGCACGCCATATTGAATGGCGTTAAACCATTTGCCGGACTGGGCTGGTGGTGCACCGTGGGTCAGATGACCACCGGCGGCAAGCGACATACCCAAAATGGTGTCGCCCGGCTGCAACAGGGCCATCATGACAGAACCGTTGGCCTGCGCTCCTGAATGGGGCTGGACGTTGACAAAATCACAACCAAAAAGCTTTTTTGCACGTTCAATGGCAAGGCTTTCGGCAATATCAACATACTCGCAACCGCCATAGTAACGCCGCCCCGGATAACCTTCGGCATACTTGTTGGTCATAATCGATCCCTGGGCTTCAAGGACAGCCCTTGAGACGACGTTTTCTGAAGCGATCAGTTCTATTTGATCCTGCTGGCGGGCCAGTTCCTGGTTAATGGAAACAAGCAGCTCGGGATCACTGTCCAATAGAGACTGGTTGAAAAATTTTTCGTGGTAGTCTGAAGGATAGGAATTGTTAGCGCCAGACATCGGCGGGCCCCCATTTATCGTAGATGTTATAAAGGATTAGACAATTTATCGACACGCCTTGCATGGCGACCGCCTTCGAAGTCGGTTTCCAGGAATGCCTGCAGGCAATCAAGGGCCAGATCAGTCCCGATCATCCGGCCACCGAATACAATAACGTTGGCATCATTGTGAAGCCTGGACAGTTTAGCCCCCAGGGAATCATGAACCAGGGCGGCGCGAATGCCTGGATAGCGATTGGCGGCAATTGAAATGCCGATGCCACTACCGCAAATTAGAATACCGCGAGACGCTTTGCCATTGTCGATGGCTGAAGCCATGGCATAGCCAAAATCAGGATAATCAACGGACTCGTCGCTATCGGTTCCCAGATCAAGGATGGCGAAACCAAGGTTAGTGAGTTCATTTTTAAGAGCATTCTTAAGCTCGAAACCACCATGGTCATTGGCGATGGCTATTGTTTCTGCGGACATAAATCATCCCTTGCATTCATTGAGGGTCAACAGGAAAGTCCCGGAGGGGCACTAGGTACCATATATCGTCAGCGAATGCCAACAAACCACAAGCCAAAGGGCGGGTAAATACATATTGCGTCATTTAGAAAAGATTGTCTTTTTTCTCAGCTTCTTTTTTCTTTTTATTAAGGACATAGGCCAGTTTTCGGGCAGCAAGTCGCTTAAGCACAGCTTCACCTTGCTGCTTGTCCCCAATCATTGTGACCTCCGTACCCGATATCGGATCAATGGCGATAACTCTGACGGCCCGCCCGGAGGTATAGTGAAGTTCCAGAAGAACTTCCCCCGAATATCTTCTTTCACGTTTCATAGGTGCATATAACCGCAATGAAATGAGTAAGTCACCCCGTCAAAATAACTATTCTTGCTGTATAACTCTTGAAGCCGGGAAACAGATTTTTACAGATGTTCCCAAGCCTTTCTGGGATTTAATCTTTAATTGGCCGCCATGTATATCAACAAGGTTTTTTGATAGGGGCAACCCCAGACCCGTCCCCTCGTATTTGCGGGCCAGATGGGAGTCCGCCTGGCCAAAAAATATCATGGATTTCGCCAGGCCTTCTTCGTCCATGCCAATTCCCGTATCGGCTACATTTATTACCATGTCGTTTTTTTCATCAAGCCATACACCGATGTTCACTTCCCCGCCCCGGTCAGTGAACTTTACTGCGTTGGAAAGAATATTAAGAAAAATCTGTTTAACTCTCCGCTCATCAACTTTTAGCAATGGCATTCCCAGGCCAATTTCATTGTGAATTTGAACACCCGCTTCATCGGCTCGAGGACGGACCAGGCGCAGACAGGCTTCCATCAAGTAACCAATATTGACCTCTTCTATATTTAGTTCCAGTTTGCCCGCCTCAATAGCTGCGACATCCAGAATATCGTTAATCAATTCAAGAAGATGCTCACCAGAGGCATGAATGCAATTGATGTACTCAAGATACTTTTCATTATTGATTGCCCCAAAGGTTTCCTCTTTGACGGCCTCTGAAAAACCGATGATGGCATTAAGGGGTGTCCGTAATTCGTGGCTCATATTTGTGACCAGTTCGGTCTTGGCTCGGTTAGCCAACTCCGCCTGAGTCATCGCCATTTTGACTTTTTGTTCGTTCTGCTTTTGTACATTGATGTCGCGCACGCTCCATCTGGTGCCGATCAGCGTTTCAACTTCATCGTAAACAGGCTGATACGACAATGAAGCCCAACGGATGATGCCGTTCTTGCACTTCAAACGAAACTCGATATCAAAATCCAGTTCCTCAGCCATTGCATTTTCAATGTGTTTGGCGACAAGGCCCTTGTCGTCTTGATGCACCATCGGCAAAGGGTATTCGTGCATGCTCATGCACTCGTGCACCTGATAACCCGTTATCCGTTCTACAGCAGAATTGACCCAACGAAGGATACCATCCGTCCCAAACCATGACTCCCAGTCATAGGTATATTCGGCAATGGCCTGAAAATTAACATTTTCAGTGCTGAACTTGCCTTTTTTCGGCACCGCTTCTGGTTGTGATCGACCCAAAACAACTCCTGATTACCTCAGGACCAGAATAAGGGAGCAGTTTGAATCCAGCAACACAATACTATGCGATATTTTCGACTCAATAGTGATGTATTTGAATACAGGAGTAAGCCTGTACTTTCCTACATATTGCGCCGGTACTGTCCGCCCGCTTCGAACAGGGCATCCGTAATATCACCCAATGAACAACAGCGTGCTGCCTCAACAAGTACGGCAAAGACGTTCCCACCGCTGGTAGCGGTTGTTTTCAATCGCTGCAACATCTCCGCAGAAGCCTGCTCATTTTCCTTTTGATAGGCGCGTAATCGTTTGATTTGACTTATCTTTTCTTCTTCAGTGGAACGAGCCAAATCAGGCGTTACAACGGCGTGATCTTCATTGGGGTTGGTAAAGGTATTCACCCCGATGATCGGGTATGATCCATCGTGCTTCCTGGTTTCGTAGTAAAGAGATTCATCCTGAATCTTGCCACGCTGGTAACCGGTTTCCATGGCGCCCAAAACGCCACCGCGTTCGGAAATACGCTCAAATTCCTGCAAAACCGCTTCTTCGACCAGATCTGTTAATTCGTCAATGATGAACGATCCCTGGTTAGGGTTTTCGTTCATCGCAAGGCCCCACTCGCGATTAATGATCATCTGGATGGCCAGGGCGCGGCGCACACTGTCTTCAGTGGGCGTCGTAAAGGCTTCATCATGGGCATTAGTGTGCAGGGAATTGCAGTTATCGTAAATGCCGATAAGCGCCTGCAAGGTGGTGCGGATATCGTTGAAGTCCATTTCCTGTGCATGCAGGGATCTACCTGATGTCTGGACATGGTATTTCAGTTTTTGGGAGCGATCATTGGCACCACAACGGTCGCGCATGGACGTTGCCCAAATACGGCGTGCCACCCGGCCCATCACGGAATATTCAGGGTCCATTCCGTTCGAGAAGAAGAACGACAGGTTTGGCGCAAAATCATCAATGTTCATACCCCGAGCCAAATAGGTTTCCACATAGGTGAAACCATTTGACAGGGTAAAGGCGAGTTGCGAGATCGGATTGGCGCCTGCCTCGGCAATATGATAGCCGGAAATTGAGACGGAATAGAAATTCCTGACCCTGTTTTCAACAAAGTATTCCTGAATATCGGCCATCATTTTGAGGGCGAATTCGGTTGAGAAAATACAGGTGTTCTGGCCCTGATCTTCTTTCAGGATATCTGCCTGAATGGTGCCACGAACGTTTTCATGGACCCAGGCACGAATATCGCTGGCTTCCTGGGCATTCGGTGCACGGCCATTGTCTTCTTCAAATCGACTCAGTTGTTGGTTCATTGCCGTGTTCAGGAAGAAAGCCAGCATGGTTGGTGCAGGCCCGTTAATGGTCATGGAAACAGATGTTGCCGGGTCGCAAAGATCGAAGCCGTCATATAATTCTTCCATATCGTGTAACGTGGCGATTGAAACACCTGAATTTCCGACTTTGCCATAGATATCAGGACGTTCATCCGGATTGAAACCGTACAGTGTGACTGAATCAAAGGCGGTGGAAAGCCTTTTGGCTTCGGAATGGGACGAAAGATACTTGAAGCGTTTGTTGGTGCGCTTGGCGTCTCCTTCACCGGCGAACATTCGGGTCGGGTCTTCACCAGCCCGCTTGAATGGGAAAACGCCTGCCGTATAGGGGAAGTGCCCGGGTAAATTTTCCTTCATGCGCCATTTCAGAATCTCGCCCTCGTCCTCGAAATCAGGCAGAGAAACACGGGAAATTTGATTGCCGGACAAGGTTTCACGACTCAATTTAGTATGAATCTCTTTTCCGCGTACTTCGGTCACCAATTCCTTGCCCCGATACATTGCCTTAAGTCCGGGCCAATCGGTGAGTAGTTTGTTTGCTTTGGGATCAAGGGATTCATGCCGGTAGGCGATCAACTTGTCCAGGTCATCGCTTTCGCCACTATGTTCAGCCAACATCTCCTTGGTAGCCAGCAATTGTTGGCGCTCGCGAGCGATTTTAACCTGTTTGCGTACATCGGCATGGTAACTGCGCACCGTATCAGCGATATCGGCCAGATAACGTTGACGTTCTGGCGGCACAATGGAATCGCCGGGCTCAGAAACCCTGGATTGAACCGGATCGATGGAACACGAAAACCCAGTGAATCCTTTGCCTGAGAATTGGGCGATAAGCTCTTGATATAAAGCCGTTACACCAACATCGCTAAAGCGCGAAGCAATGGTCCCGAAAACGGGCATATCGTCCGCATTGGCATCGAAAGCCTTACGATTGCGTTGGACCTGTTTGCGAACATCGCGGATTGCATCCAATGCGCCTTTTCGATCCAGTTTATTAACCGCAACAACATCGGCAAAATCGAGCATATCAATTTTTTCCAATTGGCTGGCCGCGCCGAATTCGGGAGTCATCACGTACAGGGACAGGTCAGTCATTTCGACAATTCCTGAATCACCCTGACCGATACCCGGTGTTTCAACGATAACCAGGTCGAAACCTGCGGCCTTACACGAACGAACGATGGCAGGAAGACTGTCTGGAACTTCGCTGCCGCTGTCACGGGTCGCAAGCGAACGCATATAAATATTGTCGCCGGAAATCGCGTTCATACGAATCCGATCCCCCAACAAGGCCCCACCGGTTTTACGCCGGGACGGATCAATAGCTATGACGGCAATGCGCGGCTCACCCGAATACAGGCGGAAACGTCTGATTACCTCGTCAGTCAGGGATGATTTGCCAGCTCCTCCGGTTCCGGTGATGCCCAGCACCGGAACGCTTACGTGGTCTTTTGCCAGTTTTTCCAGATCGTCAAGATCACCGTCGTCAATCGTGCTGTTTTCAAGGGCGGTAATAACCTGAGCAAGGGCGGCATGGTTGCCCTGCTTCAGGGCTGTAAGGTTTACGCTGGTGGCAACTCCCCTGCCCTCGTTGGCGCGCTCAATCATATTGGCGATCATGCCCTGCAGACCCATCTTGCGGCCATCTTCCGGGGAATACAGGCGATTTACCCCATAAGAATGCAAATCGTCCATTTCTTCCGGGGTAATTACGCCACCACCGCCGCCAAAGACGTGGATATCCGGGCGTCCTTTCTTTTTCAGAAGGTCGATCATGTATTTGAAATACTCTACGTGACCTCCCTGATAGGAACTGACGGCAATGGCATCGGCGTCTTCTTCAACGGCAGCCGTCACCACTTCGTCCACCGAGCGATTATGACCCAAATGAATAACCTCGGCCCCTTCGGACTGCAGGATGCGACGCATGATGTTGATGGCGGCATCATGACCGTCAAACAGGCTGGCAGCGGTTATAAAGCGCGGCGGTGTGCTCAGTTCTGATGAAGATTTTGAAGAATTTAAGATTACAGAATCGTCTGGCACGGCCTGACTCCTTGGGCAAAGGTCCAAATACTCCCGGCTATTGTAATCAATAAAGTGGCATAGTCGGAGGAATTATCAAGTTTACGTTAACGTAAACGTCAACTTACTGCACGCGACCCCAATGGTAAAGGGGAAGATCGAAAGTATATCCCAAAAAAACTTAATCATACTTGCCCAAAGGGAAAAATGATGTCACCAATCTCAAGTCCGGTGTGGTGTCCGGGCTCAAGCATCCTTGAAATGACGCCTGTGTCTTTCGTCCCTGTCTCTGGCGGGTGGCGCAAGCCGTGATTTTCATTATCTTGAGAATAGGTGAAAAATGAGCCTGAAACACTTCGCTACCGTGGAGCAGATGATCGCAGAACTCGCCCCTGGCTACCCGGTCTATTGTCTCCGTCCCAAGGAGTTGGAACGAAATGCCAAACTGTTTCTGGACACCTTTCCCGGTCGGGTTCTTTACGCGGTTAAATGCAATCCGGAACTGAACGTCCTGAATGCACTTTATAAAGCCGGCATCCGCCATTTTGATACGGCTTCACTAAATGAAATAGCCCTGATCCGTGAGAACTTCCCCCTGGCGGATTGTTACTTCATGCACCCAGTGAAATCCCGCAGCGCCATTTCCGCCGCCAAGGACGTATATTCCGTGGATCATTTTGTTATCGACCATGAAGACGAGTTGGATAAGATCGTTGACGCCATTGGTGGTGGCGACGGAAAGGTTTGTCTGGTTCGTGTCATTACACCGCCTGCCAATGCAGCCTATAACCTGTCGCAAAAATTCGGCGCAACCGTGGAAGAGGCCCCTGCCCTTCTTAACAGGGTTGCCCGGGAAGGTTTTCAGCCTGGTCTGGCCTTTCATGTCGGCTCGCAATGTCGATCGCCAGAAGCCTTTTCCGCGGCCATTCGCATTATGGGCCAGGTTGTCGATAAATCTGACGTTCATATCCATTATCTTGATGTTGGTGGCGGGTTCCCCGTCGAATACGTTGATGACGCACCACCCCCGTTGAAGGATTTCGTTGATGCAATCACCAGCACCTTGAGGGAGATAAACCTGCGCGGTGATTGTGTGCTAATGTGCGAACCTGGCCGTGGAATGGTCGCAAGTGGTTCCAGCCTTGTTGTTCAGGTCATGCTACGCAAAGATAGCTCTGTTTATATCAATGACGGTGTTTACCACAGCCTGTCTGAAACCCTGACTGCCGGGGTAAGATTACCGATGCGGGTGATACGACCCTGCAAACAGGTATCATCCGATTTGACGCCGTTTGCCATCTTTGGGCCAACCTGTGATTCTACTGACCGAATACCCGGTGAAATCATGTTGCCATCCTGTATCCGCGAAGGTGACTGGATCGAAATTGGACAAGCCGGGGCCTATTCCAATGCCATGACATCCAGATTTAACGGTTTCATCGCCGAAACATTCGTAAATATAGACGAAGCGCCCTTGATGCCGACCAAATAGCGGGCCGTTGACACAGTGGCGTTTCCTATGGTCTTTGGTTCGCCTTGATAATTGTGCAGATAAGGGTGAGCAAGACAGTGACAAGACAAGGATCCATAGGGCTGGGCGCATTCCCCACAACCCGCATGAGGCGCAACCGTGGCGATGATTTTTCCCGTCGCCTGATTTCGGAAAATGTCCTTACCGCCAACGATCTGATCTGGCCGGTGTTTGTGCTTGACGGGGGCGGCCGACGCGAAGCCGTCGCTTCTATGCCGGGGGTAGACCGGCTTTCAATTGATCTGCTCGTCGATGCCATCGGCGAAGCAGCCGACCTGGGTATTCCAGCCGTTGCCATTTTCCCCAATACGGACCCTTCCTTGAAAACACCAGACGCCAGGGAAGCCGTCAATCCTGAAAACCTGGTGTGCCGGGCTGTTCGCGCCGTCAAGGCCGCCCATCCGAACATGGGAATTGTTTGTGATGTCGCCCTGGACCCCTTCAACAGTGACGGTCATGACGGGTTGGTTGAGGATGGTAAAATTCTCAATGATGAAACAGTCGAGATTTTATGCCAGCAATCCATTGTTCAGGCCGAAGCAGGTTGCGACATTATCGCCCCTTCGGACATGATGGACGGGCGCATCGGAAATATTCGCGAAGCCCTGGATGACAAGGGGTTGCAATCGGTTAGAATAATGTCTTATGCAGCCAAATATGCCTCTGCCTTTTACGGTCCCTTCCGCGATGCGGTCGGCTCTGGTGGCGCATTGAAAGGTGACAAGAAAACTTATCAGATGGACCCGGCCAATTCCGATGAGGCGCTTCGGGAAACGGCGCTGGATATCGAAGAAGGCGCTGACATGGTGATGGTCAAGCCGGGAATGCCGTATCTGGATATCGTCAGCCGGGTCAAGGAAACCTTTGGTGTACCGACCTTTGCCTATCAGGTAAGTGGTGAATATGCGATGCTGAAAGCCGCCGCAGGGAACGGCTGGCTGGATAACGATAAAGTTGTTCTGGAAAGCCTGATGGCCTTCAAACGGGCCGGAGCAGATGGCGTTTTGACGTATATGGCCCCGGAAGCGGCACGCTTGCTTAAAGGATAAGGTAAAAAGAAAGGGGCTTCTTTTTGAAGCCCCTTCACATTAATTATTCGTCTCTCAAGGCGCCAAGCAATCGCTCGACATCCAGAATAACCATCAAATTTCCTTCCAGTCTGAAAACGCCGCTGGCAAATTCACGCCACAAAGAATCCAGTGTTCCAGGATTGCTTTCATGAAATTCCTGGGAGAGGCCGATAACGTCGCCAACCTTGTCAACCAACAGCGTATAGAGTTCGTGGTTGTGCTCGATGGTAACGCCCATGCTTTCCGTCGCGTCTTCGCGCTTTTCAAGGCCCAGGCGGACACGCACATCGATCACCGTAACAATGCGCCCCCGAAGGTTGATAGATCCTTTGACTTCTGGCGGGGCCAAGGGAACAGAAGCGATTGTTGTCGGCGTTAAAATATCCTGAACCTTCAAAACAGGGATACCGAACATCTGGTCCTTGATGGTGAAAGTGACAAAATTTTCAAGGTTATCACCGCCAATGGCGTCAATATCCTGTCCACTCGTCGTTGCGACGGCTTGGCTCATTAGGAATCTCCAAAGCTTATAAAGCTATCAAACAGCCTGTACCGGACAGACAAAATTACTATGTTCCTCAATATAGTCACTTTTTCAGGTTTTACTCAAAAGTATTTTTATTTTTCATTCCCTAGCCTTCAACCGCCAAAAGCCAACTACGAACGGCATCAATTTGACTGTCTTCCATTAACGACGGAGCGTGGCCTGTTCCGGGAAATTCAATCATTTCCGCCGCCGGTCCCCGCTCCAACATTTGATGGGCAACCTCTCGTGGCAGGACATCTGAATCTTCGCCGCGCAGTATCAGAACCGGACAGGAAATCTGTTCCCACAAGGGCCATAAATCAATGTTCATGGCGGCAGCACTACGAAAGCCAACGGCGATTGAAGGATCGTAATGCAGCACCCAGGTTCCGTCTTCATTTTTACGCCCGCTATGACGACACAGATGATCCCAGTTTTCGTCTGAAAGATTACCGAAGCTGGCATGAACATTCATCAGATACGTTTTCAGGGAAGCGTAATCATTGAATTTTTCATCGTGGCCGACGTACTCACCGATCCGTTTCAAGGCTTCGGCAGGAACAAAAGGGCCTATGTCATTCATGACAAGCGAGCGGATCGGTGAATTGGGCTGGGCCGCCAGGGACATGCCGATCAGGCCTCCCAGCGACGTGCCGACCCAGTCAACCTGTTCTACCCCCAGCCTTGCGATCATCGCCGACATGTCCGACATATAAACAGGCAAGGCGTAATCGGCAGGATCACTGAGCCAGTGACTGTGCCCCCGTCCCGGCAGATCAGGACAAGAGACACGAAAACCCTTACCAGGATCATTGGCAAGGTCCATGGCAAGGTCATCAAAATCCCTTCCGTTACGGGTCAGGCCATGGACACAAACAACGACGCGTTTTGAATGACCGTCGCCCCACTGGGTATAGGCTATACGGTGAAAACCATGAGGGCCAAGGCTCAAAAAGCCCGATTCCTTGTGCTGCATTTTTATCTTTCGCGCCTTAATCTTGTTTAAAAGCAATGTGAGCAAGACTTGATCATCTTATGGACAACGCTCATCATCTTTATGGATTCTATATTTTTTAATTAAGTCATCCAAGCTGTCAGAGGGTCAAATCATGCATACCATGAAATCTTTTCTTATTGCTGTCATTTTATTGGCAGGTCTATCGCTTGGAGGATGCACACCGACCCTGATGAGCGATGCCGCGCAAGCTGCATTTGAAGACAGGATAACAGAAGATCAGATTACCGATTTGAAAATCGCCAGCTACTTGTTGAAGCAACTGCTGGAAATTGACAACAATCTGGCACTGGACATCGGCATTGATGTCTGGGAACAAAGAATGCTTCTGACGGGTGGGCTGGACAGTACAGAATCCCTGAACAGGGTTATTGCCGTTGCCAGCGCCGACAACCGCGTCAGGACGCTGTATAACGAAATACGCGTTATCTCCACTGCCGAGCGCGATCAGCGTCGCGAACAGTCCAAGAGCAGCAACCCGTCAAAGACAAAAGCCGTTCAACAAACGGTCAACGACTACTGGCTGGAAACCAAGATCAAAGGTCAACTGGTTACGGCAAAAGATGTTCGATCCGTCAATTACCGCTGGCGTTCTGTCATGAACACAATCTACATCATCGGACGTGCTCGCTCACAGGAAGAACTGGATATGGTCATGTCCATCATTCGCGACACAAAGGGTGTCAAAAACATTAAAAACTTCGTTGAAATAAAACCAGCATCATAATCGTTCATCAAATTAACTTTGGAGTGCCCCCTGGTGAATAAACTGGACATAGACTTTGTTCGCTCGCAGTTTCCTGCATTCTCGCAAGAAAACCTGCAGGGCTGGGGCTTTTTTGAGAATGCTGGTGGCTCCTATGCCTGTGGTCAGGTCATTGACCGTCTGGGGCGCTACTACAACGAGACCAAGATACAACCCTACGGCCCCTTCCCAGCTTCCAAACGCGCAGGAGAGGAAATGGACAGCGCCCGCATTCGGTTGGCCGGACTTTTGAATATTCATCCTGACGAGTTGAGCTTTGGGCCGTCGACATCGCAAAATACTTATGTCCTGGCAAACGCCTTTCGCGCCGCGTTGAACGAAGGTGACGAGATAATTGTCACAAATCAAGATCATGAGGCGAACACGGGTGTCTGGCGGCGCATGGCAGATAAGGGAATCGTCATCAAGGAGTGGAAAATCGATTCAGAAAGCGGTGCGCTGGACACATCTGTTCTTGATGATTTGCTATCACAGCACACCCGCCTTGTGGCCATGCCTCATTGTTCCAACATTCTGGCTATTCACAACAACATCCCCGCCATTGCCCAAAAGGTTCACGCAGCGGGCGCATTGCTTCTGGTTGACGGGGTATCCTTCGCCCCCCACGGATTACCTGATCTGAAAAACCTTGGGGCCGACCTTTACCTGTTCTCGCTCTACAAAACCTTCGGCCCCCATCAAGGCGCCCTTTACGTGCGCAGGCAGGTTCTCGATCAGCTTGAAAATCAGGGGCATTATTTCAATGCCGGCTACCCCGAAAAAAAGCTGACTCCTGCCGGGCCCGACCATGCCCAGATATCCGCCGTGAACGGTATTGTCGATTACTACGAAACCCTTTTTGCCCATCATTGCGATGAGGTGGCCAACCTGTCGGAACAGGCTAAACATATGAATGCCCTGTTTTCGGCGCATGAAACCGATTTGGTGGGAAAGTTGCTCAATTATCTGCGTTCAAGAAACGATTTGCGAATCCTGGGACCATCCAGCCCTGAAAACCGCGCTGCGACCATTGCCGTGTTGCCCAGCCGCCCTGCCTGGGACATCACCACGGATCTTGCTGAGAAGAAAATCATGGCTGGCGCAGGCGATTTTTATGCCGTGCGTGTGCTTGAGGCCCTGAATGTGCCTGTTGACCCGGGTGTCTTACGCCTGTCATTCGTTCATTACACGTCACAATGCGAAATTGATCAGTTGATCAGCGCGCTTGATCAAACCCTCTAAAGGGCCTCCCCCATCATGTAATTTGGCAGCCATGTGGCGATTTCAGGGAAAATGCACAACAATACGATGCCCAGAATCATGCAGAGCATGAACGGGAATGCCCCTTTTAGTATAGTTGGCAGGCTGATGTCGGGAACGATTCCATTGATAACATAAAGATTGAGCCCCACCGGTGGAGTGATCAGGCCGATTTCCATATTTATGGTGAAAATCACGGCGAACCAGTACGGGTCAAACCCAACCTGCTCGATAATCGGAAGCAGGATCGGCGCGGTCATCAATATGACGGCGACGGGTGGCAGGAAGAACCCGGCAACCAGCAAAAACAGGTTGATCATGCCCATCAGCACCCAACGGTTAACGTCAAGGC
>JADHSW010000066.1 GCA_016776705.1 Rhodospirillales bacterium
TAGACCTGTTGCAAAAGTAGCGTCTTGATGCTCAAGGCGCAACTTCGTCTGCAGGACTGACGTTCAAAATCCGGCGGCGAAGTTGATGATCCCGGCCACGGTGCTGATTTTGACGGCGTATCGTCCTCTCCGATAGCGGTATCTTTCGGACAGGATGCGGAAGGACTTAAGACGCCCGATGCTATGCTCGACGCGGACACGGAAGCGGCTCAAAGCATGATTGTAAGTGCGTTCATCTTTTGTCAGGGGCCTTGCTTTGGTTTTTTTGTAGGGAATATCGATGCCGGAATGGTCATCCTGAAGTCCCTGATAGCCACTGTCGGCATATACGTGGGAGGCCGATGGCAATGGTGGCCCACGCCTGCGGATTTCAAGATCATGAACTCGGCCCGGTGCTGGTTTGGAGATACTAACGATCCGGCCATTCTCGGTGATGACGATTTCGGTTTTGATCGTGTGGCGTTTCTTCTTGCCGGAATACCAGCACCGCTGTTTTCGGCCTGGCCTCTGGATAGGTTGTTCCGTGCAGTCGATAATCAAGGCCTCCGCCTCCTGACGATTGACGCGGATGGCGCGCTTAACCCCAAGAACCCGCGCAGCCAAAACTTCGATCCGTCGCAAGGACCGGCTGACGGTCGACTTGTCGGTTCGATACAGGCAGGCCATGAAATCCTGTGTGATAGCGCATCGGTACACGATCAGCATAAGCAGCAAATGATCCTCAAGACCGCCCACACCCCACGGACGCCCGGAACGGTTCTTCGGAGCCTCGATCCGCTCTCGCCAATGAGGTCGCAGACGTTCAACCAACTTGCGGAACGTATCTGCCTCAACGCCCGTCAGGGAGCGAAATTGCCGTTTGTGAATAAGCCACGCGCTGTTAAACTTCGCCATCGGAAGAGCCTCCCTTGCTCTTCCTCCTTTGAATCACATGCGGGTTAACAAAGATTCACCGTACTTTTGCAACAGGTCTAGTATACCTATCTATTAATAACTAAAGATTATAATGAATACTTGATAATTATTATCTATCGTCTCATAATTTTTTGTTATTGAACAAATATCCAGGCACGCCTAAATCCTTGTCAGATTTCATTCTTTATGCGAACGATGGCCATGTTTAAAAGTTCGCACATCTTGAAAAAGGGTCAATAAGCTGGCATGACGGGGGCAAGCGACACCACGGATTGCAGACTTTGCGGATTGCCTGCCCCCGCGCGCGAAGCACAAGAAGATGGTCATGCTTTCTGCTGTTTTGGCTGTCGCGAAGTGTATCGACGATTCGGCGACATCGTCCTTCCTGAAAATCAGAACGACACCACTGATTCCCTTCCGTCAGAACCGGAAGGAAGTGAAGCGTTTCTTCGTATTGACGGCATGCACTGTTCTTCATGCGAGTTGTTGATTGAAAAAATAGCTTTGCAAACTGACGGTATTCTCGCCGCTTCTTCCAGTTACGCCACGTCTACGGCTAAAATAATTTATGACCCGGAACAGATCGAAGAAACCCAGATAAAAGGGATACTCTCACAATCCGGATACCACGCCCGCCTTAGCAGCGATAAAGCCCCGGCTTACGAAGAAGGCTTCCCCTTCCTGCGCCTGATGGTTGCCGAAAGTCTGGCGGCAACGGTAATGATGCTTTACCTCGCCTTCTTTTATCCCACCCACCTGGGACTGGTCGACCTCAGCGATCTGGAGCCGGTGCACTGGCTTGCCTTTAAAATAGTTCCCTTCGCCATGTTTTTCTTCACCACCATTCTGGTGTTCTTTGCCGGTGCTCCCATTTTCCGCGGCGCTTGGATCGGACTACGGGCAGGGGTGCTGAACATGGATAACCTATTGGCAATCGCCATCCTTGCCGCTTATGGATATTCAATAGGCCAGCTCCTTATGGGGTCGCTTGATCTTTATTTCGATGTAGCGGCGACGATTGTCGCCGTTGTTACCATAGGCCGATATTTCGAGCGTGAGGCAAAGGCCAAGGCGACAACGGAATTAACCCGGATTATGGAATCCTGGACGCCACTGGCGAGGACCAGAAGGGATGGCAAATTCCAGAGCCTAAGCCTTGCAGAACTGGTGCCCGATGACCGTGTCGTCATTGACCAAGGCGAAATTGTTCCGGTAGATGGTGTTATCATTGACGGTGAAGGGGCGATTAATGAATCACTGATGACAGGCGAGCCGTTCCCGGTAAGTCGTGGACCAGGCGAGCATGTGCTGGGCGGCACTCATCTGGTTGAAGGCTCGCTGGAAATTGAGGTTGGGCACATTGTCGAAAGCCAGCTGGATAATCTCGCGCGTGTTCTCTGGAATGCCCAAAGCGCCTCATCCGGCGCTCACGGCATGGCCGACAGAGTCGCCCGGGTTTTTGTTCCAGTGGTGCTCGCACTCGCGCTTCTGGTTATGGCGGTCATGCTCATGGACGGCTCCTCCTTTGGCGTCGCCTTGCTGGCGGGTATGGCGACCTTGATTGTTTCGTGTCCCTGTACGTTTGGGCTCGCCATTCCGCTGACGACAGCCGCCGGACTTAGTTGGGCCTTGCGTCATGGCATTATTATCACCAGCGCGGACGCCTTTGAAAAAGCACCGGTAATTGACATCGTCGCCATCGACAAGACAGGAACCCTGTCCACCGGCGATATGGCCGTGACCCAGGTTCTGGGACCTGACGATGTTATCCAGATCGCCGCGGCTGTGGAGCGCTTATCCCCGCACCCTATCGCCGAGGCTATTGCCAGAATGGATTCGTCGCGCACCGCCGACGATATTGAAAACCGCCCCGGCAAGGGGGCCATCGCCACCGTGGACGGCCGTCATGCCGCCGTTGGCAGCCGCTCCCTTTTCGCCACACTGGGCTGGGGAATCCCCGACGAGATCACCCATCAGATCGCCGCCAATGACCTCTGCGCGGGGGTTGTCTCCTACGTTGGCTGGGACGGCTATATCCACGGAGCCATAATCACCCAGGACAAAGCCCGCCCAGAATGGGATAAGGTGATCAATGAATTACATGAAAAGTGCCGTGTAGTCCTGTTGACCGGCGCGGAAAATCCCGGTGGTTACGAAGAAGGCCTGGATGATGTCTTCGCAGGCATTCCACCAGAAGGAAAAGCCGCCGTCATCAAGCGACTGCGAGCCGAGGGCACCGTCGTAATGATCGGCGATGGCAGCAATGATGCCCCGGCCCTGGCTGCTGCTGACTTGGGCATCGCCTTTGGCGCACCTACGGCGCTGGCGGCAGAGGCCGCCGATGTTGTCATTCCCGGTGACAGGCTGGAACGGGTGTTTACCGCTTTCGAGCTGATTTACACCATTCGCCGCCGCATCCGCCAGAACCTTGGCTGGGCGCTGCTCTATAATGCGACGGCCATTCCACTTGCTGTCTCCGGGCTTCTTAATCCATTGTTTGCCGCTCTTGCCATGTCGACCAGCAGCCTGCTGGTGATCTGGAATTCCTCTCGACCCATCGGCACTGCCTATGGGATTGCCCACCAGAAGACAGAACCCGTACCCCACAAGGATGCGATTGGATTGACGGCAGACAGAAAAAAACGTTTCGGTGATCGCTTCTAGATCAGATCTGTATTTGGTCGAAACTCTCTAGGCATGCAGATTTTTTATACAGGAGGAAGGAAAACCCTTCCTCCCATATAAAGTTAAACTAGGCCGCCCTGCGTGACGATCCCTTGAAGCGTCCGGTATTGCGACGACGCTGGTTTTGACCCTGGCCCTGGCGGTGCTTGCGCTGAGGGGTGCCCTTGTTTGAACCAACGGAATTGGCAATATCGGGGGCGTGGAAAGGGTGATCCTCGTTCACCGGAACGCTCTGGCGAATTGTTTTTTCGATGTCGCGCAAATAGCCGCGTTCTTCGTGATCGCAGAACGAGATGGCGATGCCAGACGCCCCGGCACGGGCCGTACGACCAATACGGTGGACATAACTCTCCGGCTCGTTGGGCAGATCGAAGTTGATAACGTGTGTAACGCCATCAACATCGATACCACGAGCAGCGATATCGGTCGCCACAAGCGCACGAATGTGTCCCTCACGAAAGCCCTTCAAGGCCCGCTGGCGGGCGTTCTGGGATTTGTTGCCATGGATGGCGTCGGATTTGACGCCGCATTGAACCAGGTGCCTGGCGACGCGATCAGCGCCATGCTTGGTGCGGGTAAAGATAAGCACGCGCTCAATGGCTTCATCAGCCATCAAATCACTGATCAACGCCCGCTTTTGATCTTTGGCCACAAACAGGACTTTCTGATCAACTCTTTCAGCCGTGGTCGCAGCAGGGGCGACTTCAACCTGAACAGGATCATTCAGCAAACTGTCGGCAAGGCCCTGAATCGATTTCGGCATGGTGGCTGAAAACAATACCGTCTGACGGCGTTTTGGCACGGCGGCAGCGATTTTTCTGACATCGGGAATAAAGCCCATATCAAGCATGCGGTCGGCCTCGTCAAGAATGAAAACTTCAACATCATCAAGGCGAACATGGCGTTGGTTCATCAGGTCGATGAGCCGACCCGGTGTGGCGACCAGAATGTCGACGCCCTGGGCCAGGATCTTGATTTGGGGACGGATGGAAACACCGCCGAAAACCACGGTCGTACGCAGGTGCATATGGCGGCCATAGGTCTTCAGGCTGTCAGCTATCTGCCCCGCCAGTTCACGGGTTGGCGCCAAAATCAACGCGCGCGGTTTGCGGCTATCGGGTTTGGTGCCTATTTTCGACAGTTTATGCAACAGCGGCAGGGCGAAGGACGCCGTCTTGCCGGTGCCGGTTTGGGCGACACCAAGCAGGTCGTGTCCCTTGAGCAGGGTCGGAATAGACATGGTCTGAATCGGGGTAGCCGTAGTGTAGCCTTCGTCAGCAATAGCGCGAAGGAGGGGTTGGGCTAATTCAAAGCCCGTAAAATCGGTCATGAGGTCTTCATCTTTCTTCTTAAACAAATATCAGTAACCCACCGCCTCTTTCATGGGACGGTGAGCGTGCAAGCACGATGCATGCGTTAACGACGCGACATGCCCTTTGCGTTCTAAAGAGAATTGGCAAAGACAGGGGTCCGCCTAACGAAACGCCCGCATATGTCTAAAAGAAAGGAGGTCGGCTGGTACGTGCCAAGCCAACAATCGATCAAAATTCGATCTGGATGGGAGTGTCGTTAGCGGCAAAAGGACCCTTTGTCACAGTAAAGTCAAGACAAATCATCATTTTACCAGATTCTCCGATCATCCAAAAATTTGCGACTCTTAACATTCGTCATTCTTTTTATCACTAAACAAGGATAGTTTGAAAAGCAGCAGAGAATACACCTTCAATGTATTGGGAACGTTCCAGCGTGGAAATTATCGATACGGATATTACTATTATAGGGGCTGGCGCAGCGGGGATCAGCGCCGCCATTGCTATCGCTGAAGTGGACCCAGGCCTTAAAATCGCGCTCATTTCCAAGGTCTACCCCATGCGCAGTCATACTTGCGCCGCTGAGGGGGGTGCGGCTGGCGTTTCAAAACCCGAGGATAGTTTCGAGAAACATTTTGACGACACTGTTGCCGGTGGAGACTGGCTGTGCGATCAGGATGCCGTTGACTGGTTCGTCGAACAAGCTCCAAGAGAGCTAGCCCGCATTGAAAGATGGGGCTGCCCGTGGAGTCGCGATGATGAAGGAAACGTCGCCGTTCGCCCTTTTGGCGGAATGAAGGTTGAAAGAACCTGGTACGCCGCTGACAAAACCGGTTTCCATATCCTGCACACTTTGTTTCAGACATCCCTGCAATATCCTTCAATCCAGCGCTATGATGAATATTATTCCACCGACCTGATTGCGTCGGACGGACGCTGTCAGGGTGTAACCGCCATTGAAATGCGCAGCGGCCAGATGAAGGCCTTTGCGGCAAAGACCGTGATTATTGCCACCGGCGGCGCCGGACGGGTTTTCCCGTTCACCACCAATGGCGCGATTAAAACCGGCGATGGCATGGCCATGGCCTATCGCGCCGGGGTACCCCTGAAAGATATGGAATTCGTTCAGTATCATCCGACAGGCTTGCCCGGCACCGGTATCCTGATGACCGAGGGTTGCCGGGGCGAAGGTGGTATCCTGGTCAACAAGGACGGTTATCGCTACTTGCAGGATTATGGTATGGGCCCGCCCGACCCCTGGCCGCGCAAGAAGGCCATGGAGCTTGGGCCGCGCGATATCCTGTCCCAGGCTTTTTGGCACGAACAACAGAAAGGCCGCACCATCAAAACACCGCACGGGGATGTCGTCCACATGGATATGCGTCATCTTGGCGAAGCCCTGATAAATGAACGCCTGCCTTTCGTCCGCGATCTGGCGCGCAGTTATATGGGCGTCGACATGGTCCATGAACCGATTCCTGTACGCCCCGTTATCCATTACACCATGGGGGGAATCGATACGGACCGACATGCCCAAACACCTTTAAACGGCCTTTACGCCGCCGGTGAATGCGCCTGTGTCAGCATTAATGGATCGAACCGGCTGGGTTCCAATTCATTGACCGAATGCCTGGTCTTTGGACGCGAAGCGGGGCAACGTGCTGCCGAGAACGTCGCAACAACATCTGCCGTGGACACATCACTTGTGAAGGAACGCCGCAACAAATCCCAGGCTGAAATGGCCGAACTGTTCATGCGCGAGAATACGGGCGAAAGCGTCGCAGGCCTTCGCCGGGAAATGAACGACACCATGGAAAGCGGTGCCGGTATCTACCGAAGTGCGGATTCTCTGAATGATACCTGCGCCGCCATCGCCAGACTTCGCACACGCTTCAATGCGGTCACCCTGGAAGACAAAAGCAACGTGTACAACACCGATCTTATTCAGGCCCTGGAGTTGAAATCGATGATCGAAGTCGCCGAAACCATGGTCCATTCCGCACTGCAGCGAAGGGAATCCCGTGGCTCCCATCAACGGCTCGACTTCACCGAACGCGACGACGAGAAATTTCTCAAACATACTTTGGTCAAATATCAAGGCGCTGACGCCCCATCCATCGACTATCGGGATGTGATCATTACAAAGTCCCAGCCGGGGAAACGGGTCTATGGGGGTGACAAGTGAGCGCGCGCCAGATCACCCTTGAAGTTCTGCGCTATCGGCCTGAAAGCGAATCCGAGCCGGTGTTCCAGTCTTACAGCGTGCCCTGTCAGAAAGAATGGGTCGTGCTGGACGCCCTTAATTATGTGAAGGACAATCTGGATCGCACCCTGAGTTTCCGGTGGTCCTGCCACATGGCAGTCTGCGGAAGCTGCGGCATGGTCATTAACGACAATCCCATGCTGTCCTGCAAAGCGTTTCTGCGTGATTTGCCCGATCATATCCGGGTCGAACCGCTTCAGAATTTCCCCATTGAACGTGATTTGATGGTTTCGCTTGATGATTTCATGGACAAGCTTAAAAGCGTCAAACCCTATCTGATCCCCAAACAACCCACGGCTGACCCAGACGGCACCTATAAGCAGTCTTCGGCCCAACTGAAAAAATTCAAACCCTTCGCCATGTGCATTAACTGCATGGCCTGTTATTCGGTCTGTCCGCAATATGGCCTGAACGATGGGTTCGCAGGACCGGCGGCACTGGCATTGGCCCATCGCTACAACGCCGACAGTCGCGATCAGGGCCGCCGCGCCCGCGAGGACGTGGTGGCAAGCAATACCGGCATTTGGGAATGCACCTTCGTTGGTGCCTGTTCGGAAGTTTGCCCCAAGAACGTTGATCCTGCGGCGGCGATCCAGCAAACAAAAATCGCCAGCACCGTTGATTACTTCAAGGACCTGTTGATGCCTTCCGGTCGAAAAATTGCGCACCCCGAGGGAGACACCACATGAACAACGCTCCCTATATACGCCCCATGCCCGCATCCTGGTGGTTGCGCCAGGGGCGGTATGTTCGCTACATGATCCGCGAGGCAACCTGCCTGTTTGTCGGCCTGCATGCGCTTGTTTTGCTTGTCGGCGTTTACCGATTGTCCCAGGGGCGCGAAGCATTCGAGGCTTTTCTTGAAGCCCTGTGGAGCCCGGCGGGACAACTGATAAGCGCCGCTATTCTGATAATGGCCGTTATTCATTCGGTGACCTGGTTCAATCTTACGCCCAAGGCCATGCCCCTGTGGATTGGCGAAAAACAAGCGCCGGGATGGATCATTGTCGCCGCCCATTATGGCGGATGGTTCGTGGTTTCAGTCATTGTCCTGTTACTTGCCGGAGGGCTTTCCTAGATGGCGCGATCACACAAACCTGTTGTTTGGGGACTTTTTGCCGCCGGTGGCACGGCGAGCGCCTTTCTTGTTCCCGTTCTGGCTATAACCCTGGGATTTGCTGTGCCACTCGGCCTGTTAAGCCCAACCGATCTTTCATTTGATAGGGTTTACAGTATTGTCTCCCATCCACTGGGACGATTGGTTCTTTTCGGTTATATGACTGTTTGTTTCTGGCACGCCGCACACAGGACGCGGACAACTGCGCACGATGTTGGCCTTCATAATGACAGGGTAACGATGATCGTTTGTTACGGGGCGGCCGGATTGAGCACAGTGTTGGCTGCCTTGTTTCTGCTATCCCTGTAGCGAACGTCATTAAATTCACCTCAATAAAAAACCACGGTCGAAAAAACGAACATGGATCAAATATTAATAAAAACTGAAACAGACTCCCCCGCGCCCCTACTCGCGGCACCGGCCATTCCTGATTATCTACTCAATACGTACCATTGGGCCTATATCAACCCCACCAATGTCTCCTGGCTTGACCGGGATTTGATCGTCTGGGCCATTTTGTGGGGAAACAGCGGACGACTGATGAGCGCCGCATTCAGTGAAATAAAGCCCGGCGAAAACGTTCTTCAGGCGGCTTATGTTTATGGGGATTTTTCACACCGTCTGGCCCATCACGTTGGACCAGACGGGAAGCTGGACGTGATCGACATTCTGCCTATCCAGGTCAACAACTGCCGCGCACGGCTTGAAGACTTGCCGCAGGCCAGTGTCAGACTGGCTGACGCCATGAACCCGGGCGGTGGTCCTTATGATTCCGTTTGCTGCTATTTTCTGCTACACGAAATGCCCCACGAAAAGAGGACGGATGTCATCCGGGGATTACTCGAACGGGTTGCCCCGGGTGGCAAGGCAATTTTTGTCGACTATCACAAACCGGCGCCCCTTCATCCCCTGAAGGGCATCATGAATTTGATCTGGCGCAAGTTCGAACCCTTCGCTATTGATCTGATGGAAACTGAAATTGAAACCATCGTCCCGGATGTCAAGAATTTCAACTGGACAAAAGAAACCTATTTCGGCGGCCTGTATCAAAAAGTCGTCGCGAGGCGCACTTAAGCGATCTTTGTCTCAACCAATAATAAAGGGGTTGGCCATTTTTCCGGTCATGCTCATCCACACTGTTTTGGTTTGTAAATATTCGTTGATGGATTCCTGACCGCTTTCGCGTCCAATGCCGCTTCGCTTATAGCCGCCGAACGGCGCCATATAACTGACAGCCCGATACGTATTGACCCACACCGTTCCCGCCTGAATACCGTCAGCAACCCTTATGGCCCGACCTATATCCGACGTCCAGACGCCCGAAGCCAACCCATACAGGCTGTCATTGGCAATCTTCAGCGCATGATCTTCATCATCAAAAGGAATGACGGACAGGATCGGTCCAAAGACTTCTTCCTGGGCGATGCGCATGGCGTTATCGACTTTGGTGAAAATGGTCGGCTCAACAAACCAGCCATCCTTCAAGGCATCATCCGTGGGAATGCCGCCACCGAAGACACACTGGGCACCTTCCGATTTTGCAATATCAATGTAGGAAAGAACCTTTTCGCGCTGGGGGATCGTGGTGATCGGGCCAACCTGGGTCTCGCGGTTTGCCGGGTTGCCAAGCCGCGCCGTTCTGGCGATAGCCAGCAAGCGATCCATGACCTCGTCATGAACACTTCGCTGGACCAAAAGTCGGGAACCGGCAATACAGGTCTGGCCCGAGGCGGCGAAAATCCCCGAAACAGCCCCGTTAACGGCATTATCCAGACTGGCGTCATCAAATATAATGTTGGGTGATTTACCACCCAGTTCCAGCGTAACTTTCTTCAACCCCTGCGCCGCCGTTTCGTAAACTTTCTGGCCACTGATCTCGCCACCGGTGAAGGCAATTTTTGCGACTTTGGGATGGGCGCTAAGGGGCGCGCCAACGTCAACGCCCAGGCCGGTTACCGTATTGACAACACCGGGCGGGAAACCCGCCTTTTCGAACAGTTCGACAAACTCAAGTGTTGAGGCCGAGGTATATTCAGACGGCTTGATTACAACCGTATTGCCCGCCGCCAGGGCTGGGGCCAGTTTCCAGGCCAGCAAAAGCAGCGGCGAATTCCACGGCGTCACCATGGCGATCACGCCCAGGGGTTCCTGTCGTGTATAGGCAAACATATCGGGCTTATCGATAGGCAAAACCCGCCCTTCAACCTTGTCGGCCAAGCCGCCGAAATAGCGATACCATTGGGGAATATAATTCAGTTGCGCCGACATTTCGGCAATCAGCTTGCCATTATCACGAACCTCGATTTCCGCCAGACGCTCGGCATTTTCGGAAATCAGATCGGCCAGTCGAACCATCAATTGGCCCCGCGCGGTTGGCGTCAAGCTGGACCATTCACTGGACGTAAAGGCCGCATGAGCACTTTCGACCGCGAAATCCACATCCGCAGCCCCACACGTGGGAATCCGGCTCCAAGCCTTGCCTGTAAAGGGGTTAAAGGAATCAAACCATTCCCGGGAAACTGAATCGATCCGCTTCCCGTTGACAAGGTTCTGAAATGTGGTGAGTTCGCTCATATCTTCCTCATTCTTTGGTATCAATAGCCCGATACTCGCTTTCTGATGCACAAGAGCCTATATGATAATGCAAAGCTTAATCTTTTGTTCACCGGAGCCCAAATGAAACTCATCGTTCTTAACCTGCCCCGCGATTTTAGCAAGGAGGACCTTGCAAAAATATTCAAAGCCCATGGCGAAATCAGTGCCTGCGACCTGGTCATCGATGAACACACCGGAATTTCAAAAGGCTTTGGCTTTGTGGAAATGGCCCTTGAGAACGAAGCTGCGAATGCCATCAAGGAATTGCATGGCAGCAAGATAAACAAAAATAAAATCCGGGTTAAACCTGCAAATTAAGGAGGCGCAAGGGTGGACGCCAGAATGCAACGCTCCCTCCCTCTACTGTATTCCTTCCGGCGATGCCCCTACGCCATAAGAGCGCGTTTGGCCCTGAGCGTCAGCCACCAGCAATGCGTCCTTCGTGAGATTATTTTGCGTAATAAACCAGCCCAAATGCTTGCCCTGTCGTCAAAGGCCACGGTGCCGGTTCTGCTTTTAACGGACGGCCACGTGCTGGATGAAAGTCTGGACATCATGATCTGGGCATTGGATCGCCATGACCCCCAGCAATGGCTTGTTCCTGAAAACGGCAGCCTAGTCCATATGAAAGCCCTGATCGCCACATGTGACGGCGCTTTCAAGGATCACCTGGACAGATACAAATATGCTGCGCGTTACGGAAAAGGGACTGACCCGGTCCATCACCGTACCGAAGGTGTTGCTTTTCTGACTATGTTAAATGACCGCCTGGGCAACCATGCACACCTGTTTGGCAAGCGCCCTGCCCTGGCGGATTTTGCCATTTTCCCCTTTGTTCGGCAGTTCGCCAATACGGACCGGGACTGGTTCGATAACCTGCCCATAACGCATTTACAAAACTGGCTCGCCGGGCATCTGAAGTCGGATCTTTTTCAAGGTGTCATGTATAAATGGCCCCTATGGACTGTCGGCGACGAGGAAACCCTGTTTCCTGTTTGAAAAGGATGCTTACCAACTGACCCGGTAAGAATCCGGCGCCGCCTGCCCCTTGCGACGTCTTTCCACTGCCTGTTCAACGCTTTCGGCTTGCTCGGCAAATTTAAGGCCCAGTTTTCTGTCCGCCGGGAAGGGTCCCTCGTGGATCGGTGGCGGCACAACACTGGCTGGATAATAGGCTATTTTTTGCTTTTTGGGATCGTAAGTGCGATCCGGCTGGATCATTCTTCGATTGGCCCCATCCGGGACTTCACAATAGTTTTCAGGCACTGGTTCGTGACAGGCTCCGCCCTTGACCTCAAGATCAAGCCACCATTTTTTCGCATCATTGGGATTGCCATTTCCCAGTTTGTCATCAAGCCAGATCGCCAGGGGCGCCAGGTAAGGTTTTAGCCACATGACATTCAGGCCAAACCAACTGCCGATACGATGAAGCCAAGGGCCATCCCATGTGACATCCTTGGTCAAAGGACAGGTTTTGATGCAACGCCCACAGGCCGACCCCTTCATGTTGAGCATACGATATCGAGTGCAGCTTTCGCTGTCTGGCTTCCAGGTTTCGTAGCCGTTGAAAAACACCTTATCGCCGAAGGGAATCGATTTGCTGGGGCATTCGCGCGCGCACTTAACACAACGGGTGCAAAACTCCTGCATACCAAAATTGATCGGCTTGTCCGCCTCCAAGGGCATATCCGTTGTCAGCACGACGGTCTTCAGCCTAGGCCCCATAAAAGGATTAACCGCCGTTTCACCAATGCGGCTTTGCTCGCCAAGCCCGGCAAGGATCATCAGCGGCACATGCAAAACGTCGCTGTCGAAGCTGGTCTGGGCCCGTGCCTCATGCCCCAGTTGGCGTATGTGATCTGACAGGGTGCCTGAAATTTCAGCGCCACGCATATAAGCCCGCATGGACTGGGATCCGGAAATCCAGTCATCGCCGCAAGCACCATCGAAGGTTTCTATCCCCTGATCAATCAGCATCACCACCGCATACTTGTGGTATGGGGTGATCGGGGTTCCGTCCTTTTTATGGGAGTACCAGCAGTATTCAGGAATTTCGCATATGCCGGTGATCGACGATCCCAAATGATGAGAAAGCGCCTTCACGGCTTTGCTATTGGCGAGCGGGTCTGACGTAGCCGGATCTTTTTCATCCGCAGCCTTGCCTTCCTGTATGGGGACCATCGGCCACATGACGCTGAGCAGACCTTGCGAAACGGGGTGTTTATAAGCCCATCGCGGGCGTTGTTCTTTCGGCTTGCTCCCCATGTCGCCTTCTCCGGCCCTGATATAAAACAAGGCGCGTTGAGGAATT
>JADHSW010000067.1 GCA_016776705.1 Rhodospirillales bacterium
GAAGTGTTTGGTCCCGACATGCTGCTCCAGGCCGGGATCGTTGGCGCCACGGTGGCGACCGTGTTCACGTTCCTGCCGTCGTACCTGTTCATCCTGGCCGGTGCGCCGTTGGTCGAATCGACCCATGGGGATCTCAAGTTCACGGCGCCGCTCACCGGGATCACATCCGCCGTAGTGGGGGTTGTGGTCAATCTTGCGGTCTTTTTTGCGTGGCATGTATTCTGGCCACAGGCGACGCAGGAGCTGCCATTCTCCGGGCCGTTTGAAGTGATTTCCGCCGTGGTATCGGCAGGTGCTTTTATCGCCCTCTTCAAATTCAGGATCGACATCATGAAAGTGATTGGGGCTTGCGCCATCCTGGGGGTGTTTTATGAACTCCTTTGATGACGGTTGTCAGGATAATTTCTGAACGGAGATTTGAAGTGGAGCATTTCGTCAGGGCTGCATTTCAACTATTCAGCCGTCGATGAAACTGGCTGCTGTGGGTGACGCAATATTTTGATTTTACGGAACAATATGGCTGAAGACTCATACCAAATCGCCGGAAGTGTCGCTGCCCTTTACGAAGAGCAGAAGGTGCCTGCGATGTATGCTCCGCTTGCCGAAATCATGAATTCGCAGTGGATCGTATTATTCATGATCCCGACAACTCCATTGCGAAGGAAATTGCATGGAACCCTGTCGGTCCAGCAGTTGCAAAAGAAGGCGAAGCAACTATCCGGAAAATTACCGATGAAGTTTTCGAAAAGATTTCTCAATATCGAACTGGCGATAACCTCATTCTTCTGCAGCACACGCATCTATATGTTGCAGACTTCCGCTAATGGCTAAAAAAGAAAAGCTCCAGCCACGGACCAAAAATGTCTTTTTTTGCGCCAGGCGGACATTGGAAATACATGACAAGAGTTGCACCATTGATTCCAGTTAACTATCGTCGCAGGCGTGATTTGAAATAGCGAAGGGGGGAGATCATGGAAAACGGGAACGCCATTACACAGATATTTCTACCGTTGTCACTGGCCTTCATCATGTTTTCGGTTGGGCTGGAGTTGGCAATTGAGGACTTCAAAAGAGTAGCGATCCAGCCCAGGGATTTTATTGTCGGCGCAATTAGCCAGATGATCCTTTTGCCCCTCGTGGCTTTCGCATTGTTATCCGTCTGGTCTATCGAACCAGCCCTGGCGGTCGGCGTCATGATCATTGCGGCTTGCCCGGGTGGCGTAACATCGAACCTGATGACCTACCTTGCGCGTGGCGACACGGCGCTTTCTGTATCCTTGACGGCGATCATCAGCTTGTTGGCTGTTGTTACCTTGCCGTTGATCGTCAGTTTTTCCATTTTCCACTTTATGGATGCAGCGACAGCGCCGGAACTTTCCATCGGCAAAACGGTTATTGGGGTCTTTGCCATTACCACGGTTCCAGTGGTTATTGGCATGGTGGTGAACCGTTATGCGCCTGTCTTCGCCAGGAAATTTGAACGAATTGCCAGAATCATCGCTTCAGTCCTTTTTGTTGTTATCATTGTCGGCGCCATACTGGCTGAAAGGGCCAACGTCGTCGATTATTTCAGGCAAGCTGGTCCGGTGACGCTGGCCCTGAACCTGATCATGATGGCGTTGGCGCTGTTCATGGCGAAGATAGGGCAGTTGGGAGAACGACAGAAAACTGCAATAACCCTTGAGTGCGGGCTGCAAAACGGAACCCTGGCGATTTTTGTCGCCGTCACTTTGATAGGTTCCAAGACAATGATGGTACCGGGTGCCATATACAGCCTTCTGATGTTCCCGACTGCGATAGCCTATCTTTTCGTTGTCATGAGAAGGCGTACTGGCCAGGAAACAGCTAATTGAGATATTTTCCCTGAGGCGCTCAGTTAGACTAGCACGCTGACTAAAAGGGAAAGCTTCTATGGTCGAAATCACCGATCCTGAGAAGTTGAAAATCGCAACGACTTACAATGCCGTTTCGGATCATTTTGATGACGGCACTGGATTTTCCAGATGAACATTTTGATGCTGTCATCAGCGTCTTCTCAATATTCTTCGTAGAGGACATGGAGAAGCAGGTCGCTGAACTGTGGCGAATGGTACGCCCCGGAGGAAACTTGCGGTCACCAGCTGGGGGCCAGGAATATTTGAGCCAGCTGAGCCAGCATGGTGGGCGGCTGAAAGGCGGGAACGCCCTGATCTATATTCAAGGGATAATCCCTGGGACCAAATTATTGATCCAGATTTTCTGCTGCAGCTGTTTGCCGACAGGGGCATCCTGAATGCTGACATCGCAACAGAAGAAGGCCGACTTTATGACGAATGATTTTTTGACTACTCTGTAGCATGTAGGTTATCTCCTTAAGGTTTTGATGTTTTGGTTTGTACCGTTATCAAAACCGGTAACCCTCTACTTTTTCAAGGAGCAGTGACAGATCGGGTTGGAACTATTTCCCTTAACAGACATTCTTGACGACACGTTCTTTGGGGAAAGTGACTGTAATAATTGTGCCCTGGCCTTTCTGGCTCCTTATTTCCAGTGATCCCTCGTGCATTTCCATAAATCCCTTGGTTAGTGGTAATCCTAGCCCTGTTCCCGTGTGTATGCGATTAAGGCCACTTTCCACCTGTCCGAATTTGCTTAGGGCTGTTTCTATTTCTTCTTCATTCATGCCAATTCCTGTATCGGTAACCTCGAGCGCAAGTGACCCGTCCTCATTCAAAATAGCCCTTACAGAAACATCTCCCCCTTCTGGCGTATACTTAACTGCATTGCTTAACAGGTTGATCAAAACCTGTTTTATTCGTCTGTTGTCCCCATAGACCCGTTGGGCTTCGGAATTTATCGACGAGGTAACCGTTACTCGCCCTTTTTCCGCCTGTGGCCTGATCAATAGAATTGAGGCATCGACAACATCTTCAAGAGTGAAATTTTCTTCATTTAATTCCAGAGCACCCGCTTCAAAGGCAGAGACATCAAGAATGTCATTTATGAGTGCCAGAAGGTGTTGGCCGGATTCATGAATATCATCCAGATATTCCTTGTACCTTGAATTGCCCAAAGGGCCAAAGATTTCTGTCTTAATCGAATCGGAAAATCCAATAATGGCATTGAGTGGTGTACGAAGTTCGTGGCTCATGGAAGAAAGAAATTCTGTCTTGGCTTGGTTGGCTTTCTCCGACTCTTTCATCGCCATCTCTAGTGCGAGTTCGACCTCCTTTCTCTTTGTGATATCCATAACAGTCGCCAAACGCACATTACGGCCGGCAAATACCAGATTCCTTCCCCTTAAAAGTGCCACGAATGTCGTGCCATCTCCACGAACCAACTCTGATTCATATGACGTCGTTAAACCGTCAGCAATAATTTGTTTCACACGATCAATCTCGTGAGGGGCAACAAATTCGAGCGGGCTGCGGCCCAAGGAGTTTTCGATATCAACACGAAACAGGTCAAGCCACACAACACTGGCATCAACAATTTTTCCATTCTCAACGACCAGCACACCTTCATCGATGTTTTCGATGAAAAAGCGATAGCGTTCCTCCCTTTCAGACAATTTCAGTTCAGCGTTTTTACGCTCAGTAATGTCCTGACCCGAACTCAAACTTCCCAGGATATTTCCGCTCTTATCCATCACGGGGGTGCTGTGCCATGCAACCGTCCGGATACCACCCTCCCTGGTGAGTAATTCGTTTTCGAAATGTTTGACGTGCCCGGAATTATCAGAAATTACATGAGTAAAGGCATATTTTTGTTTCTCTTTCTGCTCTTTTGAAAAGACTAAATCGAAGAAATTCACTCCGACTAGTTCATCTTTTTTGTAACCAAGGACATTACATCCCCTTTGATTAATCTGAGAAATAATACCAGCGGCATCAAGGGTAACAATGATCGCTTCGGCTAAATCAAGGTAATTCTCTGTTCGCTCTTTTTCCTTGATGATTTTTTCTATCAAGGGGTTGCTGATCCGATAGAAAAGAAACGTTCCTGCCATTATCAGAAGAAGTGAAGTAATTGCTACGGTAACGATGGCCGAAATAAAGGGCTCACGAATTTCCTGGATGTCTACCTTTGCAACAATTCCCAGATTTAGGACCGCCACAGGTTCGAACGCAGCAAGCACCATTTCATTTCGATAATCCAGGCCAATAATTGTTCCCGATTGTCCCAATAAGGCACGGCGCATTGGTTCGGCGGAAATTCCATTAAATGGAATCGGTTGGGGCTTGTCGGTATCATCAAGACGATGGCTGAGGACAAAGACAATCTGATCACCCTCCCTGAAAGCAAGGGTAAATTCATCCGTCCTTCCTACGCCCTCATATTGTTTATTAGCTTCGACTATTTGAGAAATGGTTGCCGCTTTGGAACCCTGAGGATGGTCCGCCACGTCAGATTGACTATTAAAACGTGCCACTGCCTCCATTAAACGAGCTTGACTTTTTGCGGTTAGGACCAGACTTTCGCGTTTCTGATCGATTGACGTTTCGTAGAGAATTATTGTGGTAAGCCCAATTGAAACCAGGGTGACAACGACCATAATTATTACCAAAAAAATAATTCTTTTATGGTCACTAGCCATTTTGTTTACACGTGCACCTGAGTTTGAGGAAAGATCAGGATAGTTAATTTTACCTGGAGATGAATAGCCCCTAGTAAAAAAAATCCTAATTTTCTTCGTCGTACGAGCCTATATCTCATACCCTAATTTATTAATATGCCTAGAATACCTAAGCTCAATGTTGCGTTTAATATCTTCGGGGAGGTCCTTCTTCCATTTGTCTGGACCGCCCTCTGGATTAAATGTTCTAGAATCCCCCCAACTTAAGCGTAAGATTTCTAGTGCATCGTTTTGACTTATAGACACCCCTAAGTAGCCTAATGCTTTCGTGCAAGTTTCGATTGAAATGTCAGACGGTTCCGACGAGGGGTCACGCGACGCAATTTCTTCAAATTTGACTACCGGGACTCCCATTGTCACCAAATAGCCAGCAGCCTGGAAATTGGAATCTATGTACGATACGTCATAAAGAGATTTATCGGTTTGAAATACCAAGCTTTCAAGCTTTTCTTCAAAATTCATTGTGCTCCACTGAGAGGCTCGCTCTGAGTGCATCCCCCGGATTTCACGCTTTTCTTCCAAGATTTGCTTGCACCTGACGTCGCACCAATTACACAGCGATAAGAAATACCCGCGTACATCTCTAACCGTCATAAAATTCACTTGGTCGTGGCTGAGGTGAAGTAGATTATCTTCATCAAGAATATGTCCAAAATAAAAACTGGATAATTCGTCCCTATTCAAAATACCTAAATCCATCGCATTTTTCAGAATATTGCTCCAGAGGTGAGTGCCAGATTTAGGAAGTGTAAGAATTCCAATTTTCAATTGATTCTCCGGACAGGCGTGTTCAACTAATGTTGATAGCCTTGTTAATGCCAAACTCAGGAAAATACTGCATTCCCCCCGCAGCTTGACCCGGAAATGTTACTATCTGGTTAGCAATGTAGATGACCGTTTATGGCTATGAACCGAAGTTCCAGCCACCATCTGATTATGGCAGCTTTTCTTCTGTTGGGCGCTTTCTTAACGATAGTCCACGAGAAAAGACCATATTCATTGCCTTCCACAACTGACACGAAAATGGGGTTGCGTTCTGGTAAATTTTTGGCTGATGCTGGAAACGAATTGCAAATAATGAAAGCAAAAAACAGGACAGTACACTCACACGACAAACACCTTCGTGGTCGCGGGAGTGTCTGCCGTTCGCCTGTTCAAAGGTCATATAGTGTTGGAAGCAGCCACGATAGGCAAAGCCACACGATCAGGGTTAGCGGAACGCCAACCCGAACGAAATCGGAAAAACGATAGCCCCCCGCGTTCATAACCAGAAGATTGGTTTTGTATGCCATCGGGGTTGCATAGCTCATATTGGCTCCAAAGAGCACCGCTAAAACGAACGGCTCGGCAGGAAGGGATAGCTGTTGGGCGATGCCCACAGCAATGGGGGTGCCAATAACGGCAGCGGCATTGTTCGAAACAATATTTGTCAAAATAGCCATCACCAGCATCAGACCGCTTAGCAACACCGTGGGTGAAGCATCTCCGGAAATAGCCAAAAATACCTGTGCCAGGTATTCGGCGCCACCGGTTTTCAGCAGCGCCGTGCCCAGGGCCAGACTGGCGACGACGATCATAATCACCTGCGCGCTCAGGGCCTGGGCTGCATCACGCCAACGGATGCACCGGGTGACAATCATAAGGAACACGCCACACACGGCGCTGATGGCGATAGGCAATAATCCGAAGGCAGCCGTTAAGACGACGCCAACCATAATGGTCAGCGCCAACGCCGCCCGCTGCGTGTGCGGCAACTCAACCGTGGCGTCGAGTACGAGCAGTTCTCCACCACGCTTAATGGCGGAAATTTGTTCTGGATTGCCTTGCACCAGCAACACATCACCGACGCGCAGGCGCACGTCGCCCACATCTTCGCGAAGCCTGGTGATTTCCGCACCGGCGCGGTGTAAGGCCAGTGTTACAAGTTGATAGTTATCGGCGAAGCGCGTCCTTGAAAGGGTCGTGCCATCCAGGGGCGAACCTTGCGTAACAACGATCTCGGCGATCTGCTGATCTTCCGCGTTCAATGGATGTGTGTCGTCAACCGGGGTGTCACCGGTATACAGCCGAACCCCCAGAATTTCTTCAAGTTCCTTGAGCTTTTGCGGTGTATCGCGGACGCTGATGTGATCGCCAGCTTGCAGGATCGCGTCTGAAAAAGGCACCATGATCATATTCGGGCCGCGTTGTAGCTCGAGAATCTTGATCTTTCCGCCTGCTTTTTCAATAAGTTCGGATAGCATTTTCCCATCAGAAAATCCGCCTTCCTCAACGTGCAGGCGTCCTGTAAATACCCGTGGCGACATGTCACCCAGAGGTGTGTCACGTTGAGGCAACATGCGCGGTGCAAGTAGCCACAGATACAGTATCGCCACCCCTCCGGTGATCGCAGCGGGGATGAAAAAGTCAAACATATTCAGACGCGGTAGCCCCAGGTCAGCGGCTATGGAGATAACCAGGAGATTGGTTGATGTGCCTATGGTCGTGGTCATGCCTCCGACCAGTGTGGCAAAACCCATGGGCATGAGGATGCTTGAGGCAGGTTTGTTGGTACGAAGGGATATACTAATGAGGACCGGCAGAAGCAGGACCACGATGGGAACGTTGTTAACGAACGCGCTTAAGGCCCCGCCGACGACCAAAGTCAGAAGCAACGACAACGCAGGACTCACGGACCACAGGTTCGCCAGGGAGCGGCCAACCGGTTCAAGGGCGCCGGTACGAACCAATCCCTGTCCCGCAATCATCAAGGCGCAGACGGCTATCAGGGCTTCATGTCCAAAGCCCTTGAAAAAATCCACCGCATGTAGCGGAGCGCCGTTTAAGAAATAGGGAAACAATTCAAACCCAGCCACAAGAATCACCAGAACGGACAAGCTCGACGTTTCCAGCGAGATGCTTTCGCGTGTGAATAGATACAGTGCGATCACGATAAGGATCAGGACGGCAAGGGCATGGGCATCGGGTAAGGGCGGAAAATTCATGACGTGCACCTCTTAAGTCAAGGGGCCGGAAGGCTATCCAGCTTGCCTTTACTTATTATGACCGCTGATGTCGGCGTGCAAGGGTTTGGTGTCTTCGAACATCTGCATTTGTTCGTCGGATGCCTTCGACTGGAAATCGCGTTTCCATTCGTCGTATGTCATGCCGTAGACAATTTCACGAGCCTCGTCGTAAGACATATCAATATTGCGTTCCTTCGCTGCCGCCATATACCATTTCGACAGGCAATTGCGACAAAACCCTGACAAATTCATCAGGTCGATATTCTGAACGTCCGTGCGTTTTTGCAGGTGCCCGACAAGTCCGCGAAAGGCTGCGGCTTCAAGTTCGGTACGTGTTTGATCGTCCATGCGTGGTCTCCCTCAATATATGGTTCTGTCAGGGATATGGGGCGAGAATAAGCAAAATCCAGTTTGATCTAACGCTTGATCGCCCGCCAGCCGATGTCAGTACGATTAAAGCCGCCCGGCCAGTCAATTTTATCGACGGCCTTGTAGGCCAGCTTTTGTGCCTGGGCCACGGTTTTCGCTTTTGCGGTTATCCCCAGGACGCGCCCGCCTGTGGCCCGCAAACTGCCGTTTTCGGCTGTGGTTCCGGCATGAAAGACATAGACACCTTCGATGGCGTTGGCGTCGTCGACACCCTTGATTTCCGTTCCCGTGTCGTATCGACCGGGATAGCCATTGGCGGCCATGACGACAATAAGCGTGGCTTCGTCGTGCCATTCCAGGCTGATTGTGTCCAGGGTGCCATCGGCGGATGCGATCAGGGCCTCCAGAATGTCCGACTTCAGGGCCAACATCAGGGGCTGACATTCAGGATCGCCGAAACGAACATTGAATTCTATCAGCCTGGGACCTTCATCGGTAATCATCAGGCCTGCGTAAAGGACGCCTTTATAGGGCCTGCCTTCGGCGGCCATGGCCTTGATGGTCGGGTAAATTATTTCATTCATTATCCGCTCGGCCATGGCGTCATCGACGATGGGGGCTGGCGAATAGGCGCCCATGCCGCCCGTGTTGGGACCTTCATCGCCATCGTGGGCTGCCTTGTGATCCTGGGCGGAGCGCAGCGCCACGGCGTTTTGGCCATCCACAAGGGCGAAGAAACTGGCTTCTTCACCGCTCATGAATTCCTCGATAATAATTTCCTCGCCAGCGCCACCAAAGGCGCGTTCGGTCATAATATGATCGACAGCGGCATAGGCCTCGTTTTGGTTGCGGCAAATGATGACGCCCTTGCCTGCGGCCAGTCCGTCTGCCTTGACGACAATCGGCGCCTGATGACGCAGGATGAATTCCTTGGCTGAGTCCGGCTCATCAAAGCGACCATAATCGGCGCTGGGAATGTTGTATTTGGCGCTCAAATCTTTCATGAAACCCTTTGAGCCTTCAAGAATGGCGGCCTTTGCGCTGGGTCCGAAGGCTTTGATTCCAGCGGCTTCAAGCTTGTCCACAAGGCCCTCGACCAGGGGACCCTCGGGTCCCACGACGACAAAGTCGATGGCGGTTTCAGACGCGAAAGTGACCAGAGCGTCGATATCGTCGGCGGCGATATCAACGGTAATGGCGATGCCGTCGATACCGGCGTTGCCCGGCGCGCAGTAAAGCTCATCACACTTTGGAGACTTGGCGATAGCCCAGCACAGGGAATGCTCGCGTCCACCGGAACCAACAACCAGAACCTTCATCAAAAATATCCTCCTTTTGTGATTTGGCTTGTATCCGCCAATTGCGCCTTTGCAGCCTAGCATACATACTGTCGGGTATGACTGAAAAGCCATCCATTGAAGAATCGACACATAATCTTCCCGAACTGAGCGTCGGCGAGCTGTCAAATGCCTTGAAAAGCACGCTGGAGGACCGTTTTGGGCGGGTTCGGGTGCGCGGCGAGATCACCGGGTTCAAACGCGCCGCATCGGGACATATGTATCTGCGCCTCAAGGACGACGATGCGGTGCTGGACGGAGTGTGCTGGCGCGGCACCGCGGGGCGACTTTCCCTTGACCCCGAAGACGGTATGGAAGTCGTGGTGTCGGGCCGGATTACCGCCTATGGCGCGCGTTCCAGCTACCAGATCGTTATCGATTCCATGGAACTTGCAGGCGAGGGGGCGCTGTTAAAGCTGCTGGAAGACCGCAAAAGGAAACTGGCCGAAGAGGGGCTTTTCGACGCCCATCGCAAACGCGCCCTGCCGTTCCTGCCGCAGGTTATCGGTGTCGTCAGTTCCCCGAGCGGGGCTGTTATCCGCGATATCCTGCATCGTCTGTCGGACCGCTTCCCTGTTCGGGTCATTCTGTGGCCGGTCCTGGTTCAGGGCGACGCGGCGGCAGGGGAAATCAGCGCCGCCATTATCGGCTTTAATGATCTGGCGGCGGGCGACAGCATCCCCCGACCAGATTTACTGATCGTCGCCCGGGGCGGCGGTTCCATGGAAGACCTGATGGCCTTCAACGAGGAATCAGTGGTTCGCGCCGCCGCAAACAGCGACATTCCCCTGATTTCCGCCGTCGGTCACGAAACGGACACCACCCTGATCGATTTTGCCGCCGATATGCGCGCCCCCACACCCACGGCGGCGGCTGAACTGGCGGTGCCGGTGCGCACCGAATTGCTGGCTCAGGTAATGGATAACGGCGCACGGCTGGTCAATTCCATTAACCGAACCCTGTCGCAATACAGAACCATCCTCGAAGGTCTGGGCCGGGGCCTGCCAAATCTGCGCCGGGTCGTCGAAGAAGCCTCCCAGCGGCTCGACGATTGGGCGGAACGGTTGGGCTACAGCCTGCGAACGGGCCTTCAAAGCCGTCGCGCCAGATTGGCGGCGGCGGCCCTGCCTAAACCAAAACAGCGGATTGACCATGCCCGAGTTCGTCTTGACGGTCAGGCGCGGGCCTTGGGTCAGGCGGCAAAGGGATTGATATCCGGGCATGAACAGCGCCTGAAACAGGCTTCCGCCCTGCTGGAAAGCTTTTCCTATCAACGGGTGCTGGAAAGGGGCTTCGCCCTTGTCACGGATGGCGCGGGAAAGGCCCTGGGTTCTGCAGGTGATGTCAAACCCGGCATGGGGCTGGCGATCAATTTCCACGATGGCAGGATCGGCGCGACGGCATCAGGAAAGCCTGTGACGTCGGAAGGCAGGACCGTAAAGGCGCAAAGGAAAAAAGAAGATGGAAAACAAGGAAGCCTGCTGTGAGTCGTTTTTTCGTCGCGGTGATTTTCGCATCTCTTCTGGTTTCTTTCAGTGCCACAGCAAAAACCCTTCTTGAGGGAAATTTTACCCAGGGCGGGCTGGTGTTCGGGAATACGGATGCGGGGAACACGGTCACGTTGGACGGAAATCCTCTCGGCCTTACGGCGGATGGTCGCTTCCTGATTGGCTTCGGGCGCGATGCAAGGAAAAAGGCCGAGCTGGTTATAACGAGCCCGGATGGAAACATCGACAGGCGCACATTGGACATAGCCCCGCGAACCTACAAGGTGCAGCGCATTGACGGCCTTCCTTCGCGCAAGGTAACGCCAAATCCGAAAGACATCGCCCGCATCAAGGCCGACAATGCGGGCATTGGCCGGGTGCGGGCGCTGGATACCCGGGAAGCCTTTTTTGCGTCGGGTTTCATATGGCCGGTGACGGGCCCGATTTCAGGCGTCTTCGGCTCTCAGCGTATCCTCAACGGCACGCCTAAGAACCCCCACAATGGAACCGACATCGCCGCCAGCGAGGGAACCCTCATCGTCGCCCCGGCGGACGGCATGGTGGTGCTTGTCCATGACGACATGTTCTACACAGGTAAAACCATGATGCTCGATCACGGGCTTGGCCTGACCAGTGTCTACGCCCATATGAGCGCGATGCTTGTGAAACAGGGGGCGCTGGTCAAAAAGGGCGACGCCATCGGTAAAATCGGAAAAACCGGGCGCGTAACCGGGGCGCATCTGCATTGGGGAGTAACGCTGAACCATACGCATCTGGACCCGGCCCTGCTGGTGGGGGAAATGCATTAAGTCTTAAATATCCAATTTTCTGCTACCGGGTCACTAGCCAGAATAAAGTTCCCTTGGCGGATCAAACTGTATACGATTTTGTGTAACTGGAAGGCGGTTAATACACAGCCTCAAAAACAACAAAATGCATAGTGATCGACACTGGTCTCCTGATTTTAAGTAAACAGTATGCGAGAACTACTAGTCAGATTGAATACGAGCCCGGACTCCATTCGCCGTTGGTATGCGCCGGTTATTGCTGTTGGGCTTCTGATTGCTGCGGGCATTTTTTATGAACGCATCGATGCCGAACGTTTCCAGCAGACTGAAAAGATATCCATTGTTAATAGGCTGAGTACGGTTCGTGCCCGCATGGAAGGCGTTATCAACAACAATTTACTGTCAATAATCGGCCTGAACGCCGAAATCTCGCTTAACCCCGAAATTACCCAGGACACTTTTTCCAGGCACGCCAGCATAATCCTGTCGCAGACAACCGAGATCCGCAACATCGCGGCTGCCCGTGACATGGTCATCACGCACATGTACCCGATGAAGGGAAATGAAAAGGCGCTTGGGCTTGATTATAGAAAGAACAAGCAGCAGCGAACGGCGGCGCTCAAGGCAAAGGAAATCGGCGGCATTTTCGTGGCTGGCCCTGTAAATCTTGTCCAGGGCGGGCGCGGGTTTATTGCCCGTGCGCCTATTTTTGAATTTGCCAGGGATAAAAGCCATAATCGGGGACGTTTCTGGGGATTAATTTCAACCGTTATCGACGTTGATAAATTGTACGCGGCTTCCGGCTTGTCCGATGTGCACAGGGACATCGAAATTTCTATTCGGGGACAGGACAGCATGGGGGCCCAGGGGGAGGTCTTTTTTGGCCGCCCCGGTCTGTTTGAAGAGGCGCCTGTTTTGCTGGATGTTTCCCTGCCGCATGGCTCCTGGCAACTTGCAGCAACCCCGCGAGGTGGGTGGACGCACGAAGCGCCAAACGCGGTGGCGATCAGAAGTGCGGGCGTCATTCTGCTCCTTCTTATCATCTGGCTGTCATACTACCGTGAAAAACAAAGGAAGGAAAAAGAACTCGTTGAGAACGCCCTGAGGAAAAGCGAGGAAAGATATTCCATTCTCTTCAACGAAATGTTGGATGGTTTTGCCCTCCACGAAATGATCTTTGATGACAATGGCGATCCATGTAACTACCGGTTCATCGAGGCAAACCCGGCGTTTGAGAAGATCACCGGTCTGCAACGAAACAAGATTATCGGCAAGACGGTTCTGGAAATCTTGCCGGAGTTAGAAGAACATTGGATTAAAGATTACGGAAAAGTCGTTCAAAACGGAAAGCCCATCCATTTCGAGAACTACTTACAGGAACTGGACAAACATTTTGAAGTTATTGCCTTCCGCCCCCGAGAGGGACAGTTTGCTGTCTCTTTTACCGACGTCACGGAACGCAGAAAG
>JADHSW010000068.1 GCA_016776705.1 Rhodospirillales bacterium
CCATGCATTCCGCCTTTTGCGTCGCAGCCGTCGTTGGTGCATGGGCGCATGAAGGGGGTGGGGCGTTCCATAGTAATGGCGACATCTTCGCCATCGACCGCACCCTGATTGAAGGCCTGGACGCCCTTGATAAGAATGTACGGGTGATTGATATGTCACGCATTGGCGCAGCGTTGACCGGCGATACCCGGGATCTGGGCGACGGACCCCCCATCACCGCCATGCTGATCCAGAACACCAATCCCATGGCTGTTGCACCCGATTTGACGAAAGTCCATCAAGGCTTCGCCCGCGAAGACCTGTTCGTATGCGTGCATGAACAATTCATGACCGAAACGGCAAAAATGGCAGACATTGTCCTGCCCGCAACCATGTTCCTGGAACATGACGATATCTATCGCGGCGGTGGCCACCAGTATGTGGGCATGGGCGCGAAAGTCATCGATGGCCCGGAACTTTGTCGCTCAAACCATTTTGTCGTTTGTGAACTGGCGAAACGCCTGGGGGCCGAACACCGTGGCTTCGCCATGACTGCGTGGCAGCTCATCGATGAAACCCTGAAGGTATCGGGCTACCCTGACGCCGATTCCCTGAATGAAAAGCACTGGATTGATCGCCAGCCGGATTTTGACACGTCCCATTTCCGCAACGGTTTCGCCCATCCCGACGGGAAATTTCACTTCAAGGCCGACTGGTCATCCTTGGGGCCAACCAAATTCGGTCCAGAAGGGGCTTTGGAAACCATGCCCGCCCTGCCTGATCATTGGGCGGTGATTGAGCAAACAAGTGACGTAATGCCGTTCAAGCTGGTCACCGCACCGGCCCGCAACTACCTGAATTCAAGCTTTACGGAGACTGAGACTTCGATCAAGAAAGAGGGCGAGCCGCATGTCAAAATTCATCCTCTGGATGCTGCTGAACTGGACGTTATCGAAGGCGCGCGGGTTCGGCTTGGCAACAATCGCGGAAACATTGTCGTCAAGGCCCGGCTTGTTGAAGGGATGAGGCAGGGTGTGGTTATTGTTGAAAGCATCTGGCCCAATGCAGCCTTCGAGGAAGGCATTGGAATCAACGCCCTAACCGGCGCAGATCCGACCGCCCCTATCGGCGGCGCGGCGTTCCACGATAACGCCATCTGGATTCGCAAAGTCTAGTCTCCTTATCCTTGGTATTAGATCGGGAATCGGGTATGAAAGCCCCCATATTTCACAGTCCAGCCAAAGATGGAAAATATGAGCGAAATCACGCCGGAAATCGTCGCCAGCCATGGCCTGACGAATGATGAATACCAGGAAGTCCTGTCCATTATGGGGCGCGAGCCGAACCTGACGGAACTTGGCATTTTCTCCGTGATGTGGTCCGAGCATTGCTCGTATAAATCTTCGAAAAAATGGCTGAAAACATTACCGACAAAGGCCCCCTGGGTGATTTGCGGCCCAGGCGAGAATGCCGGTATCATCGATATAGGCGACAATCACGCCATCATCTTCAAGATGGAAAGCCACAACCACCCGTCGTTCATTGAGCCCTATCAAGGCGCGACGACCGGGGTTGGCGGCATCATGCGCGATGTTTTCACCATGGGGGCGCGACCCATCGCCAATCTGAACGCCCTTCGTTTTGGCAAAATCGATCACCCAAAGACAAAGCATCTGGTTTCCGGTGTTGTCGCCGGTATTGCCGGATACGGTAACTGCATGGGCGTTCCAACAGTTGGCGGCGAGTGTGAATTCCACACTTCTTATGACGGCAACATCCTGGTCAACGCCATGACAATTGGTCTGGCCGAAACCGATAATATTTTTTATTCCGCCGCCGCCGGGATTGGCAATTCCGTAGTTTATGTAGGCTCCAAGACCGGACGCGACGGCATCCACGGCGCGACGATGGCGTCGACGGAATTTTCCGAAGATTCCGAAGCCAAGCGCCCGACGGTACAGGTCGGCGACCCGTTCACGGAGAAACTGTTACTTGAGGCTTGCCTGGAACTGATGGCCACTGATGCCATCGTCGCCATTCAGGACATGGGCGCTGCTGGACTGACCTCGTCCAGTTTCGAGATGGCCTCCAAGGGCGGTGTTGGCATCGATATGAACCTGGACGCCGTTCCCCAGCGCGAAGCCAATATGACGGCGTACGAGATGATGCTGTCGGAAAGTCAGGAACGCATGCTGATGGTCCTGAAACCCGGTCGCGAAGATGAAGCCCGCGCCATTTTCGAGAAGTGGGAACTGGACTTCGCCATCATCGGCACCCTGACCGACACCAAGCACATGGTCCTTCACCACAAGGGCGAGGTCGTCGCCGACCTGCCCATTGACCCCCTGGCCGAAGCCTCGCCGGAATATGACCGCCCGTGGGTGGAAACACCAAAAGCAGCGACCATCAGCATCGACGACACCAACGCGCCAAACGATCCCATAGCCGTTCTTAAAACCCTGGTCAGCTGCCCCGATCTGGCATCCAAGCGCTGGATTTGGGAACAGTACGATCACATGGTCATGGCAGACACCGTTGGCAGGCCAGGTGGCGACGCCGCCGTTGTGCGCATTCACGGCACAAACAAGGCCATCGCCACATCGTCGGATTGCTCTCCGCGCTATTGCTTTGCCGATCCCTACGAAGGCGGTAAACAGGTCGTAGCAGAAACATATCGCAATATCACCGCCACCGGCGCGAAACCCATGGCGATCACCGATAACATGAACTTCGGCAATCCGGAGCGTCCCGAAATCATGGGCCAATTCGTCGGCTGCGTGAAGGGCATCGGCGAGGCCTGCATCGCGCTGGATTACCCGGTCGTTTCCGGCAACGTGTCCCTGTACAACGAGACCAACGGTCAGGGCATCCTGCCGACACCGACAATCGGCGGCGTTGGACTTATGGCCGATGTCAACAAACACGCTTCTGTCGCCTTTAGCGAAGAAGGACAGGACATTGTCGTCATCGGTGAAACCCTGGGCCATTTGGGCCAGTCACTTTACCTGCGTGAAATTGAAAGTCGCGAAGAAGGCGCACCGCCGCCAGTCGATCTTGCCATGGAACGCCGCAACGGCGATTTTGTTCGCTCCCTGATCGAAGCCGGACGCATCACTACCTGCCATGATATTTCTGGCGGTGGGCTGGGCGTCGCAATTGCGGAAATGTCCATGGCTTCAGGCATTGGCGCCACCATCGACGCCCCAAAAACCGCCCCAGCCCTGCATGGCTGGTTGTTCGGTGAAGATCAGGCGCGTTACATCATCGCCACAAACGAAGCCGATGTGATCCTTTCCGAGGCCACGGCCGCAGGCGTCAGCGCAGAAAAAATTGGCAAGACCGGCGGCAAGATGTTGACTGTCGGCCCCCAAGCAACCATATCCGTTGAAGACCTGGCTGCCGGACATCAAGGCTGGCTACCTGAATTTATGTCTCAGCCTTAATTAATTTAGCGATTACAAAGGATTACCAAATATGGCAATGGAATCTGCCAAGATCGAACAGATGATCAAGGAAGCGCTCCCCGATGCTGAAATCACCATCGAGGACCTGCGCGGCGACGGCGATCACTATTCCGCACGCATTGTTTCCAGCGCGTTTGAAGGCAAATCCCGCGTCCAGCAGCATCAAATGGTTTATGCCGCCCTGCAAGGTAAAATGGGCGGAGAACTTCATGCACTGGCCCTGACAACCGAAACCCCTGCCAGCACCTAACGACCTACTTCATCAAAGGAATTTAAAAGATGAGCGACAATCCCGTTTTCGACCGCATCAATGAAGAAATCAACGACACCGATGTCGTCCTGTTTATGAAGGGAAATCCGATGTTCCCGCAGTGCGGTTTTTCCGCCGCTGTCGTCGGCGCATTGTCGCAGATGCAGGTCAAGTTCAAGGGCATCAATGTTCTTGAAGACATGGAAATCCGCGAAGGCATCAAGGAATTTTCTCAGTGGCCGACCATTCCCCAGCTTTACGTCAAGGGCGAGTTCGTTGGTGGTTGCGATATCATCAAGGAAATGTACGAAGCCGGTGAATTGCAAAGAATGTTCGACGACAAGGGCATAGAATACGTGTCCTGAACACCTCTTCGAAATTTTGGCTATTCCTCAAGGGCTGTTCCTGCATTAGTGCAGAAGCAGCCCTTGTTTATTTCCCTGTCATCCTTCCACCCGCTCGACTAATCTTCTGCCGAACAATTGATCTTCGGGAGCCTTCATTGTGACGCCAGCCACCCTGTTCAGGGATATTCGCGCCTTGCCTGCCAGCAAACAACTCACCTTGTTGGCGCTTCCGCTGGCATTCCTTATTATTTCAATCTTGATGCGCCTAAATGCCGGTCCGTTCTGGTTGTGGTCCAATCTGGACCCGGATTACTGGTACCTGATCGATTCACTGAACATGGTCAACGGGGATTGGCCCAAACATATCGCCCACCCCGGCACGACCCTGCAATGGTATGGCGCGTTGTTGATCAAGGGGCTGCATCCCTTTAGTTCCGCCGAGGACATTAATCGGATCGTGTTGAGCAACCCCGAGCACTACCTGAGCCTGATCGGGCGTGGACTGATTGGCCTAAATACCCTGGCGCTGATTGTTGTGGGCATGGTCGGATATCTGGTATTCCACGATATGACCGCCGCCCTGCTGTTGCAAATGGGCCCTTTTTTGTCCAAACTGATCTTCAAGTGGACCCTTCACGTATCGCCAGAACCCCTGCTTGTGACCACGGTTATTGCGCTGGCCATTGTCACCCTACTTGCCCTGCGTGAAGGCCAGTTGGAGAAAAACCGGAATCCTTACGCCATCGCCTTCGGGATTGTCGCCGGTTTTGGCATGGTGACGAAAGTGACGTCGGCCGGGCTTTACCTGTTGCCTGTGTTTTTGTTGTGGAACCTGCGTTCCCTTGCCTTGTACGCCGTGGTTAGCCTATTTGCGATTGTCGTCTTTTCCTTGCCAGCCGTTGGCGCTTACGGCGAAATTATAGACAGATTGACGATGATTTCGACGGCCAGCGGGTTTCATGGTGATGGCGCCAGGACCTTTATCGATATAAGCGCCTATCCCAAACAATTGATACGGGTTTCCAGCAGGCCCATATTCTTCGTTGTTCTGCTTGTCGGCCTTGGGTTGGTTGTCACGGCGTACAGGAAATGCCGCCGCGAAGCGCAGCCTTTTTCTGCCACCGGACGCGCCCTGGCGGGGCTATGCCTCGCCTATGTCGGCCAAGCCATGCTGGTCGCCAAGCACCCGGCAGGCCATTACATGATACCGGCCCTCACCACCAGCGCCCTGGGGCTGGCCCTGATCTACCAGCTATCAAAGGAATTAGTTGTTCCGAACGGGGATGGGCTAAAGCGGCTTCGTATGGGCTTCACGCTTCTGCTTTTAATCTTGATTGGCGCGCAAGCTAATTCCCTACTGGGATTGAACAAACAGTTTTCCCAGCGCACAGCATACGCCGCCGCCATTGACGAAAAGCCCTATGTCAACTGTGCTCGCATTTATTTCTGGCCCGCGTCACATCCCCTTTATGCCCTTTTTATGGGAAGTTTGAACACCGGGCATTCATTTGACGCTGCCTTGAAAGCACTGCACCCCGATAAATCGGTAATGTTTTATTCCAATGACGGGAAACTGCACGGCATGAAAGGCCTGCACCAGCCCGAGACCCTGCCTTTTAACTATCCTTGCGTTTATGCCCGTGGCGAACGCCCCGATGGGTCCCTGAAGGTGCTTGAAGACGCCTTCGCCTCTTACCCGATAAAAGACCATTGCCAACTTGGCGATGAGGTCGCCTTCACCTGGGGCATAAAGTGCAAGGCTGAGGACTAATTTTCACCCGAAGGCGTAAGCGGCGGTGCTGAGCGCACCATCCATAAATCCCCGGTGCAAGGCCCTGCCTTTCGCACCATCGCCCCCGGCACCCATCGCCACACCCAGGGGCAAAAGGTGCTCATCACGGGGATGGGCCTTTGCGCCGTCTTCAGTGCGGTAGTTGATCAAGGCATCAACGTCTCCCCGGGCAAGAGTATCTGCCAACCAGTCATCGAAACGACGAGCCCAATCGGGTACCTTGTCACTTCCGGGGTGAAATCCGGAAAGATTGTGAACCGCCCCGCCACTGGCCAGCACCAACACGCCATCGTTGCGAAGTGAAGACAAGGCCCGCCCCACGGCAATATGATGGGCTATGTCCTGACCGGCCTGAATGGAAAGCTGTGTTACCGGAATATCTGCGTCAGGATACATTTCCATCAGGGGAATCCAGGTTCCATGATCAATCCCCCTGTCGCTGACGTGACGGCAGTCGATACCCGATTTTGATAGCAGCGAGGCAACTGTACGGGCCAAATCCGGTGCCCCCGGGGCGGGATAGTTCTGCTCATACAACTGCTCTGGAAAGCCGTAAAAATCATGAATGGTCTCAGGTTTTTCGATCAGAGACACGCTTGGAATATCCGTTTCCCAATGGGCTGAAATCGAGAGGATTGATTTAGGACATTCGAACTGGTTTTTCAGTCCGCGCCAGAATGCGCGCACCGGGCTGTCGGTCAGAGGGATAGTCGGCGCGCCATGGGAAAGGAAAAGGCCTGGTAAAGATGACATTAAAACGGGCTCCGGTTCTACAATACCTGAAACCTATGCATTCGCATGATCAATGAGAAGAAGCAGAATAGGAATAAAACTGTTTACCCCCGGTATCCAATTAACTGCAAATGGCCCTTGAAGGCCATATCCGCCCCAATCAGATCATCAACAAGCAGGCTGACGGTATCAAGGACACATTCCTTGCCAAGGCAGTCACCGGTTTCGCAGCGAGAACCAATGGACATCAGCTTTTTAAGACAATCGACATGATGTTGGCTATGGGTTTTGGTTTCCGGAAAACCCAGTTCTGTCATAATGCGTTCTTCAGATTTGAAATGCTGTCCCAGTTTTTCGATAAGTTGATCGACTGTTTCCGCGCACAGCCATTTCGATCCAGCGGCAATGGCGTCCATGCTTTTATTTACCAGCGAGGCCAGATACAGGTGTTCATCATCAATGATGGTATGCCCGATCAAAAGAGGTTCCGTTATGTTCAATCTTCCCATCATCTCGGCTCTTCACCATTGATCATTAAAAGCTAATTTTCAGAACAGATACAAAATAATGTCTTCATATGAATTACCTTTATTCTCTTTAAGATTGATGCAACTGTGATGAAGATCACACTATGATCCGATTTATTTTTCATTCCCCCAGCACAAAAAAACACCCACGAAATCGTGGGTGTTTTCTTTTTTGTTCGCTTAAGCTAGGGCTTAGCGCGAATAAAATTCGATGACCAGGTTTGGTTCCATCTGCACCGGATACGGTACGTCGGCCAACAGAGGCTGACGGATGAAAGTGCCCTTCATCTTTTTGTGGTCGACTTCCATGTAGTCGGGAATGTCACGCTCTGGCGAGACAACGGCTTCCAGGACCATGGGAATGTCGAAGGACTTTTTGCGGACTTCGATGACATCACCATCCTTGACCAAGTAAGAGCCAATGTTGACCTTCTTTCCATTGACCATAACGTGGCCGTGGTTGACAAACTGGCGAGCGGCAAAGACGGTCGGCACAAATTTCATGCGATAGACGACGGCGTCCAGGCGGCGCTCAAGAATCCCGATCAGGTTCTCGGACGTATCACCACGACGGCGAACGGCCTCGTCATAATAGCGACGGAACTTCTTCTCGGTGATGTTGCCGTAGTATCCCTTGAGCTTCTGCTTGGCCATCAGTTGGGTGCCGTAGTTGGTTTCTTTACGGCGGCGCTGGCCATGCTGGCCGGGACGGCTTTCGCGGTTGTTGATGGGGCTTTTTGGGCGTCCCCACAAATTGACGCCAAGGCGCCGATTGATCTTGTACTTCGATTTAATTCGTCTACTCATTTTACTCTATTCCAATCACTCGTTTACCGGTTGTTTTTGTCCCAATAGCACCGGCACGCACCCAGCAAAGTATTAGCGGGTGTGCAGGGCGGGGTCTTTATTGACCCTCATTCTTGGGAAGAAGTGCGCGAATATAGCCATTACGTAAGGAAACGCAAGGGTTTTTGGCAAAAATAACGACTTTGGAACGGACAGCTAGTCTTGTAGCAGTTCGGCATCCCAGTAAAGAAAATCGCGCCAGCTTTCATGCAGGTGATTCGGCGGAAAACCGCGACCGTTTTCCTGTAATTCCCAGGCCGTGGGCTGGCGTGGCGCCATGCGGGGATACATGCCGGTTTCCCGGGGCAGTAAATCTCTTTTTGACAGGTTGCAGGGGGCGCAAGCAGTGACCACGTTGTTCCACAGAGTCATTCCCCCCCGGGCGCGCGGGATGACGTGATCGAAAGTCAGGCTTTCCGTCGGAAAGCCGCCACCACAATACTGGCAAGCGAAACTGTCTCGCAGGAAAACGTTAAAACGGGTGAAAGCTGGCCGTTTGGCCATGGGGATGTAGTCTTTCAGCGAGATCACACTGGGCAGGCGCATTGCCAGACTGGGCGAATGGACGGCGCACTCATACTCGTCAACGACATTTACCCGGCTCATGAAGACGGCCTTGATGGCATCCTGCCAAGACCAAAGGGACAGCGGGAAGTAGCTCAACGGCCGGAAATCGGCGTTGAGAACAAGAGCCGGATATCGTTCGAGAACCGCAGACATCGCTTATTGCCTCCAATATCACTAAATGCAGAATACTACATGTAGTACTTAATGCCAATTACAAGTCTGGGTCTTGAGCTTGTTTCATAAAATTCATGCTATGTTGCTGTAATGAGTACTGATTCGACCAACATCATCACACGCTTTGCACCGTCGCCGACGGGATTGTTGCATCTGGGCCATGCCTATTCAGCCCTGTTTTCCCAAACAGAGGCATCGCGGCAAGGCGGGCGGTTTCTGCTCAGGATCGAGGACATCGACCCCGGCCGTTGCCGGGCTGAATTCGAGGATGCCATCTATGACGACCTGTCCTGGCTGGGTCTTGAATGGGAAACGCCGGTGCGCCGACAATCCAGGCACATGGATGACTATGACAACGCCTCAAGGTCCCTCGACAAAATGGGCCTGCTATATCCCTGTTTTTGTACCCGCAAGGATATACAGGCCGAAATCAAGAATGCCCAACACGCCCCCCACCATAATGCTGATGGACCGGACGGCCCCCTGTATCCTGGCATTTGCCGTGAGCTGTCAGAAGATGAACGCGAATACCGAATACAGGCGGGTGAGGTTTTTGCCCTGAGGCTCGATATGGGAAAAGCGATCTGCTGCCTTTCTGGCCCCCTTCACTGGCTGGATCGGGACCGGGGAGAAACCCTGGCAACCCCGGAAATTTTCGGTGATGTGGTGTTGGCGCGAAAAGACACGCCGACCAGCTATCATTTGGCCGTCACCGTCGATGATCATCTACAGGGCGTAACCCTTGTCACCCGGGGCGAAGATTTGATGCCGTCGACGCATGTCCATCGTCTGCTTCAGGAACTGCTTGAATTTGACGTGCCGGAATATCGCCATCATGGTTTGCTCAAAGGCAGTGACGGGCGGCGATTAGCTAAGCGCGATAAATCCCTGACCCTCAAGGCCCTGCGCGAAGCAGGCAAAAGCCCCGACGATGTCAGGAAAATGGCGGGACTATAGGGTCCCTTCCATTACATATTTCAGAATCCGCACCACTTGTTCAGGCGTTTCAGCCGTCGCCAGCGCCGCGCCATCGACTTCCTTTAAGGGATGATTGATCTCAGGATCATGCAGGGTAATGAGCGGTGTGCCCAAAGCTGATGCAAAACCGGCATCGAATGCCGCGTTCCATTGTTTGTATTTGTCGCCAAAACGAACAACCACAACATCGGCGCGCTCGATCATGGTGCGGGTACGAATGGCGTTGATGCCCGCACCCTTGCGGTCTTTCCAGAAGTCATCTGCTTCGGGACCAAGAATGACGACACCACAATCATCGCTGCTGGCGTGATCGGTAACGGGGCCCAGGAAATCGATGTCCAGACCGGCTTCCTTACAGCCAGATTCAATTAGCTCGCGCCAGTCGGTGTGAATTTCACCGGACAGGTATACACATAAGGGTTCTTCGTTCATGGTCTTTGCATTCCTTTTAATCCAGCCCGTGAAGGCCGTTAATCAGGTCAATATAATCCGGATGATCCGGTTCGATATATCCGTGGCGGATCAGAAAATCGATGACCACAATGGCGCAATTAAATTTAAAATCGTCCGTATCGTGAACACGGGCAGCGACCTCGTCCATGCTCATAAGATAGAAATCTTCAATCTCGCCGTCCGTATTGCATGGCTTGAATCCTTCGGGAAGGACAAGATCATAATTAAACAGCACATCGCGGCGCAAACCCTCCGGGCGCTCGGTGGTATAGGTGATTGCGCCTACGGGAATGCTGCCGGCAGCGATGTCTGCGGGAATGTCGGCTTCCTCGCCACATTCCTTGATCAGGTTGTCCATTAACGAAATGCCAATGGGCTGTCCACCGGCGACAATCTGATCCAGCTTGCCGGGTCCCGTCGGCTTGGAAAGACTCCTGCGGCCAACCCACATGGAAAGCCCGCCTGCGGTCTGTACAACACCGTTCAGATGTACGCCGTAGCCGATGGTGCCAAATAAAGCCACGGCTGCGCGCTCAATATCAAAAACAGCCGGGGCGGCAAAAGATGTCGCCACCTTGTATTTTTCACCTCGCCAGCCGGAAATCACGCCAAGTTCCATCAGACGCAACAGAACCTCATCGACAGCAGCCGTGCGACTTTCAGGATCGCCCAATTTTTCATTTAGGCCCAGTTGAGTGTTCTTTACGGTGAACGTATCGGGAAAATCCTGGAGCAGTTTGGCAAAATCCGGCTTCACATAGCCAAGCGTCGCCCCTTCGACAATGAAAGGCAGATAGCCAGAAAGATCCGGGGATTTACAGGCATTGATACGCTCAAGAAAACTCATCGGGTGCTCACTTTTGTATTTTACGCACGGATCATAGTCTACGGTCGATTTGGGTCAAGCAGAGGCAGGAGAACCTTGTCAATTTCGCGTCCTCGTGGCAACCTTGCACCCATGAAAATTTCAGCCCGAAAAGTTGCACCTGATGTTTATGCCATCAACTTCGACGACACCGAAGTTGTGCTTGAAGGTAAAGAGATCAAGATGCTGCTTCTTGAGGTCATGCAGACCCTGGCACCCGGCGGCGCGACGAAAAAAGAAGACACCCGCGCCAAGGACTTCATGCGCCATATCAAGAACGCCAATAACGTCGGTATCCAGAAATTGCTGTTGGTCGCCGATCATGAAGACTTGCTGATTCTTCTTAAAACAGGTGAGCTGGATACAGTGCTGCAGGAAAAATTCTTCAGCAACATGAGCGACAACAACCGCAAAATGTTTGAAGAGGACCTGATTTATCAGTTCAGGGACGGTGTCCCCGGCCCCAAAGTCAAACAGGCCATCAACCGGTTGATCGAAACAGCCAAGGACCTGGAAGTCGAAGGCTCCCTGAATTATGAAAATGTGATGAGTCGTTAGGGTCCTTCCACCAAAATCACAGACAAAAAAAGGGCGGGGATAAGCCCGCCCTTGTTATCTTCGCTGTGTGAAATCCACCTATATCAGGCAACCTTGCGATCGCGGGTGCTTTTAACGTATGCCCGGGCGCAATGACCGGCGCAATAAGGCTTGCCTTCAAGTGACGGCTGACCGCAGAAACGGAAATTTTCCGAGCCGGGTTCACCTTCAGGCCAGTTGCACATGCCTGATGTCAACTCCTCCATCTTCACCATGTCGGCGCTTGCGGGAACCGATGGGGTCATCAGACGAACGGGCACATTCAATTTGGCGACACGAGGCGTGCGCGGGGTTGAATTTATCGGTGACTGACGCTTTGGAAGTCCTAATCGGTGTACTTTACCGACGACGGAGTTTTTGGTGACACCCAGACGGCGGCCTATTTCAAGAGTCGAGATGCCCTCGGTCCACAGCGCCATAAGGGTTTTGACGCGATCAGGTGTCCAGTCGATAGCCATATTTTTAATACAGGGACGCAAACGGCAAAAAAGGCGACAGTCGGATTACGACGAATCCCCCCCCAAAAAAAACCGTGTCTGCGCGATTCCTGCCTCCTTGTTGTTGGTTGGCGTTTAATGGTTAAAAAGTGCGTCTTTTTACTACATTTTCTACCCGTTGCCTACCCCTATACTATATGTAGTTGAAATAGCTACATATTGTGGAGTTTATCCACATGTCATCCTTCATAAGGTAGTTTTTTCGACAATTTTCACAATCATTCCAACCAGACTGCCAAATTGCCTTAAATATGTCCTGAGTCTTCGCACTCGCACAAAAAATCCGTTTTCTCTACCGTGGGCGGCGTTTATACTGCGGGATCGTAAAGATCAATCTGCATTTATGGAACCCAGGTTGCTCTTAAATTGAAGCCTTGGTTTTTAAGGAGTCCCCCACCAATGTCAACGCCTGCTAGCAAGAATTTGGATACGTGGAGGGAAGCGGCAACCAAAGAGCTAAAGGGTAAGTCTCCCGATGACCTTAACTGGAGGACACCGGAAGGTATCGACGTCAAAGCGCTATATACCGCCGACGACCTGGAAGGACTTGAGAACGTCAATACCCTGCCCGGCTTCGCCCCTTTCATGCGCGGCCCCCGAGCGACCATGTACGCCGGGCGTCCATGGACGATACGCCAGTACGCCGGTTTTTCAACGGCAGAAGAATCCAACAAGTTTTATCGCGACAACCTGAAGGCAGGACAAAAAGGCTTGTCAATCGCCTTCGATCTGGCCACCCACCGGGGTTATGATTCCGACCATCCGCGCGTTGTCGGCGATGTTGGCAAGGCCGGAGTCGCAATCGATTCCGTCGAAGACATGAAAATTCTGTTCAACGGCATTCCCCTGGACGAGATGAGCGTGTCCATGACCATGAACGGTGCCGTGCTGCCAGTGCTGGCGGGTTATATCGTTGCGGCCGAAGAACAGGGCGTCCCCCAGGAAAAGCTGGCCGGAACC